>NZ_JALJZW010000003.1:80000-390911 GCF_024171495.1 Deinococcus sp. HSC-46F16
GGGGTATCCAGCCCCGCCCAGTAGGTCGGTTCGGCGGGAATCTGAGCGGCCAGCTTGCCCACGTCGTCCTTGTGGGGGTCGCGCTCGCCGTCCTTTTTCAGCAGCGCGTGGGCGAGGAGGTGAACCGAGCGGCGCAGGCCCTCGCCCACGGTGCCCGCGTCGGTCAGGGCCGCCTGCACGTGATCGCGGAACGTCTCCGGGTTCTGGATGAAGGCTTCCGGCAGCGTGTAAGTTTCCTGGCGCATGGCAAAGGCTTTGCCCTGGTCGGTGAGCTGACCGAACACGACGACGGGAATGACCGGGTGCGGGGCACGGGCGTCGGGGGTGCCTTCCTCGGCCCAACCGTCGTCGGGCACGTCCTGGGAGGGGGTGGGCCTCGGCTTACCCATCTGCCCCAGCCGCTCGGCCGCTGCCAGCATCACGGCGCGGGCGTGCGTGACGGTCTTGGGCGGCGTGCCTGCCTTTACCTTCACCCCACCCTTGCGATCCTCGGACACCTGGGCGGCGGGGTCAGGCAGCAGAGCATTCATGTCGCGCCACAGCAGCCGCTCACGCCGCAGCTTGTAGGGGAAAGGTTGATCGTTCTTGGGGTCGCGGCTGGGGCGCAGGCTGACCATCGGGTCGGTGCCCGTGCCGCTGCCCTCGCCCGCCCCCTCCAGCGGAATCCCGGCGCCGAAGCCGATGGACCGCACGACCACGCCTTCCGGCGTCTCCTCGGGCAGCAGCAGGACGCTGCGGCTCGGCCAGGCGTAGCGGCTGGCGTACCCAGCGGCCACACGGGGTTTTTCGGGATCATACCGGGCGCGAATCTGCTCCACGGTCAGCGGCTCCTCCTCCCAGGGGGGCAGGTCCTGCTCCTGCATGGCCGCTGGGTAGGGCACGAGGTTCAGGCAGAGGGTCTGGTGCAGGTTTGCCCCCTCCGCCAGAAAGAGGCCCGCCGTCGCCACCGGAGCCGCCCGCGCCGACGTGGTGAAGCGCTTGATCAGGCCCCCCAGCGCGAAGGTCTGGTGGGCCACCAGTTGCAGCGCCGCCTGCGCGGGCGTGAGGGCGTCGCTGCGGTTGCCGCCGGGTCGGGCCTCCACGTTGAAGAGGGCGGTCGTGTTCGGGCTGCCCTCCTCGGTGCTGAGGCGGGTCCAGTGGCTGCGGAAGTTCTCGCCCACCACGGCCGGGTCCAGCCCCGCGACCTGCATAAAGGGCTGCGGCCCGAAGAGGCAGAAGCGGTCGGCGTACTGGTCCAGATAGCGGGCCACGTCGTCCGGAAACTGCCCGGCCAGATACCAGTCGGCCCCCTGCTCGGCGTCCCTGGGTCCCCGAAGCGCCCGGTGCAGGAGGGTCAGGTGGAGTCGGTAGAGCGCGGCCGTCTGCAACGGGTGCCCGGCGTCAATGCGGCAGAAGTCGGCGGCCCGCAGCAGGGAATCCCGCAGGGAGACGTGCCGCCGCTCGCCGCCTCGGGCGACAACGGGAATCCACTCCCTGTCCAGCAGGGAAAAAGTGTCCAACGGTTCACCTCCACGGCCATTGTCGGGGAAGGGTGTCGCTGGACTGTCACAGGCGAATTCGCCGCGCTAGAGGCAGCACAAAAGTTGAGCCAGCTTCCATCATGGGTACGGGGACGCGCCTCTGCGACCGGTTTCGTCGCCCCTTCCGGTTACCCTCCCCGCATGACTCAACTCCACCCCATCACGGCGGCGGCGCGGACCCTGTGGGCCAAGAGTGCGAAGAAGAACGCAGACGGCACGCAGGGCGCGTGGCTGCCCGTCCTCAACCACCTGCTGGACGTGGCGGCGTGCGCGGCGGAGATTTTAAGCCTGGAGCCGCCGCAGACGCGGGCACTGTCTGAGGGCGACCTGGGGCTGGAGGGCGAGCAGGCTTTGGCCTGGACGTTGGCGCTGGTGGCGTTGCACGACTTGGGGAAGGCAAGCCCGGCTTTTCAGGTGCTGTGGGCCGAGGGGAAAAATGGGGTAGACCCGGCGCTGCGTTTTCCCGCCGACTTGCGCGAGCCTTACGCGCCGCACGGGGTGGTGAGCCAGGTGGTGCTGCCGGACTTCCTGACCGGGTTGGGGTGGCCGGGGCCGGTGGCACGGAGAGTCGCGGACGCGGTGGGGTGCCACCACGGGTTCCGGGTGGAGGAGCGCGAACTCAACCTCGCGCAGGCCCAGACCGGGGATGCCCGCTGGGGGCAGGTTCGCAAGGAATTGTGCCGCCTCGTGACGCAGGGCACCGGCGCCCGCTACGACGCCCTCCCCACCGCCCCCACCCTCACCCCCGCCGCCTTCATGCGCCTCGCCGGGCTGACCAGCTTCGCGGACTGGCTGGGGAGTTCCTTTCCGCTGCCGTCAGTGACGGACTTTTCGGCCTACGAGGACCCGGCGGCCTACTTCGCGCGGGCGCGGGAACGGGCGCGGCAGACGCTGGCGGGGATTCGCTGGCCCGTGTTCGCCCCGCTGCGGGAAGAGTTGCCTCCCTTCCCCGAGGTCTTCGGCTTCCAGCCCCGCCCCCTTCAGACAGCACTGGCGCAGGCCCTGGCCGACGTGAGCGGCCCGGCCCTCGTGCTGGTGGAGGCCCCGATGGGCGAGGGCAAGACGGAGGCGGCCTTTTACGCGCACATCCAGCTTCAGCACGCGGCGGGGCACCGGGGGATGTACGTGGCGCTGCCGACCCAGGCGACCGGGAACGCGATGTACGAGCGGTTCGCGGAGTTCCTGGCCGCGCAGGGCCGCGAGACCCCGCCCGACCTGCAACTCGCGCACGGGGGCACGCTGCTCAGCGAGAAGTTCCAGGCGACCGTCCAGCGTACCCGTAACGCTGAGCGCGACCCCGCCGAGGACCACGGCTACGGCATCCGCGCCGAGGAATGGTTCACCAACCGCAAGCGGGCGCTGCTCTCCGAGTACGGGGTGGGCACGGTGGATCAGGCGCTGCTGGGGGTGCTGGGCGTGTCGCACCAGTTCGTGCGGCTGTGGGGCCTGGGCAACCGGGTGGTCGTGCTGGACGAGGTTCACGCCTACGACACCTACACCTCCGAGTTGATTGCCGCCCTCGTCGCGTGGCTGCGGGCGCTGGGGTCCAGCGTGATCATCATGAGCGCGACCCTTCCCGAGTCGGGCCGCCGCGCCCTGCTGCGGGCCTGGGGGGTGGAGGACGCGCCCACGGCGGCCTACCCGCGCCTGACGGTGGCCCCGGCGCAAGGAGAGGCCCAGACCGTGACCATCCCTGACCACGACGAGGACGGCAACGCCAGCCGACCGCCCCAGCACGTCACCCTGCGGCCCCTGGGCAGCGCGGCGGAGGAGGTGGCCCGGCAAGCGGTGGACCTCGCAGTGGGCGGCGGGTGCGTGGCGGTGATCGTGAACACGGTGGCGCGTGCACAGGCGGTGCAGGCGCGGGTGCTGGCCGAGCTGGGGACGCGGGGGGTGACCGCCCGGACCTGCACGAAGGGCGGCGGCAAGGACCCACGGGCCGTCAGCGTGCTGCTCTACCACGCCCGCTACCCGGCGGACGAGCGCTTGCAGCGTGAAAAGCGGGTGCGGAAGTTCCTGGGCAAGCAGCCGTACAGGGAAGAGGAGGACGGTCAGAAGGTTGAAGGCTCTTTCCGTCCGGAGCGCTTCATCCTGATCGCCACCCAGGTGGCCGAGCAGAGCCTCGACTTCGACGCGGACGTGATGCTCACCGACCTCGCGCCCGCCGACCTCGTGCTGCAACGGGCCGGACGGCTGCACCGCCACGCGGCGAACGCGGGCAAGCGGCACGGCCACGACGACGCCGTGCTGTACGTCGCCGGGCTGGACGAGTGGCCGGACGCCAGCATGGAGCGCGAGTTCTGGGGCCGCGTCTACGCCCCCGCGTTGCTCTACCGCTCGTGGCTCTCGCTGCGGCGGCGGCTGGAGGCAGGCCTGACCTTGCCCGACGATCTGGACGAATTGGTGCAGGAAGTCTACGCCCCCAGCTTCGCCGCGCCCGAGCTGACCCCGGAGCAGCGTGAGCAACTGGCAGCGGCCGAGGCGGACCTGGAGAACCGGCGCGGCAACGAGGCCACGACGGGTATGTTCGCCCATATCGGCCGCCCCGCCGACTTCTGGCAGACGCCCCTGCACCGCCGCCCCGACGCCGACCCCGACAGCGAAAGCCTCAGCGACGACCCCGCCGCCGTGGGAGCCGGGGAGGAACCGGAGCGCCCCCGCACCCGCCTGGGCGAGGAGGGGGTGCGGGTCGTGCCGGTGGAGCGGGCCGAGAACGGGGCCTGGCGGGTCTGCCGCTCGCCCTTCTGGGACCGGGGGCAAGGGGACATCGCGCCGCTGTTCGACCGGCTGGGCAAGGCGGACACTGCCCACGCCATCCAGATTTACCGCCGCTCCCTCGGCGTCTCCCGTTGGGAACTCGTGCGCTTCAGCCTGACGAAGTGGGACGGGCAGGGGCAGTCGCTGGGCAATGAACACCGGGGCTGGCGGGCGCATCCGCTTCTGCGCGACGCCGTGCCGCTGGTCTTCACGGGCGGGGTGGCCGAGGTGCAGGGCCTTCAGGTGCGGCTGGACCCGGAGCAGGGGCTGGTGTACGTGAAGGGGTGAGCCGGGAGAGAAGCGGACAAGACCCCTCATCCAACCCTCTTCCCAGGAGCGAGGGGTGAGGGGCTCCCTACCGCCGTCCCTCCATCACATCGACCAGCATCCCCGGATAGGTCGGGTCGTGCCGCGCGAGGGCCGCCCGCAGCTCCCCCAGCCAGTGCTCGCGCACGTGGGGCGGCGAGAGGACCTCGACCCTGGGTCCCCAGCCCAGCAGGAAGGGAATCAGCTCGCGCGGGAGGCCGCTGGCGTCGGTCCCGGCGCGGATGTCGAGTTCGACGCTGCCGTCGCGGTGGATCAGGGTGGTGTCCACCCGCGTGGCGTTGGGGTAGCCGCCCTCCAGCACGCGGTAGGCGGCTTCCGGCGCAAAGCGCACCCGCACCGTGACCGGGTTTTTCCCGCCGATCACGCCCCAGGCGTCCGAGAGGTAGTCGCGGGGGTCGAAGTCCTCGGGAATGTCATAGGTGCGCTCCAGCCGGGCGAAGTTCTCCATCCGACTCACCTTGAAGGTGCGGATGGCCCCCCGGTGCCGGGTCTCGCACCCGATCACGTAAGGCGCGAGGTTGTCGCGGCTGATCTCCACGAAGTAGACCTCCAGCTCGTTGCCGCGCTCGACTGCGCCGCCGGGCTTGCGGTAGTCGAAGCGCAGGACTTCCCGGTTCGTCCACGCAGCGGCCACGAAGTCGAGCGCCCGGTCGGTCGCGTGGGTGGCCCCGGTGTCCAGCAGCGAGCGGTGCAGCAGATGACGCAGGTGCTGCGGCAGGTCGCCCGCGATGGTGTCCAGGGCGCTGAGGTAATGCCCGCTCGTCACGGGCGCGTGGTGGTGCAGCAGCCGCACAGCGGTATAGACGGCCAGTGCCTCGGCGGGTTTGAGCGCCCGGCCCGCCTCCGGGATGTGGTAGGCCCCCTGGTGGTCGCGGATGACCCGGTGTTCCATCTGCGACAGGGCCAGCAGGTCGCGCTGGATGCTGCGCCGGGTCACGCCGAAGTACGCGGCGAGCTGCTCGGTGGTGCGCGGCGCCTGCCGGAGCTTGTCGGCCAGCGCGGCGAGGCGTTTGGCGCGGTCCCAGACCAGAGGCTGACGGGGCAGGGGTCGGGGCCGGGGGGTCGGAAGGTCAGTCTCGGGATGTGTCTGCTGGGGCTCGCCCACGGTGGTCCTCCAACGCGGAGGATGCCGGGCGGCTGTCGCACGAGTGTCACTCCTAGGCCCGGTCGACCTGTGTGCTCAACCGATTTGCGTCCGCTTGCCTCAACTCCTGTTCGCGGGCCAGGACCCAGGGAAGGGCGAGGCCGGGCAGGAAGGTTTCCACGGCTTCGCCCCGCCGCAGCGCCTCCCCCACGTCGTAGTGCCACCCGGCGGCGGGGTCGAGGCGGTAGCCGCCGGGGACGCTCCCCACGCTCCCCGGCCAGCCCAGCGCGTCCCGCACCGCCCGCACTGCCGCCGAGACGCGCTGGCGCTGAAGCCGGGGCGGGCGGGGCGTGCCGTCTTCCACGACCTCCGCGAGCAGGTCGGTCAGACCCTCGCCGCCGCCGTCGAGCAGGGCACACAGCACCGCGAGGCCGGGGCCGCCGAGGGGCACCGGGCGCCCGCCGACTTCCACGCGCGGCGTGCCCATCGCCCGCACCCGGACCACCGTGCGGGCGGGGCGGGGCAGGGGGGCCGGGGTGGACAGGCCCGCCGCCGAGAGCAGCGCGAACAGCTCGGGAAAGGCGTGCGCTTCCTCCCGCGCCCAGAGGGTGCCGGGGTCGAGGGTCCGCAGCAGGGTCTGCGCCCCCTCCCCGTCCCCCCGCTGCCGGGCGAGTTCGGCCCGCACGATGCGGGCTCGGCCCTCGTCCTCGCCCTCCAGCGGGCCGGTGAGGGCGAGCGCGGCCTCGGCCCGCTCGGCTTGCCCCAGCGCGGCGTGGGCGGCGGCGAGGTCCACGTAAACCCAGGACGTGCCCGAGGCGCGGTCGCCCGGTGCGGCGCGGGTGGCCTGGGTCAGCGGTTCCAGCGCCGCGAAGGTCTGCCCCGAGAGGCGCAGGGTGTGCCCCAGCCCGCGCAGGGCCTGCCGCACGTCGTCGGGGTCGCCCCGCCGCTCGGCCTCGGCCGCCGCCTGGCGGTAGAGGGCCGCCGCCCGTGCCCACTCGCCCAGCGCCCGCCGCGCCGCCGCCTGCCCGCACCACGCGCGGGCGCGGGCACCCTCGGCGCCGCGCCGGATCGCCGCCACCCGCGCGAAATAGCCTTCGGCCTCCTCGAAGCGCCCCGAAACCAGGCAGGCCAGCCCCATGTTGTGCAGCGTCCAGGCGCGGTGGTGCCCGTCGTGCCCGAAGAGGGTCAGCGCCTCGGCATAGGCCCCCAGCGCTCCCGTCTGGTCTCCGGAGCGGCCCAGCAGCGCCCCTTCCTCCATGCGCAGGATGCCCAGCGCCCGGCCCTGGGCAAAGGTCGCCGCCCGCGTAAAGGCCGCCTGCCAGCCCTCCCGCCCCAGGTGCGCCAGCGAGCGGCCCCGCACCCGCCACGCTGCGCCCGCCTCGTGGGGAGCCAGCTCCGTCTCCCCGGCCAGGGCACGGTCGGCGGCCGCGAGTGCCCCGGCATACTCGCCCTCCTGGGCCAGCGCCCAGGCGTGAATGGCGTGCACGAAGGGAGCCTCCAGCCCCGCCCCGAGCGCCCACTCAGTCAACTGCCGCACCTCGCCCGCCGGACGCACGTTGCCCAGCAGCCGCAGGTGCAGCCGCACCCCCTCCCGGCTCTCCCGCGCCTCCGGGGGCAGCGTCAGGAACAGCTCCAGCAGTTCCCCGAAGCGGGCAGGCTGCGTGGCCGCCTCCGCCGCCCGCGCGAGGGTCTGGAGGGCGTCCTGCGCTCGCCCCGCCGCCAGCAGGGCCTGAACGGAAGCGTCCCACTCGGCGGGACTGACGGTGACGGGAGAGCCGGGGGGGCGGCGGTCGGCGGGCGACATCCGTGCGAGTCTAGGACGGTCCGCCCCGCCCTGAAAGAGAGGCCAGCCCCCACTGGCTGCAGGAGCGGGGCCTGGCCTAGGCGCCGGGTTCAGCCCAGGCCGCCGCCCCCCTTGGGATCGTCCCCCTGCGGAAGCGTGGGAGGAGAGTCGGCCATGCCGGTGGCGACCGGGGGCGGGGGCGGGGCGGCCTCGGCGCGGGCAGGCGCGCAGAGCGGGGTGAGGGCGAGCAGCGCGGTCAGGACAGAGCACAGGACACGCATGGGCGGGCCTCCTGGGACAACAGGCCTCCCCCTCAGGCACCCCCTGGGGGTCCTGACTGTGGTGGGCAGAGGCGGGGCTGGGGCACGCGGCCAGGCGTGCCGGGCGGGTCGCCGCCCCTGGCCGCGCTCCGGGGCGCTCCTGGCGGTGACGCCGCGCACTGTGGGCCAGGCCCGCGACGAAACCGGTCGCCACGTTGCGCCGGATTGTCTGAGAGAGGATTCGTCCGGTGTCGCCCCGTTCCGGCCTACGCTCCTGACCGCTTACAACCACGCCTGTGCCGAGTGCACGCGCCCTACACTGGGAGCGGGCTTCCCCGAGTCGCATGACAATGTGTGCCGGACCCGACCTCCGGCGTGGGGGTCAGGGGCAGGGAACTGGGCTGAAGGCCGGGTGGCTCAAGTGAGTTCCCCACGGGCGTGGGGATGGTCCGTTCTCCAGCGGCGTGAGGCCGCGTGCATCCCCGAGTTCCCCACGGGCGTGGGGATGGTCCGTGGTGCGAAAACTGCCACCGGGCCCTTGAAGGGAGTTCCCCACGGGCGTGGGGATGGTCCGCTCACGTCCACGGGAGGCAGGGGCAGGGCGGGGAGTTCCCCACGGGCGTGGGGATGGTCCGTTGCGCGATCAGTACCGCCAACTGGCCGAGGGGAGTTCCCCACGGGCGTGGGGATGGTCCGGATGCCCTCACGGGCGCGGGCATGGTGGCCCTGAGTTCCCCACGGGCGTGGGGATGGTCCGCAGGCGCGTCACTTCCTTCCGCTGACCGAGGCGAGTTCCCCACGGGCGTGGGGATGGTCCGGTGGTTCCAGTCGGGTAGGCAGTGCCCGGCGGGAGTTCCCCACGGGCGTGGGGATGGTCCGGCGTTCTCGACCAGTTCGATGGTGCAGGGGTCGAGTTCCCCACGGGCGTGGGGATGGTCCGACGGTGCCCTTGCCGTCGGCTTCGCTGCTCACGAGTTCCCCACGGGCGTGGGGATGGTCCGGCCGACGAGACCTTGCAGACGATCTGGGACGGGAGTTCCCCACGGGCGTGGGGATGGTCCGGAGGGCTTGGCCGATGCCTTCCTCAATCAGGAGAGTTCCCCACGGGCGTGGGGATGGTCCGATCTCATCCTCCCCGAGTGGTTGCCCGAAGAAGAGTTCCCCACGGGCGTGGGGATGGTCCGGTGCGGGGCATGACCGCTCCCGCCCGCTTCCAGAGTTCCCCACGGGCGTGGGGATGGTCCGTTACGCGGTAGACCTCGCCCGCCGCCACTCCCGAGTTCCCCACGGGCGTGGGGATGGTCCGCCCGCGCTGACGTGCGGGAGTTTGGGCGGCTCGAGTTCCCCACGGGCGTGGGGATGGTCCGGCCGTGCCCCCGCAGGGCGGCCAGGGCGTGACGAGTTCCCCACGGGCGTGGGGATGGTCCGGTTTTCGGCTTGGTCGCTTATGCGGAGGCGGGGAGTTCCCCACGGGCGTGGGGATGGTCCGAGCGCGGCAAAGGCGCTAAACAGTTTTTGAATGAGTTCCCCACGGGCGTGGGGATGGTCCGACATGCAGGTAGGGCGCTCCGTTCGGCGGCCAGAGTTCCCCACGGGCGTGGGGATGGTCCGACGTGGTGGAGCGTATTCGCCGCGTAGCACCTGAGTTCCCCACGGGCGTGGGGATGGTCCGCGCAGAGCTTCGCCTTTGCAGAGCAGATGGCGGAGTTCCCCACGGGCGTGGGGATGGTCCGGATTGTCGTCGGCGCGGCCCGCGCGCGAAAGGGAGTTCCCCACGGGCGTGGGGATGGTCCGCCCTTCACGGTATTCGCCTCCAGGCCCCTACCTCGCCCCACGCTCCCAGGCTCAGTGTGCGGGGACTTTCCGCCGCGGCAGCAGGTGCATGACGCCCACGATCAGGCCCCCGACGAGCAGCCCGAGCAGGCCCGACCCCAGCGTTTCGACCAGCCATTCGGCGGCCCCTTCCGCAAAGGGAACGGCGTGTCCGGCCGCCACCGCGAGGTCGTGCACGGCGTGGAGGGGAGCACCCAGGCCGAACTCCTCCAGCCCGACGAGGAGGATGTGCCCGCCGACCCACAGCATGGCGGCGGTGCCGATCACCGAGAGGGCCGACAGAATCTTCGGCATGCCCCGCACCAGCCCCCGCCCGACCGAGCGGCTGACTCCCGACTCGCGGTTTGCCAGCCGCAGCCCGAAATCGTCCATCTTCACGATCAAGCCCACGACTCCGTACACCAGCGCCGTGATCAGCAGCGCCACGACCAGCAGCGTGACGGCCCGCAGCCAGAAGGTCTGGTCGGCCACCTCCGCCAGCGAGATCGCCATGATCTCGGCCGAGAGAATGAAGTCGGTGCGGATCGCGCCCGCGACCATCTGTTCCTCGCGGGCCTGCCCAGTCACGGCGGCGGGTTCCTCGCCGTGGTGACCCTTCTTGTTGCCGCTGAGGGCCTCGTAGACCTTTTCGGCTCCCTCGTAGCAGAGGTAGGCCCCGCCCAGCATCAGGATTGGGGTGATGGCGGCGGGCAGAAACTGGCTGAGCAGCAGCGCGGCGGGCAGGATAAAGACGACCTTGTTGCGCAGCGACCCCCGCGCGATGCGCCAGATGATGGGGAGTTCGCGGTCGGGGGTAAAGCCCGTCACGTAGCGGGGCGTGACCGCCGTGTCGTCCACGACCACCCCCACGGCCTTGGACCCGGCCTTGGCCGCCGCCGCGCCGATGTCGTCGACCGACGCCGCCGCGAGCTTGGCGATGGCTGCCACGTCGTCGAGCAGCGCGACGAGGCCGCCGCTCACGGGCGCGGCTCCGGGCCGGGGCGGGAGGCGAACGGGGCGGGGCGGGCGAGCCGGAAAACCATCAGGCCCCCAGCCTAGTGCATTCGTCCGGGGAACGCCGCCGCAAGGAGGGAGTGTCCGGCCGCGCTGCGTGTCCCTCGAACACCTCCTCGGCCGCTCTGGGTTACGGGACACCCTCCCCTCGCCCCCCGGATCACCCCACACCGTATCCTGCCCGCATGGTCCGCCCGCCCACTTCCCCCGTTCAGAGTGACGCTTTTGCTGCCGCCGCCGAGGCCCTCGCGGCGGCCCAGCGCCCGGAAGAGGTGGTGCAGACGCTGCTCGCCCACGCCCACGCGGCCCTGCACGTTCCGGCCGCCGCGTGGCTCGTGCCGCGAGGAGAAGGGGAGATCGCCCCCGAGCCCGCCGCGCAGGCAGGCGACTGGGCCGAGCGGCCGGACGCGGCGACCCTGCGGGCGGTGTGGGAGCGCCGCGAGTTCCCGCAGCCGGGAGAGGGGGGCGCCGCCTTCTTTCCCCTCCAGGCCGGGGAGGCGGCCCCACTGGTCCTGCTGGGGCTGGCGTGGCCGGGGACGATGGGAGCGGCCGAGGAGCGGCTCGCGCGGCTGCTGGCGGGGCAGGCGGCGCTGCACCTCGGGCGGCTGGCCTGGGCGAGCGGCCCGGACCCGGCCAGGGAGAGCGATCCGGTGGGGGGGCTGGCGCGGGCGGCGCTGCGGATCGGGCAGGCGCGGGGACTCCAGGCAGCGCTGGAGGTCATCACCGAGGAGGCCCGCACGCTGGTGGGCGCGCACCAGTCGGTCGTGAGCCTGACCGTGAGCGAGGACTGGGCGCAGGCGATTACGGCCGTGTCCCTGAGCGACAAGTACGCGGCGTGGCGCGACTACGCCGTGCCCCCGGACGGCAGCGGCATCTACGCGCTGGTCTGCCGGGTCAACCGGCCCCTGCGCCTGACCCAGGCCGAGTTGGAAGCGCATCCGGCGTGGCGGGGCTTCGGGGCGCACGCCGCCGAGCACCCCCCCATGCGCGGCTGGTTGGCGGTGCCGCTGGTGGGCAAGGGTGGGCGCAACATCGGCCTGATTCAGCTCAGCGACCGCGTGGGGGGCGAGTTCACCGCGCGGGACGAACACATCCTCGTGCAGCTCGCGCAGTTCGCCGCCGTGACGGTCGAGAATGCCCGCCTGATCGAACTTGCGCAGGCCGAGCTGGAGCGCCGCCAGCGGGCCGAGGCGCGGCTGCGCGTGCTGAACGTCGAGTTGGAGGGCCGGATCGGGGCCGCCACCCACGAACTCGCCAACCGGGCGGCGGCGCTCGACGCCTTCGTGGCCTTTGGCGAGGCGGTGGGCACCCAGACCGATGTGGCGGCGCTGGCTGAGCAGGCCATCCGGGTGATGCGGACCACGCTGGGGCACGTCAGCGTGGCCTATTACGAACTGGCGGAGGACCGCTGGTGGGGGCGGGTGTGGTCAGAGGACATCGACCCTGAGGTCGTCGTGCAGCTCCGCAGGGGTGTTCCGGTGGACGCGCCCGATCTGGCGCGGGCGGCGGCGTCCAGTGAGGCGGTCTTCGTGGACGCCTGGGACGCCGAGGCCAACGCCCTGCCCAGCGCCGTGGAGTACGGGGCGGCGGCCTTTGTGCCTGTCGTGACCGGGGGTGAGGTCCGGTCGCTGCTCGCGGTGGGGACCCTCGTCGCCCGGCGTTGGACCGAGCACGAACGCGCCGTGATGCGGGCGGTGGGCCGCAGCTTTCAGCTCGCCCTGGAGCGTGCCGGGGCGACCGCCCTGCTGGAGCGACAGAACGGCGAACTCGCGGCCCGGACCCGCGCCCTGGAGGGCTTCGCGCACCTCACGGGCGACCTCGCCGCGCAGGGTGATCCCCGGCTGTTCGTGCGCCGCGCCCAGGAGGTGATCCTCTCGCTGCTGCCGCCCGGCTACGCGCTGTATTACGAGCGCGAGGGCGAGCGCTGGCGCAACCGGGTGCAGGTCGGGGACGTGGGGAATGCCGAACTCCAGGCTTTTATCGACGCCGGACCGCGGGTGGGCGTGACCCCCAGCGTGGACGTGCCCTGGGAAACCCGGCGCCCCTACTATCAGGACGCCTACGCGCGGGGCAGCGACACTCCCGAGGAGATCGTGCAGCACGTCAGCACCGTCGCCTCGCTGCCGGTGCTTCGCCGGGGCGAAGTGGTGGGGGTCCTCATCGCCGTGATTTTCGAGGGGCGGCCCTGGAACGCCACCGACCGCACCGTGCTGGAAACGGTCGTGAGCAGCCTGGGCCTCGCGCTGGAGCGGGCCGAGAGTGTCGCCCTGCTGGCCGAGCGCACCGCCGAACTGGAGCAGACCAACGCCGAACTGGAACGCAGCAACGCCGAACTCGAACAGTTCGCCTACGTCGCCTCGCACGACCTGCAAGCGCCCATCCGGGCGATGACCAGCTTCGCCGGGCTGACCCAGCGCCGTTACGGGGACCGGCTCGACGACCGGGGCCGGATGTACCTCGCCCAGATCGTGGAAAGCGGCGAGCACATGAAGCGCCTCGTGGACGACCTCCTGACCTTTTCGCGGGTCCACACCACCCAGCGCGAGCCGGAGACGGTCGACAGCGGCGCCGTCTTCGACGCGGTGCGCCGCCGCCTGGAACGGGGGGCCGACCTCGCGGGCGCCCGCCTGACCCGTGACCCGCTGCCCCGCGTGCTGGCCGACCCGCAGCAGCTCGACCAGCTCCTCCAGAACCTGATCTCCAACGGCGTGAAGTACCGCCGCGAGGGCGTTCTCCCCGAAGTCCACGTCCGGGCCGAGCGCGAGGGCGACTTCTGGCGCTTCGCGGTGCGCGACAACGGGATCGGGATCGAGCCTCAGTACTTCGGGCGCATCTTCGAGATTTTCCAGCGCCTGCACGGCCGCGAGCAGTATGAAGGCACGGGCATCGGGCTGGCGGTGTGCAAGAAGATCGTCGAGCGCCACGGCGGGAGATTGTGGGTCGAGAGCACGCCGGGCGAGGGCAGCACCTTCTTCTTTACCCTGCCCGCCGGGCCGGGGGAGGCGGCTCCACCTTTGGGCGGATGACCTGCCCGGCCCGCCGGGTAGGCTGGGACCATGCCCAAACCCACGCTGCTGGCGGCCCTCCTCGTGGGGGCCACGTCCCTGCCCGCGCTCGCCCAGACGGCCCCGGCCCAGTCTTCCCCCACCGCCGAGCAGGCCGCGCAGCTCGTCGAGCGCCTGCTGCGCAGCATGGCCGGGCCGAGTGGCGACACCCAGGTCACCTACGGGGCGGTGCCGGGCACGCTGCCGCTGCGCCTGGACGCGCCGCTGGAGGTGCTCGCCAGCGTCCGCACGGGCCAGCAGGGGGGCGGCTACGTCTACTGGCGCATTCTGGCCGGGAGCGCCCTTCCCGCCGAGGAGACCCGCGCGGCGTTGCAAAAGAGTCTGGAGGCGGGCGGTTGGAAGCCCCAGCCCCTCTACGGCCAGCCCATCGGCTTTGCCACCCAGCAGACGGCCCGCAATCAGGGGTACTACCGCGAGGGGGGCACCAACTTCGTCCTGAATGCCAACCTTGTCGAGCGGGGAGGCCGCACCGAGGTCGAACTCGGCGTCAACGTGGTGCCCGCGCAGGCCATCGCCAACCTGAAAAAGGCGCCCACCTATCGCCCACAGTCCAGCCTGCCGCTGCTGAAGGCCTTTCCCGGCGCGACCGTGAAGGGCGGGTACACGCCGACCGTCCCCAATGGGGCCATCAGCTCCGCGCACGTGCAGACCACCCGTCCGGCGGGCGAGGTCTTCAACTTCTACTCGGCGCAGCTCAAGGCCGCCGGGTGGAAGGCCCGCACCGACACGGCCGACGGCCCCCTGCGGGTGGTGACCTACAGCCTGCGGGACCTCAACGGGCGCGAGGCGCTGGGCACCCTGGGCATCCGCCCCTGGGAAAAGGAGGGGGGCGGCTACGTGCTCACCGTCAGCGTGCAGGGGTTCAAGCCCTGAGGGGAAGCGGCAGGCCGCCGACCGCCGCCCTATACTGACCCCACCGTGCAACCTGCCCCCCCGCTCGCCGGGCTGGCCCCGGCCCTGCCCCCACCCACCTTGCTGCAGGTCTCCGGCGTCCGCACCCGCCACGTTCAGGCGGGGACCGGGCCGCCCGTGGTCCTGCTGCACGGCATCGGGCGCAGCCTGGAGGACTGGTCGGAGACGGTGGGGCCGCTTGCCGCCCGGCACTCGGTCTATGCCCCGGACCTGATCGGGTTCGGCCTGACCGACAAGCCCGACGTGCCCTACACGCTGGCGGGGCTGGCCCGGTTCGTGCGGCACTATCTGGACGCGGTGGGGGAGACCCGGCCCGTCACCCTGATCGGCAACTCGCTGGGCGGGGCGGTCGCGGCGCAGTTCGCGCTGCTGTATCCCGAGCGGGCGCGGGCGCTGGTGCTGGTGAGCAGCGCGGGCTTCGGGGGGAGGGTCGCCCTGGCCCTGCGGCTGGCGACCGTGCCCCGGCTGGGCGAGGTGCTGCTGCGGCCCTCACCCCTCTCGGCGCGGCGGACGGTGGCGAGCCTCTTTCATGACCCCCGGCACGTCACCCCCGAGCGGGTGCGCTGGGCCGAGCACCTCGGGCGGCAACCCGGCGCGGCGCGGGCCTTTTTGCGGGTGGCGCGGCATCTGGGGGCGTGGCGCGGCCTGCATCCGGAGTGGCGGCGCACGCTGGCGGGGGGCCTCGCGGGCCGCGCCCTCCCCACCCTGATCGTCTGGGGCGACCGCGACCGCATCCTGCCCGCCGTCCATCTGGAGGAGGCCCGCCGCCTCTCCCCCCACGCCCGCACCCACCTCTTTCCCGACACCGGCCACGTCCCGCAGCTCGAACGGGCGGCCGAATTCAACCGTCTCGTGCTGGACTTTCTGGAGGAACAGGCATGACCCCCCCTGTCACGCAGCGGCCGCCCGCCGCCCCCGTCGACCCCCGCCCCAGTGGCCGCCGCGTGGCGTGCTCCCAGAGGAGGGCCGAGTGAAGCCCTACGTCTTCGCGGGCGGCGTCGCGGTGCTCACGGGCGCGGCGAGCGGCATCGGGCAGGCGCTCGCGCACGGGCTGGCGGCGCGGGGCAGCCACCTCGCGCTGATTGACCGGGACGGGCCGGGGCTCACGCGGGTCGCGGCGGCCCTCCGCGCCCGGTATCCGGCCCTGCGGGTCACGGCCCACATCTCCGACCTCGCGCACACGGACGGCATTCCCGCCCTGGCGGACGAGGTGCTGCGGGCGCACGGCCGGATCACCCTGCTCGTCAACAACGCGGGGGTCGCGCTCGGCGGCACCTTCGAGCAGGTCACGCCGGAACAGTTTGACCGGGTCCTGGCGATCAATTTTGGGGCGACCGTGGCCCTGTGCCGGGCGCTGCTGCCCGCGCTGCGCTCGTCACTGGGGGGGCAGATCGTGAACCTGTCGAGCCTCTACGGCATCATCGGCCCGCCGGGGCAGGCGGCCTACAGCGCGAGCAAGTTCGCGGTGCGCGGCTTTTCGGAAGCGCTGCGCCACGAACTCGCCGGGCACGGCATCGGCGTGACGGTCGTGCATCCCGGCGGTGTCCGCACGAACATCGCCCGCCGCGCCGAGGTCGCTCCCGGCGCCAGCCCCGCCGAGATCGAGGCCGGGCGCCGCGCCCAGGACCGCCTCCTGCGACTGCCTCCCGAGCGGGCCGCCGAGATCATCCTGCGGGCAACGGGCCGCCGCGCCCCCCGCGTCCTCGTCGGCAACGACGCCCGCGCGGTGGACCTGCTCGCGCGGCTGGTGCCGGGGCACTACTGGGGGGTGCTGGGGCGGCTGTTTCGGGGGTAGCGCGGGTCACGCCTGCATCGGCGCGGGCTCCGGCACGCAGCGCCTCAGCGCGGCAAGTACCTGGGGGTCGAAGTGGCGTCCCGCGAGCGCGGTGAGTTCGGCCCACACGGCGTCGGGTGCCCACGCGGCCTTGTAGGTGCGGGGCGAACTCAGCGCGTCGTACACGTCGCAGGCCGCCAGGATGCGGGCCAGCAGCGGCACGGCGTCCCCGGCGAGGCCGCCAGGGTAGCCGCTGCCGTCGAGCCGCTCGTGGTGGTGGCGTACTGCCTGCCAGACCGTGAAGGACAGGCCGGGCACCAGCCGCGAGAGCCCCGCGCTGTACACCGGGTGGCGCTGCATCTGCCGCCACTCGCGCGGGTCGAGCGCCCCGGCCTTGCGCCGCACCCGCCTGGAGATCAGCAGCTTGCCGCTGTCGTGCAGCAGCCCGGCAAGGTACGCTTCGCGAATCTGCGCCGGACTCAGGCCCAGGTCGCGGGCCACCGCGCCTGCCAGACACGCCACCCGGCCCGCGTGCGCGGTGGGCGGCCAGCCGATGGCCCGGTCCACCACTTCCCGGTAGGCACGGCACCGCCAGCCGGGGCGCTCCAGTGGCGGCGGGGCGGTATGGAAGGGGCGGGCGGGCAGCGTGGGGGCAGTCGGGCACAGCGGCATGGAGGAAGGTCACCTTTCCGGGGAGCTGGGGCGTGGGGCCGAACGAGGCCTCCTCCCACGGTCCCCGGTCAGAGGGGGTGGAAGGAGGCCGGGCGGGATCAGAGCGGGCTGAAGACGAACTTGTCGCAGCTTCCGCCGCGCAGCACGCTCTCGGTGTGCTCGCCCAGGTAGGTCTGGCCGGTGATGGCCTCCAAGGCGCCCCAGACCGCGCCCAGCGTGAAGGTGCACTTGCGGTCACTGCCCATCGGCTCACCCGCCGAGCAGGCCGTGTCCTGGGTCTCGATCACGATGTCCTCGCCCTGCCGGTAGGACCGGGTGACGGCGGCCAGGCAGGTGCCGTTCTTGCCGATGGCGGCGTCGAGCAGGGGCGCGATTTCCTCGACCGGCACGTTGCTGCCCGCGACGCCGAGGTCACTGGCGAGGTTGCGGCCGCGCACCTTCCCGGCGCGGGTAAAGACCACGGCGGCGCCGTCCTCGCCGAGGGTGTCCTCGACGCCGACGATCACGGCCTTGAAGCAGACGATGGAGTTGAAGTCTCCGACGATGGGACGCAGGGGCTGGGCAGCAGTCGCAGTCATGGGGGGTCTCCTGGCAGAGTGGGGATAGAGGGTGGCGAGCAGGTGGCTGAGGGGGGAGGAAGGGGGGGAAGGCCGAGGCGTCATTCGGACCTCTGGACCTGGCAGGGGGTTACAGGATGCTGGCGACGTCCTGCGCGGTGTCGCGGGCTTCCATATGCAGCAGCCCGAGGTTCATGCCGGGAGGGGTCACGACCGCCAGCACGCCCTTGGTGCCCGCCGCGTAGATGTACACCTGCCCGGAGGCGCCGCTCACGCTCATGTCGGTGAGCTGGCCCGAGCCCAGGGTGTCGTTGATGCGCTTGCCCAGGCCCAGGGCGGTCGCGGCCATCGCGGCCACGCGGTTGGCGTCGGTGCCGTCACTCATCGCCTGCGCGATGGGCAGGCCGTCCACGGTAGCGATCAAGGCGCCGCGCAGCTCGGGCATGGACGTGCGCAGGTTGGTCAGGGAGGCGTTGAGGCGGTCTTGCTTGCTGAGGATGGCAGTCATGGGGGTCTCCTGGGGGGGGTTCAGCCGCGCAGGGGCTGAGGCGAGAGGGTGGATTCGAGCAGCCGGGCGAGCACGCCCTGGGCCTGCGCGGGGTCGGTGGCGTTGAGCCCGACGACCTGCTCCTCGGGCAGTCCGAAATACAGCGCCACGTCGGCGGGGTCCCACACGCGGGCCTGATCCTGGCGGGTCACCCCGACGAGAAAGGGCACCGCGATGCGGCTGGTGATGAAGTCGAGGATGCTGCGGGCGTGGGCGAAGTCCTGCGGGCGGTCCCCGGCGACGAGCAGCACCAGGCCGAGCGCCCCTTCGCACAGCACCTCCCACATGAAGCTGAAGCGGTCCTGGCCGGGGGTGCCGTACAGGTGCAGGTCGTGCCCGCCGAGGTGCAGGGTGCCGAAATCAAAGGCGACGGTGGTGTTCGTCTTGCCGATGTCCTCGCTGGCCTCGGCCTCGGTGGCGACCACCGGGGTCTGCGAGAGCGTCTGCACGAAGGTGGTCTTGCCTGCCCCGACCGGGCCGGACACGACGAGCTTGAGGGGGGCCTGGGGAGAAAGCAGGGTCATGCCCGCGCCCCCCCGCCCAGACGGCGCAGGGCACCCAGCAGCCGCTGCACCAGGGGTGCGGAGACGGCGGGCACGGGCGCGGCGCTCACGGCGGCGACCGGTCCCGGCACGGCGGCGGCCCGCAGCGGCGCGACGAGCCCCGCCGACCGCAGGCGGTGCAGCGCGGCCCGCACGTCGTCCTCGCTCCAGCCCACCTGCCGAGAGAGCTCGGCGGCGCTCGCGCCCGTGTGCAGCGCGGGGCGCAGCACGGCCCACGTTCCGGCCAGAGGCGCGGGCACGGGCGGGCTGCCGGGCACGGTCCCGAAGCGGGTGTCCGCGTGCGGCAGGTGCTCCGGGGCAACGGCGGCGTCGGTGTCCAGCATGCCCGACAGCGGCAGGTCGTAGAACGTCAGGGTGCCGGGGGCGTGCTCGCGGCGCTGAAACTCAAAAGCGCCCCGGCCCTGCGCTCCCAGCTCGCGCAGGATGTCCCGCGCCCGCTCGCCCTCCATCACCGGAAAGCCGTCCAAGTACAGGGCGCGGAGTTGCCCGCGTGTCAGGATGAGTTCCAGGGTGCGGCCCTGGTACGCCTCGTGGAAATAGAGGGTGCCCGTCTGAACGGCGAGCACCTTGAGCAGGTCACCGAGCGCGTGGTCTTGCAAATCGCCGAAGAGGGCCATATCAACTCCTTTCTGCCTCGGGGAGGCGGGGGGACGGTGTCCCCGGTCACGCGGGGGCGAACTCCCGAATGGACTGCGCACAGTTCTAAAAAGAGGCCGATCACACATCTGTCACGTGTGATGAGCCTGTGATGAGGCGGCAACTGTCGTTCAGCGCCTGCTGAATCGCCTGAATGTCAGAAGCCCGTTCAACGTGGAAGTTTCAGGTCCAACCCGCTTCTCATCAACATCTAATCATGAGCAGCAGATGAAGGCCGTGATTGGAATCTACTTCGCTCACCCGCCCGTCCGCTTTTCCCCAGACGCCCTCGGATAGCATCTGGCAAGATGTCCGACGAAAAGACCACTGACCTCCAGTCTCATGGGCGCGGCCCGGAAGGTGAGCGCCTGTCCTGGGCGCAGGCCCTGACCCTGTTCAGCGAGGCGCCGGTGCCCTACCTGCTGCTGAATTCGCGGGGCCGGGTGCAGGAGGCCAACGCGGCGGCCTGTACGCTGCTGGGAGTGGGGGCGGAGGCGCTGCGGGGCCGCCCCGTCACGCGCCTATTGACGCCGGGCACCCAGGGCACCTTCGAGTGGTTGCTGGGGCAGGCGGAAGGGGTCAGGGGGCGGGTCCGCGCCGAGGGCCAACTGCTGCATGCGGACGGCACCGTTCTGGACGTGCTGTTTGACCTCGCCGGCCCGGCGCCGGGCAGTGCGCCGGGACCGCTGCGGCTGGTCGTCACCGACATCACGCCGTACAAGGAAGCGCACCGCAGCCTGCTGGACCAGGCGGCCACCCAGGACACCCAGCTTCAGGCCGGGGCCACCCGCTTCCGGGCCGCCCAGCAGGAACTGGAAGGCGTGGTCACGGTGGTCTTGCGCCAGCTCCAGCTTCCGGTCGCGCGGGCCATGAATTATCTGGGGCTGACCCGGCGTGCCCTGGGGGAGAGCGTGCCCGAAGAGGTCGCCCGGCCCCTGCTCCAGAGCGAGCGGGCCGTGCAGCAGATCATCGCGCTGCTCGCCTCGGTGGACCGCTACCTCCAGATGCGCCGGATGCGGCTCGGGCTGCGCCGGGTGGACCTGGAGCGGGTGCTGCGCGAGGTGCTCAAGCACGCCCAGCCGGTCATGGAGGGCCGCCATGTCCACGTCACCCACGATCCGCTGCCCACCGTGCAGGGGGACAGCCAGGCCCTCTTCGTGATTCTGGACGAATACGTTGCCAACGCCTTGAAGTACAGCAAGGGCCGCGAGATCGCCCGCATCCACGTGCGGGTGCGCGAGACGGAAGGCGAATACCACATCGGCGTGGAGGACAACGGCGCGGGCTTCAACATGCGCCAGAAAGACCGCCTCTTTCACTTGTTCGGCCGCCTGCACCCCTCACGCTCCTACGAGGGCACCGGGGTTGGGCTGGTGACCGTGCGGCGGCTGTGCGAGCGTTTCGGCGGGCGCGTCTGGGCCGAGGGCAAGCCGGACCAGGGGGCCACCTTCTGGTTCGCGTGGCCCAAGTCGCCGACCCTGCTGGACTGATCCAGTCTCCGTCCCCCCCCGTTCGTCCGTCGGCGCTTCCCTGGTGGGTGAATTCCCGTTCCGGTCGCCGCTGTGGTCCTGCCTGTCCGCTCGGGTGGAGGAGGTTGGGCCACGGGTGTCACACGGCTTCCGGTGGAGGGGGGGTGGAAAACACCCGGACATCCGACCGCAGGCGGCAGAAACCGCCACGGAGTCCGGGAGGGCGACGGGCAACCGGTGCTGTCCTGGCGGGTTCAGCAATGGTGCGGACTCCGTGTGAGCCCGTCTGGCCTCAGGAGGGGACCTTCACGGCGTCTGGGGCCGGAGGGCCGGAGCCCACGCGGCCACCACCTCAGCCCCGCCAGCGCGGCCCCTGCAGGCGTCCTGTCCCTGTACCGACATGGGGAGCACGGCGGCCCGCTCTACACGGCGTTCTCTGAGCGCTGACCGGGCGCCTCCCTCTCCAGCGCCTGGCCCTCGGCGCTGCCCCAGCGGGCCATCGCGGCGATGATCTCGCCCAGGGCCTCGCCGCGCGGGGTCAGGGTGTAGTCCACCCGGGGCGGCACCTCGGCATAGACGGTGCGGATGAGCACCCCCTGGTCTTCGAGGTCGCGCAGCCGGGCGGTCAGGGTCTTGGGCGAGATGCGCTCCAGGGCGCGGCGCAACTCGCTGAAGCGCCGGGTGCCCGCCAGCAGTTCACGCACGATCAGGGTGGTCCAGCGCCCCCCCAGGACGTCCATGGTGCGCTCGACCCCGCACTCGGGGCGACGGAGCGCCGCGTTGCCGTATTTCATGGTTCCTCCCGGGCCTACGACTTTCCCGCAGGATACCGGATTTCACCTTGCCGCCTCCCTTTCCCGGCGGGCGGGGTGCCCCTACCCTGGGGCCATGACGTCTGGACTTTCCGGAAAAGTGCGCGTGGGGGCGACCCTGGCCCTGCTGGGAGGAACGGGCCGCACCGGCCGACTCCTGATTGACCGGGCGCTGGCGGAAGGCTACGCGCTGCGGGTGCTGGCCCGCGACCCCGAGCGGCTGCACCGCCGCGACAGTGCGCTGACCCCGGTGCCCGGCGACGCCCGGCACGCCGACGACGTGTTCCGGCTGCTGGAGGGCGCAGACGCGGTCCTGAGCACCCTCGGCCCGGTGCGCGGGGACGGGGCGGGCGTGATGGCGCAGTCGGCGCATCACCTCGTCGCCGTGATGCCGGAGCTGGGGCTCTCGCGCCTGATCACGCTCACGGGCGCGGGGGTGCGTCAGCCCGGCGACCGCCCCAAAATGAGCGACCGCCTGATTCGCCGGGCACTGGCGACCCTGCAACCCGACGTGCTGCGCGACTCCGAAGCGCACGTGGCGACCGTCACCGCCAGCCCGCTGGAGTGGACGGTCGTGCGGGCGCCCCGGCTGGGCGACGGACCGGTCCAGCCCCTCAAGGTGGGCATGGTGGGGGACATCGGCACCTTCGTCTCGCGGGCCAGCGTGGCCGACTTCATGCTGCGCGAGCTGGAAGAGGGCCGCTGGGTGCGTCAGGCCCCGGCGGTGAGCCACTGATGGGCCGGGCGGCCCTGCCACCCCTGCCCGCGCCCGGCGGCTGGCCCGGCCCGGTGTTCGTGATGGGCGCGACCGGCACCGTGGGCGGCGAGATCGTGCGGCAGCTCGCGCCGAGCGGGGCCGAGCTGTGGGCCGCCGTCCGGGACCCGGAGCGGGCCACCCTGCCCCCCGGCGTGCGCCCGGTGCCCTTCGACGTGGCCGACCCGGCGACCTACGGGGCGCTGCGCGGGGCGGCGGTCCTGTTTGCCATGTGGCCCCCGGGCACCGGAGTCACCGACCTGGGGCGGCTGTTCGCGGCGGCGCGGGCGGCGGGCGTGCGCCGGGTGGTGTTCCTGTCGATTCTGGGAGCCGAACGCCTGTCTTTTCTGCCCCACCGCCAGATCGAGCAGGAACTGGAACGCTCGGGGCTGGACGCGGTGCTCCTGCGCTCGGGGTACTTCATGCAGAACCTGACGGGCATCCACGCGCCGGAGGTGCGCCGGGGCGAGCTGTTCATCCCCTCCGGCGAGGGCCGCACCAGCGTGGTGGACGTGCGCGACGTGGCTGCCGTCGCCGGGCGCGAACTGGCCCGGCCCCTGGCGGCCCCGGCGGTCCGCGCCTGGAGCCTGACTGGTCCGCAGGCCCTGACCTTCACCGAGATGGGGCATCTGCTGGGGGTGGCGCTGAACCGCCCGGTGCGGCACGTCAGTCCGGGGCCGGTCACCTTCGTGCGGACGGTGACTGGCTGGGGCACTCCGCGCGGGCTGGCCCTGTTCATGCTCGCGGAATATACGGTGGCCCGCCTGGGCCTCGCCGCCCGGCTGACCGGCGACGTGCAGGCCGCGCTGGGCCGCCCGCCCATCCCCTTCGCCCGCTTCGCGGAGGATTACCGGGACGTGTGGTTGCGGGAAGCGTAGTTCGCAGGGGCGGCCCCTGGGTTCCCGGACACCCGCCGGAGCCGCGCGGCTCAGGCCAAGGCGCGGACGATCAGGGGGCCTTCTTCCCCCCCGCCCCCCGCGTCCAGGGAGGGCGCCGTGCCCAGCACTCGGAGGGCCTCGCGGACCACGGCCGGATCGAACTGCTGCCCGCTCTGGGCGCGGAGTTCCGCAAGCGCGGCGGCTCGGGGCCAAGCGGCCTTGTAGGCGCGGCGGTGGGTCAGGGCGTCGTACACGTCGGCCACCGCCACGATGCGGGCGACGAGGGGGATGTCCTCGCCCGACAGCCCGCAGGGGTAGCCGCGGCCATTCCAGTGCTCATGGTGGTTCTGGGCGATGGTTTCGGCCATCTGGAGCAGGCGGCTGTGGCCCCCCGCCAGAATGCGGGCGCCGATTACGGTGTGGCGCTGCATCTGGCGGTATTCCTCGGGGGTCAGTGGCCCCTGCTTGAGCAGGATGCTGTCGGGAATGCCGATCTTGCCCACGTCGTGCAGCCGCGCGGCGATCCGCAGCAGCTCGACCTCCTCCGGCGACAGGCCCAGCCGCGTCCCGATGGCCGCCGAGAGCTGACCGACCCGCTGGGTGTGGTCCCCGGTGGTGTCGTCCCGGTACTCGGCCGCCACCGCCAGCCGGGTGACCACCTCGATCTGCGCGAGTTCCAGGCTGTGGGTGCGCGAGCGCACCTCGGCCTCGGCGGTGGCGCGGGCTTCCTCGGCCGCCACCATCCGCAGGCGGTGGAGTTCGGCCTGGTGCTGCGCCCGTTCCACCTCGAAGCGGGCGGTCATGCCCTGGATCCGCTCGTCCACCTCGGCATTCAGGAGCCCGCGCTCGCGCCCGTACAGCTGCTCCAGGCGTTCAAAGGCCCGCCCCGTCTGCCCCAGGCGGGCGTGAAGCTGGTACAGGCAGCGCAGCGCGTCGCAGGCGGCCTTGGGCCGCCCGATCTCGTCGGCCAGCCGCAGCGCCCGCTCGAAGGTGCCGATGGCCTCCGGCAGGGCGCCTTGCCGCAGGTAGGCTTCGCCCAGGTGCAGCAGCACGTCCAACTGACCCTCGACATCCTCCGTCTCCACGGCGATCTGTTCGGCCTCGCCCAGCGCCTCCCGCGCCTCGCCCACCCGGTCCCAGGCCAGCAGGACGCGGGCCAGCCCGTCCAGCGCCGACAGCTCGCCGTAGCGGTTCTGGACCACCCGCGCCAGTTCCAGCGCCCGGGCATAGTGCAGGTGCGCGTCGCTCAGGCGCCCCAGCTCGTAGTCCACCCCCGCCAGATTGAGGACGGCGATGGCCTCCAGGCTCTGATTCTTGAAGTGCCGGGCCGAGGAGAGCACTTCGAGAAAATAGTCGTAGGCCTTGCCCAGGTCGCGCAGGTCCTGATACAGGTTGCCCAGGTTCAGCAGCAGGTTTCCCTGCACCCGGAGAAGCTGCTCGTCGGGGTCAGGCGCACTGTTCGAGAGGGTAAAAGCGGAAGTCAGGCAGTCCAGCGCTTCGGTGTACTCTCCCGATTTGGTCAGGAGCCCTCCCATGTTGCCCAGGGTCTTGACCTGCCCCAGGACCGAGCCCCGGCTCTCGTAGGACACTAGCACCTTTTCAAGTTCAGCCAGGGCCTTTTTCGACTCGCCGGTCGCGTGGTAGGAGGCCGCCAAAAGATTTCTGATCTCAATTTCCCGGTCGAGCGAGGAGCCGAGGCCCAGGGCGGCCTGGGCATGGTCATGGGCGCCCGGCCACTCCCCCATATCGGTGAGGAGGTCGGCCAGCCGGTAGTGGGCTTCGGCCTGTCCGTTGCCGCAGCGCAGTTGCCCGTACAGGTGCAAGGCCAGTTCGTAGTGCTTGCGGGCTGCGGCGTACTCCTCCTGAGCGGCTTCCAAGCCACCGAGCCGGAGGGCGGCGTCTGCCACTCTCCGGCGGTCCCCAGCGTCCTGTGCGTCGGTCAACGCCACAAGCGCAGATTGATAAGCCTGATCCTCGCCCACACCTGCCAGGGTAACGGGTGCTCCTCTCAATTCTCTTACTTCCCCACCCACCGGGGAGGCGGGTGAGGGGGTCCGGATGCGCCTGGAGAGGGAGCGGCGCACCCGTGGTCTGGGGTGGGAAGCTACAGCACGTCTTTGAGGAAGGCCTCGAGGTTCAGCAGGCCCTTCTTGCCCAGCTTGTCCTTATAGGGCGCGTTCATGCCGTTGCTGTACACGTCATAGGCCTTTTCGGCCATCTTCCTGGTAAGGTCCTTGAGGGGCACGCGCGGGGTCTGCGAGAGGGCAAGGGCCAGGCCGCCCGCCGCCATCGGGGTGGCGACCGAGGTGCCGGTCCACGACACCAGCAGGCCGTCGGGACCGGGGGTGTAGACGTTCTCGCCCAGCGCCACCAGCTCCAGGTTGGAGCTGTAGTTGGAAAAGGAGGACTTCAGGCCCGCCGTGTTCACGCTGCCCACGCTGAGGCTGCGCTCGCCCACGCCGCCGGAGACCATGTCGTGCGCCGGGTAGCTGATCGCCGGGCGGTTCTCGTTGCCCGCCGACGCCACCACGAGGGCGCCGCGCTCGGTCGCCCGCTTGATCGCGTCTTGCACGACGGCCGAGCGCTCGTCGCTGCCCAGGCTGAGGTTGATGACCTGTGCGCCCTTGGCAGCAGCCCAGTCAATGGCCTGCGCGACGTGCAGCACGTCCCCCGAGCCGTCCGGCCCCAGGACCCGCAGCGGCAGGATGGTCGCCTTGGGCGCCACCTGCAACACGACCCCCGCGACCCCCGTGCCGTGGCCGTAGCCGCCTTCGCCCAGCACGCCTTCCTCGTCGGGGTTGGTGTCTCCCGCATAGAAGTCGCGCCACTCCCCGGCCGGGGCGAGCGATCCGGCAAACGCCGGGTGCTCCACGTCGACGCCCGTGTCAATCACCGCGACCTTGATCCCCTGGCCCAGTTTGGGCGCCAGGGTCTGGGCCTGTTCCAGGCGGATGATCTGGAAATTGAGGTTGTTCTCCGGAATCAGGTCGTACTGCCCCTTGATCCACATCGAGCGCCCCTCGGCCGTCCAGAGGTTGAAGTCGCCCTTGATCCACATCGAGCGTCCCTGCACCGTGGCCACCGCACTCGCCGAGAACGCACCCAGGTTGCTCTCGGGCGTCTCCGTCAAGCTGAGTGCCCGCAGGCCGGACGGGCTCGCCTGCGCGGCCGAGAGCGCCAGCACGGCGTAGCCCTCGGCCGCGTCGAACATCACCGCCGGAGCGCCGTAGGTGGCCTCGATCTGCTCGCGGGTGGTGCCCGCCGGAACACGGACTTGCATCACGTGGCTGGGCCGGGCCGCCGCTCCCTGCGGGGCAGCAGCGGAAGGAGCCTGCTGGGAGCAGCCGGCCAGGGCGAGGGCCGAAAGGATGAGCAGTGCGGCAGTGGAGCGCTTGACCATGACAACCTCCGTGAGAATTGACCAGCAGAGCCAACTCGCTTCTCAGAATCCTAACCCACCTTGTCCCCCTGGACTCGGTTCAGGAAATGCAGGCTCCTTGAGTCTTCGGGGGAGCGTGGGGGCAGCGCCGGGTGGAGCGCCGGAAACAGCGAGGTTCCCGGTGGTCGGCGGGATGCCGGGGAGGGGACAGGCCTGAACCGTCCATCACGCTAGCAAGCTCGGCCGCTCCGGGCGGCGGACTTTCGAAACCGGCTTGAGGAAACCTTCATCTTGTGGGCACAGCCCGGGAGGGTTCTCATCCCCCCACGTGGACAATCGGCCGACGGGTCATGTCCGGCTCGGCCACCCGCAGCACCTCGTGGGTCAGCGGCGGAATGTCCCCCTCGCCCGCGAGGAGGAACCGCAGGGCGTTCTGGGCGGGGCCTTTTTCGCTCCACTCGAAATAAACGTGGGGTGGGACCCCGGTGTGGTCGCGCATCCACAGCAGCACGGCGGCGAGGGTGTTGGGCACGCTGCTGCCCCGCGCCCGCAGGATACGGTGCGGCCCGACCCGGACCCCGCACACCGGAACGGCCGCGCTGAATTCGCTCGCGTCGGTGACCGCCACCTCCAGAAAGAGGGCCGTATCCCCCGGCGCGAGGTGGTTGTCGAGCCGCACCTCCAGCGCCTTGAGGCGGTATTCCTCGGCGTCGCCCTCGTTGAGGCGGTTGGCGATAAAGCGCAGCGGCAGCCCCCGCGCGACCACGTCCCGGACCATCCGCTGCGCTTCCTCGTCGAGCACCACGCTCTGCACCCGCAGCTCGGTGCTGCGCTGCACGCGCGAGGCCGCGCTGACCAAGACGATGGCAAGGACAAAGAGCAGCGCGATCCACAGCCCCTCGGGGCGCTCGCGGATGGTGACCACGCTCGTATAGATGAACAGCAAGCTGATCACCCCGAAGGCCAGGGCCGCTCCCCGGTGCCCCCGCCCCCGCTCGGTGAGGAAGACGGCGATGGCCGCCGAGGTCATCAGGGCCAGTACGCCCGTCGCGTAGGCCCCCGCCTGCGCGTCCACGTCGGCACGGAACAGGGCCGTGACCACGGCGCTGACCCCCACGAACAGCACCACCAGCGGCCGGGTGGCCCGCGTCCAGTCGGGGGCCATGCCGTAACGCGGCAGGTAGCGCGGGACGATGTTGAGCAGCCCCGCCATCGCGGACGCCCCCGCGAACCACAGAATCAGGATGGTGGCGAGGTCGTAGAGACTCCCGAAGCCGTCCCCGAGCCGCTCGTGCGCGAGGTAGGCCAGGGCGCGGCCGTTCGCCTTGCCGGGGGGGGTCTGCACGGTCACGCTCGCGGTCCCGCCCTGCGGCGTCACCGTGACCGTGAAGGGCACCCGGCCCCCGACCGTGTCCGCATCCACCGTGTAGGTGCCGGTGCGCCCGGCGGGCAAGGTCAGCGCGTGGACCTCGCGCGGGCGGGTGGGGTGGTCGAGCGGCACGTTCGCCACCGCGCGGCCCGAGCGCAGGTCGGCCGTGCTCACGGTCTTGGTGACGGTGGTCGCCGCCCAGAACTCGTGGCGGGGAATCAGCAGGGTGGTCACCAGGCTGGAGCCCAGCAGCATCACGCTCATGGTCAGGGCGGCGGTGGTGAGCAGCTTGCGGGTGTTGCGGATGCGGCCGCGCGGCTTCTCCGGCCGGTCCCCCGCTTCCCCGCGCACCAGCGGCATCACGACCACGCCCGTCTCGAAGCCCGAGAGCCCCAGCGCCAGCGCCGGAAAGACCAGCAGCGCCGCCCCCGCCAGCGCCAGGGGCGAAAGGTAGGTTCCGCTCAGCGCCCCCCACCAGCCACTCAGCAGCTCGGGCCGGGCGAGGACCTCGGTCAGCCCGTGCCCCACCACGACCAGGCTGAGGCCCAGGTAGGCGGCCACGATGCCCACCGCCAGCCCGATGGCTTCCTTGAAGCCTTTCAGGAACACGGCGCCCAGCAGCGCCAGCAGCCCCAGGGTCACCACGACCCGCCGCCCCTCCAGCGCCTCCCGCAGCAGCGGCGTTTCCAGCAGGTGCGCCGTGGCGTCGGCCGCCGAGAGGGTGATGGTGATGACAAAGCCGGTGGCGACGAAGCCCAGCAGCGAGAGCACCAGCAGTTTGCCCGGCCAGTAGGCCAGCAGCCGCTCGAGCATGGAGAGGCTGCCGTCCCCGTGCGGGCTCTCGCCCGCGACCCGGCGGTACATCGGCAGGGCGCCAAAGAGCGTGACCAGCACCAGCACCAGCGTCGCCACGGGCGCGAGGGCACCTGCGGCCAGCGCGGCGATCCCCGGCTGATAGCCCAGGGTGGAGAAATAGTCCACCCCGGTCAGGCACATCACCTTCCACCAGGGCTGGGTGCGGTGTTCCTGCTTCACTTCCTGTTCGCCCTCGTAAAAGCCTTCCGGCTCGGGCGTGTCGGTTTCCAGAAACCAGCGCCGAAAGGCGCCGGAGGGCGCGTTGGGCGAACTCATCGGCGGAGTCTAGGCCTGCCCAGGCCCCGGCGCCCACTGGCCAAGTGGCCAAGCCGGGCCGCGCCCGCACCTCACCGCAGGCTCACGCGGGTGCCAGTTTTGTGAGGCTGCCCCCCTAGGGTGGGGTCATGACGGTGCCTCCTTCCGCTGCCGACCTTCCCCACCCCGCCTCGCGGCTGCACGACCGTTCGCAGACCGCCGAAACCATTGTCTCGCTCACCCGCCTCGCGCTGGGGGCCGGGGACCTCGCGGCGGGGGTGGTGCCCACCTTGGAGCAGCTCGTGCGGGAGACGGCCGCCGTGGGCTCGGCCTACTTCCAGACGGGCGGCGGGGCGCTGAACTATCACGTCCGCGCGGCCACCGGCGAGCTGCCGTCGTCGGCGGGCATGGCGGCGGTCGCCGCGCACGGCCTCCCCGCCGACACGCCGCTGCTGCGGGCGCTGGAGGCCACGTCCGGCCCGCTGTTTTTCGACGACACCGCCCAGGACCCGCGTGCGGCGGGCTTTCCGGAGCTGGGCGTCGCCAGCCTCGCGGCGGCCCCGGTGCGCCGGGGAGACGGGCACCTGCTGGGGGCCTTTTTGATGCACACCTTCGAGCCGCACGTGTGGCAGCCGGGCGAGGCGGCGCTGTTTTCGCTGGTGTCGGGCACCATCGCCTCGCTCGCCGGGCGCCTCGCCGCCGAGGAGCAGGCCAGCGAGGCCCGCGAGGCCGCGCTGCGGGCACTGGGGCTGGCGCTCGAGGCCCGCGACGGCGAGACCCACGGCCACACCGACCGGGTCACCGCCCTCGCCCTGCGCTTCGCGGCCGCCCAGGGCTGGAGCGCCGGGGAACAGCAGGCCCTGAAGTGGGGCGCGTACCTGCACGACATCGGCAAGATCGCCATTCCCGACGCGGTGCTGCTCAAGCCCGGCCGCCTCACCCCCGAGGAGTGGGCCACCATGCGCTCGCATGTGCCCGCCGGGGTCGCTTTCGCCGGGGCGCTCACCTTTCTGCCGCCGGGAGCGCTCGCCGTGATCGCCGACCACCACGAACGCTGGGACGGCACGGGCTACCCGCACGGCAAGGCGGGCGGGGCCATCAGCCCCGGCGGGCGCCTCTTTGCGCTGTGCGACGTGTACGACGCGCTCACCAGCCCCCGGCCCTACAAGCCCGCCTGGACACACCCTGAGGCGGTGGCCGAACTGCGGGCACAGGCCGGGCGCCAGTTCGACCCCGCCTATGTGGAGGCGTTCGTCGCGCTGCTGGAGGAAGAAGGCCCCGCAGCCTGATCCGGGGTCCGTCCCATCCGCTCTCGAATCGGCGCTCTCCTGGTTCGAGAACTCCTTTCCCGGCAACCGTTGTGTGCCCACTCGCTCCGCTCGAATTGAACGGTTGCCAAACTGTTCAACCGGAGTCCGGATGATTCGGCGCCAGCCGCCTGGCGAGGCTGAAGGCGTTTGGCGGGGCAGGGTCCGGGGGGAGCCGGAGGACAGGATCACGTCTTCCCTCGGCGCCGCCACAGGTCGCGCTCAGGACCCGCCCTGGAAAGCGGCGTCCCGGTGCGCCCCGCTGGAACCTGCGGCCTGGAGGTCCACCGTGTCCACGATCTCCAGGAAGGCCGTCACGACCGCCGGGTCGAAGTGCCGCCCCGATTGCGTCCGCAACTCGGCCAGCGCTTCCTCGTGGGTCCAGGCCCGCTTGTAGGGGCGGGCCTGGGTCAGGGCGTCGTACACGTCGCAGATGGCAAAGACGCGGGCCACCAGGGGAATCGCCTCGCCCGCGAGGCCGTCGGGGTAGCCGCTGCCGTCCCATTTCTCGTGGTGGCTGCGAATCACGTCCAGGGTGCCGGGCAGCAGTCCGCTCAGGCGACCGGCGATGGCGGCGCCGCGCCCAGCGTGTTCCTGCATGACCGCCCATTCCTCCGGGGTGAGCTTGCCGGGCTTGAGCAGCACCGCGTCGGGAATGGTCAGTTTGCCGATGTCGTGCAGGGAAGCCCCCTGCCGCAGGGCCTCGAGCCGCTGCCCGCCCAGCCCCAGCCGCTCGCCCAGCGCCACGCTGAGGGCCACCACCCGCTCGGTGTGCCCGGCCGTTTCGAGGTCGCGGGCTTCCAGCGCCACCCCCAGCGCGAGCACGCCGCTGTGCAGGGCGTGGCGCACCTCCTGCACCGCCCGCTGCTGCTCGGCGGCGTGGCCCAGGCGGAACGCGACCGCCTCCAGCAAGCGGCGCACCTGCGGGGTGATCACCCGCCACGAGCTGAAGTTGAGCAGGCCCACCGCGCCGGTCACCCGCCCGCCGCTGCGGACCGGCACGATCACCACGCTCTTGAGGCCGCAGCGCCGCCAGCAGGCGAGCGACAGCGGCTCGGAGGCGTAGTCGCTGCTCCAGACGGTCGTGCCGCGCAGCAGGGCCTGCCCCGCCAGCCCCACCCCCTCGCGGTAGACCATGCCCTGAAGCACGGCCAGCGCCTGCGGCTCCAGCGTGCCGTCGACATGCCGCGCCACGAAGCGTTCTCCCCCGTACTCCAGCCGGGCGCTGACCTCGAAACCCAGCAGCCGCCGGGCCAGCGAGAGGCCCTCCTGCACCACCTCCTGAGGGGTTTCGAGGGCTTCGAGCCGGGCGGTGAAGTCCTCGACGGTGGGACCCGGCTCGGCGCCTGCTCCCGCCGCCGCGAGGGCCTGACGCTGGCGCTCCTTGTCCTCGTACATCGCCGCGTCGGCCAGGGCCAGGGCGCGGCCCAGGGGCGTGCCCCGGCCGACCGCCACCGTGCCGTGGGCGAAGGGGGGCAGGTCACCTTCCTCCCGCAGCGCCGCCCGCACCTCTGCGGCGACCTGCTGCGCCCCCGCGAGCTCGCCGCCGGGCCGCAGCATCACGAACTCGTCGCCGCCCCAGCGGGCCAGCGCGGCCCCCGGCCCGGCCGCGCGGCCCAGCGCCTGCGCGACCTGGCGCAGACGCTCGTCGCCCGCCGCGTGCCCCCCGGCCTCGTTGATCGCCTGGAGGCGGTTGAGGTCCAGCATGGTGACCGTGAGGTCGCCCGCTGCCGACAGCTCCCCGTACCGCCGCGCCAGCCCCCGGCGATTGAGCAGCCCGGTCAGCGAGTCGCGGTGTTCGCGCCCGCGCTCTTCTTCCCGCTCCCGTTCCAGCGCCTCGACCCGCAGGCGGCTGAGCTGTGAGCGCCGCGCCAGCAGCGCCACGGTCAGCAGCGTGAACAGCAGCGCCAGCAGGCTCACGCCCGCCGCCAGGGCCGTCACCCGCCGCGCTTCGGCCTCCCGCGCGGCCCGCACCCCCGCGATCAGGCGGCCCAGCCGGGCGGGGTGCAGGCTGGCGGGCACCTCGCCGCCTTCCCGCAGCAGCCCGTCTCCCCGCAGCAGCTCGCCGAGTTCCGCCGCGACCGGGGCCAGCGACCACGGCCCCTCCCGCGTGCGGCTGGGTGGAAAGCCCGGCAGCGTGAGCGGCACCGGGGCCGTGCGCTCGCGCTCCTCGGCCGAGAGCAGCCGGGCGTGCAGGGTCCGCAGCCGCACCCGGCACTCCCGCACCTCCTCCGGGAGCCCCGGCGCCGTCCCGGTCCCGGCGGCCTGCCAGATCAGGGCGCGGTGGTGCTGCACCGCCGCCGTGGTGTCGGCCAGCAGCAGCAGGGTGGCCCGCTCGTGCTCGGCCGAGCGCAGCAGCAGCAGCGTGAACCCCCCGGTCATCAGCGTCAGGCCCAGCAGCGCGGCGGCCCAGCGGCGCGGTCCGGAGTGGGCGCCAGCGGGAGGGGCGGCGCCCGGCGTCTCGCGGGTCCCGGCCGGCCACAGGTTGTCCTTCCGCGCTCCGGTCACCTCACCCCCAGGCTGCCCGCCCCCCCCTCACAGGGGTCTGACAGTTCCCCATCCCCCTACGGCACCACCCGCCGCGCCCGGCCGTCCCCAGCCCCCATCACCGCGTCTCCGACCGCTGCCGCCGTCCCCGATCGCACCAGCGCGACGAGTGACCCGCCGAAGCCCGCTCCGGTCATCCGCGCCCCGTACACGTCCCGGTGGGCTTGCAGGGCCGCGACGAGGGCGTCCACGACCGGGTGCGAGACCGCGTAGTCGTCCCGCAAGCTGGCGTGCGAGGCGTTCATCAGCCGCCCGAAGTGCTCCGGGGACACGCCCGGCACCACCGCCTCCAGCACCCGCCCGTTCTCGGTGACGACGTGCCGGGCACGCTCGCGCAGGGGCGAGGGCAGGCCCTCCACCGCCGCCGGGTCCGCCACGTCCCGCAACTCGGGCACGCCCAAAAGCCGGGCCGCTTCCTCGACCTGGGCGCGGCGCTCGTTGTAGCCGGAATCCGCGAGCTGACGGGGCACCCCGGAGTCGATCACCAGCACTTCCGCGTCCCCCGGCAGCGGCAGCGTCTCGCGGTGCAGGGTGCGGGTGTCCAGAAAGAGCATCTGCCCCGCCCGCGCGAAGGTGCTCGCCATCTGGTCCAGAATCCCCGACTTGACGCCCACGTACTCGTGCTCGACCCGCTGGGCGAGGAGGGCCAGCGCCTCGTCGTCCGCGTTCAGCACGCCCAGTTCGCGCAGCGCCCGCAGCGAGGCCACCTCCAGCGCCGCGCTGCTGGAGAGTCCGGCGGCCATCGGTACGTCGCTCGTCACGTGGACGTTCAGGCCTTCTCGCGCTCCCCCCAGCGCCAGCGCTCCCGCCACGTAGCGGGCAAAGCCCCCGGCGGCGTTCTGTCCGACCCCGAAGGTCGCGTGCTCGTCCAGGTCGGCGGCGTAGACGTGGTGCTCGCCCGTGCCGTTGGGCGCGAGGCGCACCGTCGCCTGCTGGGGGATGGCGGTGGGCAGGACGTACCCGCCCTGGTAGTCGGTGTGTTCGCCCAGCAGGTTGACGCGGCCCGGAGCGCGGGCGGTGACGGTGGGCGCTTGGCCGAAAACGTCTTCAAAGCTGTTCATTGGACCTCCAGCGCCCGCAACTCGGCGGCGGCGGCTTCCGGGAATTTGTCGTTGGCGAACTCACCCGCGCCCTGCTCGGTTCCGGCGAGGTACTTCATCCGGCCGGGTGCCCGCAGGTACGGGTACAGTTCGATGTGGAGCGGGAATTCTGGATGCGCCTCCCCGTCCAGCGGCGCCTGATGGACCGTCATCAGGTAGGGCATCCGCACGCCGAAGAGGGCGTCGAGCCGCAGCAGGGCGTCTTTCAGCACGCGGGCGAAGGCCAGCCGCTCCGGGTCGGTCAACTCCGAGAGCCGCCCCACCGGGCGCGTCGGCAGCACCCAGGTCTCGTAGGTGTAGCGGGCGAAGGGGGGCACCACGCTGAGGGCCTTCCCCTCATCGCGGAGGATTCGGCTTCCAACCTCCCGTTCCGCCGCCACGAAGTCCGCCAGCCAGGGGCGCCCATGCTCCTTCAGATGCGCCTGCGCCCCCTCCCGCATTCGCGCCTGCACGGGCGGGACATGGTCGTAGGCGTAGATCTGCCCGTGCGGGTGGTGCAGGGTCACGCCCACCTCCACGCCCCGGTTCTCGAAGGCGAGGACGCTGCAAATCTTCCCGGTCGCCGCCAGCCGGGTGGTGCGGTCGGCCCACACCGTCAGCAGCAGGGCCATCTGCGCTTCCGGGAGGTCCGCCAGCCGCCCCGCGGGGTCCTGGCTAAAGACGACCACCTCGCACTTGCCTGTCCCTGCCCGCTCGGAGGGGTGGGCTGGATGCTCGGGCGGCGGCGCGTCCAGCGTCAGGCTGGGAAAGCGGTTGTCGAAGACGGCGAGGTCATAGGTACCCTGCGGCAGCTCGGTGGGGTGCTCGGGGTTGGTGGTCGGCGCGAGCGGGTTGTATTCGGGCGGCGGGAGGAAGGTGCGGCCCAGCCGGTGCGAGGCGTACATCACCCACTCGCTGCGCAGGGGGTGCCAGCGCATCGTGGGGCGCGGGACCGGGGGGTCCCCGGCGGGACTGGGAATCTCGCCCCAGACCTCGACCGGCGCCAGGCCGTAGAGGGTCAGCGCCCGGCCATCCGGCTTGGTGAAGTCGGCGGCGTGAAAGGGGAGGGGGGCGGTTTCAGTCATGGAACTCCTCGCGGTAGCCGTGGGCGGGAATGCCCTGGGCCGCCTTCTGGGTCAGGTTGAAGGTGCCGCGCCCGAAATGGGTCACGGCCCCGCCGAGGCTGCGGGCCAGGGTGCGGGGGCGGTCGGGGAGGCTGATCTCCACACACTGCCGCAGGAGGGCCAGTTCGCGTTCGTCCAGTCCGCCCAGCGGGTCGCTGCTCGCCCGCAGGCCGCCGATCACGTCGAGCATCCCGGCGACCGCCCCGCGCTCCTCGTCATTCAGCAGGCTGCGCTCCCGCCGCACGATGGCGACATCGGGGTCGGGCTGGTACCACGCGTGCTGATACCAGCGCGAGAGGGCGGTGTGCAGCGCGTTGCGGGCCGAGGGGCCGGTCGCGTCTCCCAGCCACACCCGCCGCGATTCCTCCTCCCAGTAGGGGGCCACGTCCGGCCCGGTCCGCATGGCGTCCACCAGGCCCACCGAGGCGGCCAGCGGTGCCCCGCAGCCCAGCAGGAAGGCGTCCTCGCCCGCCCCGTCCCGCAGCGCCTGGAGGCCCATCCGGTACGCCTGTGCCCGGCTCACCGTGGGGTCGTGCCGCACCCCCGGCAGCGCCCCTCCGAACAGAAAATCCAGCTTGAGGTACGGGTAGCCCCACCCCCGCACCGTCGCCGCGAGGTCGCGCAGCCAGGCCAGCACCTCCGGGTGGGTGGTGTCCAGCGCGTGGTGCGGCGTGCCCCAGTTGTGCCCGGCCAGCAGGGGCGTGCCGTCCTCTCCCCGCAGCAGCCACTCCGGGTGCTGGGCGGCCAGCCGCGAGGTCGGCGCGGCCAGGAAGGGCGCCAGCCACAGCCCCGGCGTGAAGCCCAGCTCCGAGAGCGGCCCCGGCAGCTCGCGGGCGTGCCCGCCGAAGTCGGGGGAGGGGTCCAGCCAGTCCCCGATCCCCGCCTGAAAGCCGTCGTCGAGCTGGAACACGTCGAAGGGGAGGTCGAGGTCGCGGGCGAGTCGGGCATTGTCCAGCACGGCCTCCAGCGTCACGTCCCGGTAGTAGGAATACCAACTGCACCACACCCGCAGCGCGGGCGGGGTGCGGGCGTTCATGGTCTGCCCCAGAAGTGCGGTCAGGGCTTCCACGGTCCCGATCACGTCGTCCGTCTCCTCCCAGGCGACCCCGGTGGGCGGTCCCTCCTGGGTGCAGGTCACCTCGACGCCCCCTTGCCCGGCGCGGGCCTCCCAGTGGGTGAAGGTACTCGTGGCGTTTCCCGCGCACCCGACCCAGCCGCCCCCGTCCGGGCGAATCAGGGCGACCAGGGTGTGCGAGCGCCACACGCCCGCCTCGCCGCTGGGGAGAAAGGCGGGGTCGTGGCCCTGCTCGTGCCGCCAGCGCATCAGCGGAACGCTCTGGCGCTCGGTCAGGGGCCGCAGTTCGGCCTCGCTCCACGACTGGTAGCCGCTGACGAGCACGCGCACCTCCTCGGGCGGGAGGGGGAGGGTCCACTGGGCGGGGGGGTCCATGCCGCAGGATACGGTGGGGCAGCCCCCCCGCCGGACCCGAAGGGGCTGAAACTCCCGTTCATGCACCTGGGGCAAGGGGGTGGGCCGGGAGGCCGGCTGTGGGCTGCTCAGGCTTCCCCGTCCTCCTCCCCCTCCGCCCAGCCCCGGCTGCGTTCGACGGCCTGCCGCCAGCGGGCGAGGCGGTGCTCGCGCTCGTCGTCGGCCAGCGCGGGCTCGAAGACGCGTTCCTCCTGCCACAGCCGCGCCACATCCTCCACACCCTCCCAGAAGCCCACCGCCAGTCCGGCGAGCAGGGCCGCACCCAGGGCCGTCGTCTCGGTCACGCGCGGGCGCACCACGGGCACCCCCAGCAGGTCGGCCTGCACCTGCATCAGGAGGGCGTTGCGGCTGCCCCCGCCGTCCACCCGCACCTCGCGCAGCGGGGTGGCGTGGTCCCCCCGCATGGCGAGCAGCACCTCGGCCGACTGGAAGGCGGTCGCCTCCAGCGCGGCGCGGGCGATATGCGCCCCGGTCGTTCCGCGCGTCAGGCCCACCAGCGTGCCCCGCGCGTAGGGGTCCCAGTACGGCGCCCCCAATCCCACGAAGGCGGGCACGAAATACACGCCGCCCGACGTGGGCACGCTCGCCGCCAGCGCCTCCACCTCCCCCGCCTCGCGGATCAGCCCCAGCCCGTCGCGCAGCCAGCCCACCGCCGCCCCCGCCACGAAGACGCTGCCCTCCAGGGCGTAGGTGCGCTCGCCCCCCAGCTCCCACGCCACGGTCGTGAGCAGGCGGTGTGCGCTGGGAACAGCCTGGGCACCCGTATTCAGCAGCAGGAAACAGCCGGTTCCGTAGGTATTTTTCGCCATGCCCGGCGTCAGGCACGCCTGCCCGAAGGTCGCCGCCTGCTGGTCCCCCGCGATGCCCGCGACCGGAATCCGGTGCCCGAACAGGTGCGCGGCGGTGTGCCCGTAGACTTCCGAACTCGGGCGCACCTCCGGCAGCAGGGCGCGGGGAATGCCCAGCAGCGCGAGCAGTTCGTCGTCCCAGCTCCCGGTGCGGAGGCTGTACAGCAGCGTCCGGCTGGCGTTCGTCGCGTCGGTGACGTGCAACTCGCCCCCCGTGAGCTGATAGACCAGCCACGAGTCCACCGTGCCGAAGGCCAGCTCGCCCCGCTCCGCCCGCTCCCGCGCTCCGGGCACGTGGTCGAGCAGCCAGCGCAGCTTCGTGCCGCTGAAGTAGGGGTCGAGGAGGAGGCCCGTTTTCTCCCGGAAGGCGGTTTCCAGCCCCCGCGCCCGCAGTTCCCCGCACAGGGGCGCGGTGCGGCGGTCCTGCCACACGATGGCCCGGTGCAGCGGCTCGCCCGTGCGGCGGTCCCACAGCAGCGTGGTCTCGCGCTGGTTGGTGATCCCGATGGCCGCCACGTCGGCGGGCCGCGCCCCCGCGCGGGCCAGCGCCTCTTGCGCCACGCCGACCTGCGTGCTCCACAGCTCGGCGGGGTCATGCTCGACCCAGCCGGGCCGGGGAAAGTGCGGCGGCACCTCCTTTTGCGCGAGGGCCTGCACGGTGCCCTCCCGGTCAAAGAGCAGCGCCCGGCTGCTGGTGGTGCCCTGGTCGAGCGCGAGGACGTAACGGGTCATGGGGGGCCTCCGGGGGTGGGCGGGCGTGGGGAAGGGGAGCCGTGGGCGGTGGGCAGGGCCGGAGCATACCGACCCAGCCCGCCGGGCTGCTGCAAGGTTTCTGTCAGGTGGGGGGCTTCCGGGCACCGCGCTCCCCGCGCCTGGACCCCCGGTCCCGCCCATGGTCGAGTTCGCTTCCCCCTCCAGCACGGCGTCTGCCCAGGCCCCCCGCCACACTGCAAGGTGTGTGACGGGGCTGTGATGGGCGGTCTTCTACAGTGCGCCGGTATGCGCCGCCCCCGGCTCCGGCTGCTGCCCCCCGATCCGCTGAGGTTGGTGCGGTGGGCGCCCCTGCTGGCGGCCTCGATCGGGCTGGTGCTCCTGTTGAGGTGCGGCACCGCGTCCCCCTTCTACGTGGGGCTGCTGCTGGCCGTGATTGCGTTCGGGCTGCTGCGTCTGTTCGGTCCCGCGCGGGTGCGGGCTCGGCTGCACGCGCAGTTTCCGGTCGCCTACGTGCTGCTGCTGTTGGGCGTGTGGGCGGTGGGCCTGCACGTGTTGCCGCAGCATCCCGCCACCCCCATGGCCCTGCTCGCCGCCCTGCTGCACACGACCACGCTGTACGTTTTTTTCTTTCTGCAACGCTCGCCCCGCGTGGCCGCCCGGCAGTCGTGGGTCACGCTGGGGGCCTTTCTGGCGGTGCTCCTGCCCCGGAGCTGGATGAGCCGGGATCAGGGCGGTCCCTTCGACGGGTGGACCCTGCCGCTGACCCTGCTGATTGCCCACGGCACGCTGATTCTGGCCCTGCGGGCATTTTCGGAGGCGCGGGCGGCGCTCGCCGAGGAACAGGCCCGCTCCCGGCTGCTGCATGACCTCGCGCACCGCGACCCCCTCACCGGCCTTGCCAACCGCCGCGCCCTCGAGCAGGATCTCGCCGGGCACCCGCGCCGAACCGGGGCGCTGCTCGCCGTGATCGACGTGGACGGCCTCAAGCGGGTCAACGACTCCCTGGGGCACGCCGCCGGGGACGACCTGCTGCGGCGCTTCGCCGGGGGGGTCGCCCGTGCGGTGGGGCCGGGGGGCCGCGCCTACCGCATCAGCGGCGACGAGTTCGCCCTGCTGATTCCCGGCCCGGCAACTCCCGACCTGGAAGACCTCGTCGAGACCGTCGCCGGGGAGGTGCGCCGGACCTACCCCCAGGCCGGGGCCAGCGTGGGCGCTGCCCCCTGGCAACCGGGCGAGAGCGGGGGCACCTGGCTCGCCCGCGCGGACCGCGCCATGTACCGCCACAAGGAGCGGGACCGCTCGTCCACGCAGCCGGAGGACCTGAATTAGGGCCGAAATCGGCGCCCCCGTCCTATCCTGACCCCATGTCTGCCCCCCAGCCCACCCCCGACACCGAGCGCCTCCTCGCCCACCTGCGCGGCCTCGTGGCCCTGACCGGCCCCAGCGGCTCCGAGGAGGACGTGATTCGCGCCGCCCACCGCGCCGCCCTGCCGCTGGCCGACCGGGTAGAGGTGGACGCTTTCGGCAACGTGGTCGCCGTGCGGGAGGCCGCCGACCCGGACGCCCGCCGCCTGATCCTCGCCGCGCACCTCGACGAGGTGGGCTTCCGGGTGCGGGCCGTCACGCCGGGAGGCTTCCTGCGGCTGGAAAAGGTGGGCGGCACCGACGACCGCATCCTGCTCGCCCAGCGGGTGCACGTGCGCACCGCTGAGGGGACACTGCTGGGGGTGATCGGCACCAAGAGCGCCCACCTCCTCACCGACGCCGACCGCTCCCGCGTGGTGCCGCAGGCCGAACTGTACGTGGACGTGGGTGCCCGCAGCGCCGAGGAGGCCGCTGGAATGGGCATCCGCATCGGTGACCCGGTGGGCTTCGTGGGGGAGCTGACTGAGCTTGGGCGCGGCAGCGGGCGGTATGTCGCCCATGCCCTCGACGACCGCGCCGGGGCGGCGGTGCTGCTCGCCCTGCTGGAGCGTTACCGCAACGCGTCCCCGCCCGTCACCCTGATCGTGGCCTTCACCACCCAGGAGGAGGTCGGCCTGCGCGGGGCCACCGCCGTCGCCCGCGCCCACGGGGCCGACGTGGCCCTCGCCCTCGACATGACGGCCGCCGACGACACCCCCGAGTTCGCCGCGCCGCACCTGCGGCTGGGCGGCGGCCCCACCGTCAAGGTGATGGACTTTTCCACCCTCTCGCACCCCGCCGTGCGCCGGGGGCTGGAGGCCGCCGCCCAGGCCCGTGGCCTGAGCGTGCAGCCCGAGCTGCTGCGCGGCATCGGCACCGACGCGGGGGCGCTGCAACACGCGGGCCGGGGCATTCCGGCGGGGGCTGTCTCGGTCGCCAACCGCTCCACCCACAGCCCGGTGGAGGTGCTGGACCTCGCGGACCTGCTCGGGGCGCTGGAGCTGCTGGACGGCTTCGTGCAGGGGCTGCCGGACCTCGACCTGCGGTTCGTGGCGCTGGACGAATAAAGAACTAGGTCCCTCCGGCTTGAGTGCCCGGAGGGACCTTCATTCGTAAGGCGTCAGGGCCGCGCCGGGGCCACCTGCGGGGTCAGGCTGGGGCCTCTCAGCACCGCCAGCCCGTTCTTCCATGTCAGGGGGTCGATCCGCATCGACCGCTGCCCGCCGTTCTCGTAGCCGACCTGTCCTGCTGTCCAAGCGTGGTAGTACAGCCACGGATTGCCCTTCCCGTCCGTGATGATGCCCTGCCCGCCGGGTCCGGCGACCTTGCCCTTCGTCGCCAGCCACGGTTCCTCGCGGCTGAGCTTGCGGAAGGGTCCGGTCGGGCTGGAGGCCACCGCGTAGCCCACCGCGTAGGTGTCGCTGTTGTAGTCGGCGGCGCTGTAAAAGAGGTAATACTTGCCCGCCCGCGCGTACACCTGCGGCGCCTCGATCAGGTTGCCCTCCCACAGCGCCCCGTTGTAGAGCAGGTCGGTGGCCTTGCCCGTGAGCTTCAGCCCGTCCGCGCTGAGCTTCTGGACCCAGATGCCGGTGAACTGGTTGCAGCAGTTGCCGTCATTCTTCCAGTACAGGTAGCGCTGCCCGTCCTTGTCCTGAAAGGGGCTGGCGTCGATGCTCCCGCCGAGGTCGAGCTGGCACACCAGCGGGGCCTTGTTCGCGTCGTTGAAGGGGCCGGTGGGCAGCTTGCTCACCGCCACGCCGATGCACTGGCGCCCGCTCTCGGTGTGGCGGGCGGTGTAGTACAGGACGTATCCGGCGCCCGTGCGGGCCACCTCCGGCGCCCAGGTGTAGCCGCCCGTCGCCCACGCCCCCAGCCGCCCCATGCCCTCGCCCACCCGCTGCCACCGCACGAGGTCGCTGCTTTTCAGCACGGGCAGGTCCACCCCGCCGCTGTTCGTGCCGTAGGCGTAGTAGGTGCTCCCCACCCGCAGGATGAAGGGGTCGGGAAAGTCGTCGAGAATGACGGGGTTGGTGTAGGTCGCGGGTTTGGCGGCGGGCCGCGCCTGCGCGAGCGGCTCGGCTCCTCCCGCCCCGGCGGGCGCTCCGCTCGTGCCCAGCCCCAGCAGCAGGGCGGCGAGCAGGGGAGAGGCAGAAGTACGGAAGTTCATACGGCCTCCGTCCAATCCGTTCCCGCGTCGGGAAAACGCCGACCCGGTAACTCCTTTCCCGGAAGCCGTTCGGTTTCTTCTCGCTTCGCTCGGGTCGAGCAGGTCTTTTCCTGCTCAACCGGAAATGTTTTCAACCCCATGTCACTCCTTGAGGCCCGTGGTGGACAGGCCCTCGATCAGGTAGCGCTGCGCGAGCAGGTAGGCGATCAGCACCGGGATGCTGGCGATGGCGGTCGAGGCCATCAGCTTGCCGTAGTCGGTCACGTAGCGCTGCGAGAAGGTGTTCACGCCGACGGGCAGCGTGAGCTTGTCCACGTCGGTGACCACGAAGGTCGGCCAGATGAAGTTGTTCCACGACCCCATGAAGGCGAACACGGCCAGCGTCACCAGCGACGGAATGCTCAGCGGCAGAATCACGTGCCACAGCACTTGCAGGCTGTTCGCCCCGTCGAGCCGCGCCGCTTCCTCCAGCTCGCGCGGCAGCCCCAGGAAAAACTGCCGCAGCAGAAAGACCCCGAAAGCCCCCGCCAGTCCCGGCCAGATCAGCGAGTGGAAGGAGTTGATCCAGTCAAAGCGGATCATCATCAGGTACTGCGGAATCAGGGTGACGATCCCCGGAATCATCATCGAACCCAGGATGAACCAGAAAATGGCCTCGCGCCCCGGAAAGCGCATCCGGGCCAGCGGATAGGCCGTCAGCGCACACAGCGCCACATGCAGCACCGTGAACACCGTCGCCACGAAAAACGAGTTCCACATCCAGCGCAGGATGTTGCCGTCGGGCGAGGTCAGCACCTCGCGGTAGTTGTCCAGCGTGGGGTTGGCGGGCACCCACTGGGTCGGCGTGGAGATCACGTCCACCTCGGGTTTCACCGAGGTTGCCAGCATCCAGTACACCGGGGCCAGGAAGATCACCGCCAGCACGCACAGCAGCGCGAAGCGCGGGATATCACGCGGGGGCCGGAAGCGGCGGGGGGGCCGGGCGGTCGCGGTGGCGACCGGGGCCGACGCATGCGCCCCGGCACGGGTCGAGGGTGTCACCATCCTAATTCTCCCCTCTGGCATCTCTCGCCATGATGCGGAATTGCAGGTAGGTAAAGATCAGCATCACCAGCCCGAACAGGAACGCCATCGCGGAGGCGCTGGAGAACTGGTTGTTGGAAAAGGCTTCCTCGGTGATGTACTGAATCGTGCTCTGGGTGGTGCGGTTGGGGCCGCCGTTGGTAATGACCAGCGTCTGACCGAACAATTGGAAGCTCGCCAGCACGGTGGTCACGAACACGAACAGGGTGACCGGGGCCAGCAGCGGCCAGGTGATGAAGCGGAACTTGGCCCAGGGAGTCGCCCCGTCGATCTCGGCAGCCTCGTAGTAGCTCTGCGAGATGTTGCCCAGCCCCGCGAGGTACAGGGTCATGTTGAAGCCGATGGTCCACCACACCGTCCCCACGATGATGGGCACCCACGCCAGCCCCTCGGTGGAGAGGAAGGGCAGCGGCTGCATGCCCAGCAGGTCGGTCCGCACCGCGTTCACCAGCCCGATCTGGTTGTCGAACATCCAGCGCCACAGGATGCCCATCACCGAGACGGTCAGGATGCCCGGCAGGAAGAACACCGACCGGAAAAAGGCCCGCCCGAAGATGGGCCTATGCAGCAGCAGCGCCAACCCCAGCGACGTGCCGATGAGGAGGGGCACGCTCACCAGCGTGAAAAAGCCCGTGTTCTTCATCGAGTTCCAGAAAAACTGCGACTGCGGCGTCTCCGGGTCGAAGAGGTTGCGGTAGTACTCCAGCCCCACGAAGGGCCGCGTCTCGGCCAGCAGGTCCCAGCGGTGCATGCTCACGAAGAGGCCGTAACCCACCGGGTACACCACGAACACCAGAAAGAGGGCCATGAAGGGCAGCAGGTACAGGTAGGGCGTCAGGGCGCTGCCCTCGCGCCCACCCCGGCGGCGGCGGGCCTCGCGGGGGCGGGCCGCCTCTCCCGGCAGGCTGAGACTCATGGCGCTCTCCGGTCTGGCGCCAAAGGTCGCCGCGAGCACCGGATCAGGCGGCGCTCGCGGGCGAGGGGGGGCATGGGTTGCGGGTGGGTCATGGGGCACCTCCTCGGGTGCGGGGGAGGTGGGGTCCGGCCCGGCCCTCTCTGCCGGACCCCGCCACAGGGCTTACTGGAAGGTCTTGCGGGCCTGCTGAATCTGCTTGTTGGCCTCGCTGACCCCGGCGTCCAGCGCCGCCTTCACGCTCTGCTTGCCGCTGTAGGCGTTGGCCCAGGCGTTGTCGAAGGGGCCGAGCACCTGCCCGCCCCAGGGGAAGCCCGAGGTCGCGTAGATGTTGCCCAGCTTCTCGAACACGCCCGCGATGGGCCGGTTCTCGAACTTCTTGTTGTTCGCCACGGCGGGCATCACCGGGAGGCTCCCGGCTTCCGTCCAGGCGAGGTTCTGGGTGGGCGAGGTCATCCAGTTGACAAAGGCCAGCGCGGCGCGGCGCTTGTTGGCGTCGTACCCGGCCCGCTGCTTGGGCAGCGTCATGTGGCTGCTGCCGCCCCAGGCCGCGTCCTGCTTGGTGCCGATGCGCGGGACGAAGGCCACCCCGAAGTTCATCTTCTGCTGCTCGAAGCGGTCGAGGTACCACTGCCCCGAGGGAAAGAAGCACACCTTGCCCTGGCTGAAGGCCGCGAGTTCGGCCTCCTCGGTGCTGTTGGGGCGGGCCACGTTCTGCTTTTGCACGAGGTCGACGAGGAACTGCACCGCCTCGACCGCCTGCGGCGAGTTGAAGCTGGCATTGAGGTTCTTGTCCACCAGCGAGCCGCCGTTTTGCAGGATCGCGGCGTAGGCCATGCGCGAGCCGACCCAGTTGTTGTACAGGCTGATGCCCCAGGTGTTCAGGCTCTTGGAATCGAAGCCCGCTTGCCCCGGCTTGCGGCCATTGCGGTCGGTCGTGCAGGCCCGCGCCGCCGCGAGCAGCTCGGTGCGGTTGGTGGGCACCTTGGTCACGCCCGACTTCTTCATCAGGTCCTTGTTGTAGAACATGACGTACGCGACCGAGGAGATCGGCACCCCGTAGGACTTGCCCTCGTAGTCGGCGGTCTTGAACAGCGGGCCGTAGAAGCGCGACTTGTTGATGCCCGCCGCTTGCAGCTCCGCGTTCGTGAGGGGCGAGACGGCCCCCCGCGCGATGAAGTTGGTGATCTGGTCCTCGTTGATGACCACCACGTCGGGCGCGCGGCCCGAGGCCACCAGCGAGGGAAGCTGCTGCCAGGTCGTGCCCCAGGGCTGGGCCTGCGCCTTGACCTCGATGTTGGGGTTGGCCGCGTTGAACTGCGCGATCAGGCGCTCCATCACCGGGCGGTCGGCGCCGGTAAAGCCGTGCAGATAGGTCAGGGTGACTTTCGGTCCCTTGTACGAGGTCTGGGTCTGGGCGGCGGCGACTCCGCCGAGACCGGCGGTGAGCAGCAGGGCGGTGACAGTAAGGGTCCGGTTCATGGTGCCTCCAGGCTGAGAAAGGGGTGAGGTGGCGCAACCTTCAGTCGGTTCCGGCCTCCTTCCCGCATGGGGCCAGGCAACTGGGCTGGGACGGGCAGGCCCAGCAAAGCCGTTTCTAAAGGATTGCTTGGCGGGAGCATAGCACCCGGCCCTCCCCCTCTCCTGCGACACTGCCCCTGTCAGGTTGACCGAATCTTTATTCCCACCCAGACGCCCCCAACGCCCCCCTTCTGCCCCGGAGACCCCATGCCCGACGCTGCCCGGCCCCGCACCTATACCAACCCCGTCTACCCGCACTACTTCGCCGACCCCTTCGTGCTGCGTCACGGCGACGGCTATTACGCCTACGGCACCAGCGGGCGCCCCCACGAGTCGGGCCGCGTCTTCGAGGTGCTGCACTCGCGCGACCTGCTGCACTGGACGCCGCTGGGCGGGGCCTTGGAGCCCCTGGGAGGCGAGAATGCCCGCGACTACTGGGCGCCAGAGGTGGCCTTTCACGCGGGCGAGTTCTACATGTACTACTCGGCGGGGGTGGGCGATAAGGGCCACCAGCTCCGGGTCGCCGTCTCCGGGCGCCCCGAGGGTCCTTTCCGCGACGCCGGGGTCATCCTGACGCCGGAAGACCCCTTCACCATCGACGCCAGCCCCTTTCAGGACGAGGACGGGGAGTGGTACCTCTACTACGCCCGCGATTTCCTCGACGGGGAGCGGGTGGGCACCGCGCTCGCGGTAGACCGCCTGGAGGGGATGACCCGGCTGGCCGGGGAGCCCCGCACGGTGCTGCGGGCCAGCAACGACTGGCAGATTTTCCGGCGCAGCCGCGAGATGTACGGGGCCGTCTACGACTGGTACACGCTGGAAGGGCCGTTTGTGGTCAAGCGGGGCGGGCGTTACTACTGCTTCTATTCGGGCGGCGCGTGGGAGGAACCCAACTACGGCGTGTCCTGGGCGGTGGCCGACCATCCCCTCGGCCCCTGGACCGAGCCCGAGTCGGACGGTCCCACCCTGCTTCGCTCGGTGCCGGGCCAGGTGGTCGGCCCCGGCCACAACTCGGTGGTGACAGGTCCCGATGGGCGCGATTACCTCGTCTACCACGCCTGGGACCCGGCCAAGACGGCGCGGCGGATGTGCATCGACGCCATCGAGTGGACGCCGGACGGCCCCCGCGTGGACGGCCCCAGCTTCACCCCGCGCCCGGCCCCGCTGCCCCGTCAGAGTTGACGCGGTGCCCTAGGCGGGGTGGGGGTGGGGGAGGGCCGCGCCCCCTCGTCCCCCGGCCCGGCCTCGCCCAGGTGCAGCGAGCGCAGCGCGGGCACCCGCCAAGCGACGAGGGCGACCACCAAGAGCGTGACCAGCCCGCCCGCCCACACCGAGCGCACCGTGCCCAGCGCACTCGCAGCCACGCCGCTTTCCAGCGCCCCGAGTTCGTTGCTCGACCCGATAAAGAGCAGGCTGACCGCCGCCACCCGCCCCCGCAGGTGGTCCGGGGTCCGCAGCCGCAGGATCGCCTTGCGAATCACCATGTTGATCCCGTCAAAGACCCCGGTGAAAAAAAGGGCCACCAGCGACAGGTAAAAATCCCGCGACAGCGCGAACACGATGATGCTGACCCCGAACCCCGCCACCCCCAGCAGCAGGGTGCGCCCGCTGTTGTGCAGCGGCGGGTGCCGGGTGGCCCACAGCATCACCAGCAGGGCACCCACCGCCGGGGCCGCCAGCATCAGCCCCAACCCGCGCGGCCCCACCCCCAGGATGTCGGAGGCGAACACCGGCAGCAGCGCCACCACCCCGCCGAACAGCACCGCGAACAGGTCCAGCGCCATCGACCCCAGAATCACCGGGTCGCGCCGCACGAACCTCAGGCCGCCCCGGATGCTCTCGGCCATGCTCTCCCGATGGGGGGGAGCAGGCTGCGGCTTGGGCGCGATGCGCCACAGCGCCGCCCATGCCGTCAGTGTCAGCCCCGCGATCAGGGCGTAGGTGCCGCTCGCACTCCACGAGGCGAGCAGCAGGCCCCCCAGTGCCGGGCCGACGATTCCGGTCGCCTGCCCCACGCTGCCCAGCCACGCCGAGGCATTCACGAAGGCGGAGGCCGGAACGATTCGCGTCTCGAACGCCGACGACGCCGGGTCCCCGAACCCCCGCGCCACCCCCGCCACGAACACCAGCCCGAACAGCACGCCCACCGTGCCCGCGTCCGCCCCACGCGAGGCCAGCGCCAGCCCCAGGGCACACGCCGCGAAGATCAGCCGGGTGACGAGCAGGATCGAGCGCCGGTCCAGCCGGTCGGCGTAGTGCCCGCCGATCAGGGCCAGCCCCAGCGCCGGGATCGCCTCCACCAGCCCCAGCAGCCCCAGGGCGAGCGGGCTGCGGGTCAGCTCGTACACCTGATACCCGATGGCGACCGCCAGCATCCGGCTCGCGAGCGAGGAAAAGGTGGAGGAGAGCAGCAGCGCCCGGAACTCCGGGAACCGCAGGGCGGCGGCAGCGTCGGCGGGGGCGGTCATGCGGGGAGACAGCCTAGTGCAGCCGGGCCTCCCGGACCGTGGGGCGCGGCGTCTCTCCGGAAGGGACGGACCGGGGCAGAACCTCTAGGATGCCTCCCATGCTCCCTGCCCTCCGCGACCGCCTGCGCGAGCTGTGCGACATCGACGCCGTCTCCGGCGACGAACGGCCCCTGCTGCGCTTCCTCCGCACCGCCCTCGCCGGTCGGGTGGACGAGTTCCAGATCGACGTGGCGGGGAACGCCTATGCCGTGCGGCGCGGCCCTGCCCCCGGCCCCACCGTTCTGATCGCCGCCCATACCGACGAAATCGGCCTGATGGTGAAAAGCATCGAACCCGGCGGCTTTCTCCGCTTCGAGAAGATCGGCGGCGTGATCGACAGCCTGCTTCCCGCGCGGGCGGTGCGGGTGCGGGGCGTGAACGGCGTGATCGGCATGAAATCCGGCCACTACCAGTCGGAAGCCGAGCGCACCCAGGGCCGCAAAGCGAGCGACCTCTACATCGACCTGGGTTCCTCCAGTGCCGCCGAGGTGGAAGCCCTGGGCGTGCGGGTCGGGGACCCGGTCGCCTTTGTCAGCCCCCTGCTGGAGATCGGCGGCCAGCCCCACCTCGTCGCGGGAAAGGCCATCGACAACCGCCTGGGCTGCGCGGTGCTGCTGGCGCTGGCGCTGGGCGAGGCACCCGCCGCCGGAACGATTGTCTACGCCTTCACCGCCCAGGAGGAGGTGGGCCTCAAGGGCGCGAAGCTTGCCGCCGAGCGTTTCTGCCCCGACCTCGCCCTCGCGCTGGACACCATGCCCACCGGGGATACGCCCGACATGAGCGAACACCGTGACCTGAATGTGCGGCTGGGCGCGGGTCCGGCGTTGCAGGTCATGGCCGGTCCGGGGGGCCGGGCGAACCTGCTGCACCCCGGCGTGCGCGACTTTCTGGAAGAAGTGGCCGGGGAGCGCGGAGTACCGTTGCAAGCCTGCACCTTCAGCGGCGGCTCCAACGACTCCGCCGCGATGGCCTGGGCCGGGCTGGGGATCGCGGCCGGGTCGCTGACCCTCCCCAGGCGTTACTCGCACTCACCCCTCGAACTCGCCGACCTGCGCGACGCCGCAGGCGCCCTGGAGGTGCTGCGCGGGGTGGTGGGGCGGCTGCCTGCCCTCCCCGACTTCACCTTTCTCCCCGATGACGCCTGACCCCGGTCCCCCCGGCGCGGGCGGGCTGTGGCACGTCTACACCGACGGCAGCACCCGCCACGAGCGGCGGCAGACCTTTTCGGGCTGGGCGGCGCGGGCGGTGCAGCCCCACACGCGCGAGGTGCGTCAGGTCAGCGGTGCCCGGCCCGGCGGCACCTCGCTGGAGGCCGAGACCGAAGCCGTCCTCGCCGGACTGCGGCTGGTGCCCGGCGGCGCTCCCGCGCGGCTGCACAGCGACCTCGACCTGGCAACGCTGCTGGAGGTGCTGCACTCCCCGGCGGGGGAGGCCGCCCGCGCCCACCTCGCGGACGTGTGGGTCCAGCCCGTCGCCCGCAACCGGGGCCGTCACCCCGCCGACATGCACCGGGTCGCCCGCGCGGAAGAGGCGGACGCGCGGGCGGGGGAGCCCCCGGGCGGCACGGGCCTTCCCCACGCCACCCAGGAGGCCCTCGGCCTCGCCCGCACCGGGCCAGCCGACCCCCCGCTCCCCCTGGGCGAGGCCCAGCGTCTTCCCGGACAAGCCGGACCGCTTCAGCTCCGGGTTTCCGGCCTGCCGCCTGCGCCGGGCGCCGGGCCGACCACCCTCAGCCTGACGCTGGACCTGGGGACCGCGCCGGGACGCGGCCGCACGCCCGCCGAGGCCCTGCGGACCACCCTTGGCCCCCTCCTGACCCTGCTGGCCCGCGGCGCCCTCGTGGACTTGCGGGTGCCTTCCGCGTGGGAAGGGGTGGCCCGGACCGCTGCCGGGGGCGTGCCGGGGGTCCGGGTGCTTCCCCGGCGCGGCGAGGAGGAACTCGCTCCGCCGCCCTGAGGGCGGGCCGCCCGGCACTCACCCCCCCCGGCCGCCCCATGCCCTACCGTGACCCATGCTCGCAGCCCGGTTTCATGCGTTCGGCGGCCCCGAGATCCTGCGGGTCGAGGAAATTCCCTGGCCCTGGCCCAGCCGTGACGAGGTGCTGGTCCGGGTCGGGGCCTCCAGCGTCAACGGCTCGGACCTGCGGGTCCGGGCGGGCGGCGGTCCCGCAGCCCTGGCGGTGCGCCGCCCCTACACCACCGGACTCGACGTGGCGGGGGTGGTGGTGGGCGTGGGGCCACGGGTCACGGCCTTCGAGCCCGGCGAGCGCGTCTTCGGGCTGCTGGGGCACGGGGGCGGCGGCGCGGCGGAATACGTGACCGTGCCGCAGTCGCGCCTGGCCCACCTGCCGGACAGGCTGGACTGGGCCGAAGCCGCGGCCATTCCACTGTCGGGCCTCACCGCCCTCCAGGCCCTGCGGGAAGGCGCCGCGCTCCACCGCCGCCCCGGTGCCCGCGTGCTGGTCTACGGGGCGGCGGGGGGCATCGGCTCCTTCGCCGTCGGGCTCGCGCGGCATTTCGGCGCCGTGGTGACGGGCGTCGCCCGCGCGGCCAAGCTGGACTTCGTGCGGGCGTTGGGGGCCGACGAGGTGCATGACGCGGCGGACCTCGACCTGGGCCGGGGGGAGCGCACCTGGGACGTGATCTTCGACACGCCGCCCGCCCTCGACTTCGCGCGGGTGCGGGCCAGCCTCGCTCCGGGCGGGGTCTACGTGACCACCCAGCCCTTCCCGCTGCGCCCCGCCGAACTTGCCGCGAGTCTGGGTGGCCCCCCCGGCCCCCGCCCCCGCTTCGCCGCCGTGCGCACCCAGGAGCGCTCGCCCGACCTCGCCTTCCTGGCCCGGCTCGTCGCCTCGGGCGAGCTGCGCGTGCCGCTGGACCGCACCTTTCCCCTGGCCCAGATCGCGGACGCCCACCGCCACGTGGAGGGGCCACAGGCGCGGGGCAAAACGGTGGTGCAGGTTTCCCCCTGACCCACCTCCTTCAGAACTGAGGGGAAAATGAAGACACCTTTACCTTCTGCTTAGGCGGCGCACAACTCATATGGAGGCCCTGTTGGACCGATCCCCACGGAAGAGCGCGGGGCAGCGGGCACAGTGCGGTCACCCCTGTCAGGGGGGAGGAGTGATCCATGACCCAGAATCAGGACAAGGCGCCGCAGAGGCCTGGGCGCGGCTTTGCCGGGATGGACCCGCAGCGCCGCCAGGACATCGCCCGTGAGGGGGGCCGCGCTGCCCACCGCAGCGGCAACGCGCACCAGTTCACCTCGGAAGAAGCCCGCGCCGCCGGGCGCAAGGGGGGCCGCGCCGTCAGCGAGGACCGCCGCCACATGGCCGAAATCGGCCGCCGGGGCGGCGTCGCGGCGGGTCGGGGGGGGACCCCACAGGATGAAGCTTCCCTCAAGCCCGAGGGCGGTGAATGAGAGGGGCCTCAGCCCCCGTGCGGAAAGGTGCCAGGATTGCGTAAGCCTCGACCTGATAGACCCGGAGGGATGTCGTCTCCCTCCGGCCCTTTTCTTCTCCATTCAGGGTTATCCAAGGTGGCTTGCGACTGCGATGTGATCACGGCGGAGGCCGGGTCAGCCGCTGGCGGCCTGTACCTGCATGCCGCCTCCCAGCATGTGCGGCGGCGCCTGAGCGCGTGGCTCGCCGCCCTGGGGCTCTCCCACGAGCGGCGGCCCGAAGGCCCGCTGGTGACGGCGGACGCGTTCGGCACCCTGCCCGCCTTGCTGGACATGTTCTCACCCACCGAACGCGCCGACCTCTTCGCCGCGCCCTGCCGGACCGACGGGTCGCCCGACGCCTGGCAGATGGCGCCGCTGGAGCGCTGGGTACAGCGGCTGGACAGCGGTTGGTTTTTCGGGGCGAGCGAGCGGCTGCGTTTTCACCTGCAACCCATCGTGGCCCTGCGTGGGGGCGAGGTCTACGGTTACGAGGCGCTGGTGCGGGCCGAGGGAGAGGGCGGCGCGGGGCTGATCGGGGCGGGGCCGCTGCTGCAAGCCGCGTGTACCCACGGGCAGGCCCGCGCCTTTGACGCCCAGGCCCGGCGCGGAGCGATTCGGCAGATCTACCCGCAGCTCGCGCCGGGGCAGGTGCTGTTTATCAACTTCGCGCCCGGCGTGGTCTACAACCCCGACGTGTGCCTGCAAACCACCTTTCAGACCTGCCGGGAGGTGGGCGCCGACTTCTCGCGCCTGCTGTTCGAGGTCACCGAGAGCGAGGCCTTTCCCGACCTCGGCCTGCTGCGGCGCATCCTCGACCGCTACCGCGCCGAGGGGGCGCAGGTGGCCCTCGACGACCTGGGAGCCGGGCACACCAGCCTGACGTACCTCGCCGAGCTGCGCCCCGACGTGGTCAAGCTCGACCGCGCCCTGATCAGCGGGCTGCACGGCAGCGACCGCCGCACGCCGCTGGTGCTCGCCCTGGTCGAGTACGCCCACGACCTCGGCATCCGGGTGGTCGCCGAAGGCATCGAGACCGAAACCGAGCTGCGGCTCGTGCGTGAGCTCGGGGCCGACTACGCCCAGGGCTACTTTCTGGGCCGTCCCGCCCCGCTGCCTGCCGGGGTGACCCCGGACGCCGCCCGGGTGTGGGAGAAGGGGTGAAGTGCCCTGCCGGGCCGCTCCCGCCCGAACCCGCCCCCCCGGCCCTGGGAGGCGGCGGGCTGCCGGACGAGTTGCCGGGCGAGCTGCTGTGGCGGGTGCTCGACACCGCCGACATCGGCCTGCTGGTCACCGACGCCCAGCGGCGCATCCTCTACGTCAACGAGACCTTTACCCGGGAAACGGGGTACTCGCTCGCCGAGGCCCGGGGCCGCACCTGCCGCTTTCTTCAGGGTCCGGCCACCGATCCCGCCGACGTGCTGGCGATGCGTGCGGCCCTCGACCGGGGCGAACCCTTCTCGCGGGTGGTGGTGAACTACCGCAAGGACGGCCGCCTGCTGCACTACCGCCTGCGGGTGCGGCCGCTGCGCGAGGAAGGGCAGGTGCGTTACTTCGTGGGCGTTCAAGAAGACTTCACGGAGGCGCACGCCGCCCAGCGCCAGTTGGAGCGCTGGGCCTACCTCGACGGCCTGACCGGGCTGGGCAACCGCCGCGCCTTTGACGAGGCGCTCGCGGGCTACCTGGCCCGGCGCGAGCCCGTGCGGCTGGTGCTGCTCGACCTCAACGACTTCAAGCGGGTCAATGACGAGCGCGGGCACCTCGCCGGGGACGCGCTGCTGGGCGAGGTGGCCCGCTGCCTCGCCCGGCAGGTGCCCCTGCCCGGCACCGCCTACCGCCTCGGCGGCGACGAGTTCGCCGCACTGCTGCCCCCTGCCCCGTCCCCGCTGGAACCCTCCCTGGAAGCGGCCCTCACCGAACTCGACGGCGGCGCCCTGCGGGCGGCGGTGGGGTGGGCCAGCTTTCCCGACGAGGCCACCGACGCGCCCGCCCTCTTTCAGCTCGCCGACAGGCGCCTGTACGCCCGCAAGCCGCGGCGCGGGCGCGTGTCCCGGCGCCCCGGAGGCCAGGAGCCAGCCTGACCGGGCCGGGTCCCCCGCCGACGAACCTCCCCCCCCGCTCCTCAGGAACGCGGAATGATCAGCAGGGTCCCGGTCTCCGGGTCCGGGAGGACGCGGGCGTCGAGCCCGTACACCTCCCGCAGGAAGGGCGGCGTGATCACCTCGGCGGGGCGGCCCTGGGTGACCACCTGCCCGCCCCGCAGGGCGACCACCCGCGTGGCGAAGCGGCTGGCCTGCGAGAGGTCGTGCAGGACCATCAGCAGGGTCATTCCGCGCCCGGTGGCGAGGCGCTGAAGCAGCCCCAGGGCCTCGTGCGCGTGGGCGAGGTCGAGGTAGGTCGTGGGCTCGTCGAGCAGCAGCACGCGCGGCTGCTGCACCAGCGCCATGGCGATCCAGGCCCGCTGCCGCTCGCCGCCCGAGAGGCCGTGGACCTCCCGTTCCGCGAGGTGGGTGATGCCGGTGTCCCGCAGCGCCTGCTCGACGAGGTCCCGGTCGCTTGCCCCACCTCCCGCCAGCAGCCCCCGGTGCGGAAAGCGGCCCCGCGCCACGAGTTCACGGACGGTCACGGCTTCCGGCAGGGCGGGCGCTTGCGGCAGCAGGCCCAGCGACCGCGCCGCCTCCCGCCCCCGCCGTCCCAGCCGGGCGAGGTCGCGGCCCTCCAGCAGCACGGCGCCCCCGCGCGGCACGAGCTGCCGGGCCAGCAGCCGCAGCAGCGTGCTTTTGCCGCCCAGAATCAAGCGCAGGGGCTGGGCGTCCTCGCTGTAGGCCAGCGCGTACACGGTGACCGCGCTGAGCAGCGCCCCGGCAAAGGCACTGAGGGCCAGTGCCGCGAAGCTCCCCGCGAAAAACGAGAACGCCAGCCCCGCTCCCGCGCTCACGCCGACGAGGTGGGGATCGCCCAGCGGGTTGCGCAGCGCCGATTGCAACAGCACCCCGGCGACCGCGAGGTTGCCGCCCACCACCGCCGCGAGCAGCGCCCGGGGCAGCCACAGGTCCAGAATCACGGTGCGGGCGAGGTCACTCCCGCCCCCGCGCAGGACCTGCACGAGTTGCGCGAGGGAGACGGTCACCGACCCCCGCGTGACCGCCAGGACCAGCGCGGGGAGGAGCACCCCGAAGGCCCCCACCAGCCACAGCGCGCCGACCCGGCCCGCGCCCGGGACACCGCGCGGGCCTGGCGGGATCACCCTGGGTTCGGCCCCCGAGCCCAGGCTGTCCTGGGGCCATCGCCTTGGAAGACGGCCCAGACGCGCAAGACCAGCGCCTCAGCCTGGATGCCCCTGCAGGCCTGCGGGCACCTGAGGACCTGAAGTGGCTCACGCGGGTGCGGCCCCGCCGCCGCCGCGCTCCCGCAAGGCGGCCACCCCGTCCCCCATCCCCCCCGTGCCGGGGCTTGCCGGGCGCCGCCAGCCGCCCCACTATGGAGGGGATGACACCGCTCGTGAGTCGGGACGACCTCACCCGGCTCCCCACCCGCGCTGCGTTCGACACCGACCTGCGGCGGCGCCTGTCGGACGGGGCAGGCTGCGCCCTGCTGCTGTGCGACCTCGACTATCTCAAGCTGATCAACGACACCTTCGGGCACCTGGCGGGCGACGAGGCGCTGCGGGCGCTCGCGCAGACCCTGCACGGGCAGCGGCGCCCCGGCTGGGAGGTGTACCGCCTGGGCGGCGACGAGTTCGCGGTGCTGGCGGGCGGCCCGGAGGCGGCCCTCGCGGAGTGGGGCCAGGCCCGGCTCCGGGAGCTCGCGCAGCGCCCAGGGCGGCCCCTGCGCGTGAGCATGGGCGTCGCCGCCTGGGAGCCGGGCCTGAACCGCGAGGCCCTGTTTGCGCGGGCCGATGCCCGGCTCCTGGCGGCCAAGCGCCTGGGCCGGGGGCAGGTCGTGGTCCGGGATCCGGTGTCCGCACCGGGCGCCGGAAGCGGGCCTTCCCGGCTGCTGGAACGGGACGAGGCCCGCGCCCGGACGGTGGCCTTTTGGAAAGAGGCCCTGGCCCGGCCCGGCGCCCGCCTGACCGTGCAGGCCCCGCCGGGCGGGGGCCTGAGCGCGTTCTTGTGCGAGGCCGACCGGATCGCGCAGCACCTGGGCTACCAGACGCTGCACGTGCGGGGCGACCCCGGACGGGCCGCGCGGCCGCATGGCGCCTGGGAGGGCGCCACGCTGAGCGGCGTGCCCCTGGCTGGCCCCCCGGACCCGGCGGACGTGGGCGGGGGGGCGGGCCGACCCCTGGCCCTGCTGCTCGACGCGCCCGAGTTCCTGGGGGCCTGTGCGCTGGCCGAACTCGCCCCGCTGCTCGCGGGGGCGCAGGCGGTGCTGACCGGGCAGGCGGCGGCGCCGGGGGGACCCGCGCCGGACTCGGGGCCGGAGGTGCTGAGTCTGCCGCCGCTGACCGACCGGGCCGTCCTGGCGCTGGCCGAGGCGCAGGTCGGGCCGCTGGGCGAGGGGCGGGGCGCGGCGTGGCTGTGCGGGCAGGTGCGGGGCCTGCCTGCCCGGCTCGCGCCGCGGCTCTCGGCCCTGCGGCTGGAAGCGGAACTGCGCGGCCAGAGCGTGGAGGCCCTGACCGGGAGCGGCCTACGCGACTGGGAGGACGCCGCGGCGCGGCAAGTGCCGTCCCCGCCCCCGCCTCCCCACCCTTACCTGCACGGCCGGGGGCCGGAGGTGCGGGAGGCGGCGCGGCGGCTCGGCGGGCACGCGCTCCTGACCCTCACCGGCCCGGCCGGACGGGGCAAGACGCGCCTGGCCCGGCAACTGCTCGCCGAGCTGGGTGCCCAGGCTCCGGGCGGCGCCCACGAGGTCCCCCTGCGCGGGGTGCGGGTGCCCGAGCTGGCCCTGGCCCGCATCAGCGAGGTGCTGCTGGGCACGGCGGTCGCTCCCGTCACCGCCGGGACGGTGGCCCGGCTGCTGGGTCGGCGGCCCACCCTGCTGCTGCTCGACGACGCCGCGCCCGCGGCCCTTCCCGCGCCGCTGCTCGAGGCGCTGCTGGCCCGCAGTCCGGGCACCCGCCTGATCGTGACCTCGCGGGCGCCGCTGGGCGTGCGGGGCGAGGCGGTGCTGGCGCTCGCCCCCCTGCCGGACGTCAGCCTCAGGGCCGCCCTGGCCGCGCAGGCCGAGGCCCCGGACGGCGAGGACGAGGGCGCCCTGGACGCCCTGACCCGCTACGCGGCGGGCGAGCCGGACACCCTGACGGCCCTCTTGCCCCTGGTGCAGACCCTGGGCCTGAGGGGCGCGGCCGAGCATCTGGAGCGCAGCGGGCGGGCGCGGCAGGTGGGCGCGGGACCCTGGCCGGAACTCGGCTCACCGGAACGGCGCGTGCTGGCGGCCCTGAGCACCTTCGGCGGCCCCTTCGACCTGGCCTGGGCGCAGGAGGTGTCGGGCAGTTCTTCTTTTCTGCTCTCCGCGCTGATTCACCGCCACCTGCTGCGGCCCGTGGGCGGCGGACTCTACCGCCTGCCGGAGCAACTGCTGGACCGGGGGCAGGCCCACCTGCGCCGACACCCCGCCACCCTGGGGCGTGCCCGGCAGCGGGGGCTGCGCCGCGCCCAGGCGGTCTTGCGGGCGTACCCGCCGCAGAGCGCGGCGTGGTTCGCGCACCTCGACCTCCACGCCCCCACGCTGCGGGCGCTGCTCGCCGGGCACCTGCACGCCCCCACGCCGCCCGACCCGGCCCTGCTGCGCACGCTGCTGGACCTGATGCCCTACCGCCTGGCCCGCGCCCACCTGTACGACGCGCGGGAGGACCTGCACGCGGCCCTGCGGGCGCGGCCCGGCGAGGAGGCGGACGCCCCCGGCGCGGCGCGGCGCACCGAGCTTCAGCTCGCGCTCGCCTCGACCTTGCAGCGGCTGGGCGACCACGCGCAGGCCTCCGCGCTGGCGGGCGAGGCCCGCGCCCGCGCCGAGACCCTGGGCGACCCGGTGCTGCTGGGCTCGGCGCTGCTGACCGAGGCCCGCATCCTGCACCGCCGCAGCGTCTACCCCGAGGCCCGCGCCCTGTTCGGGCGTGCCCGGAGCGTGCTGGAGGGAGCCGGACGCCCGGACCTCCTCGCCCGCGCCCTGGGGGGCCTGGCCCGCAGCGGGGTCTACCTGGGCGAGCTGGAAGAAGCGCAGGCGCAGGTGGAGGAGGCGCTGCGCGGGGCGGCGCCCCTGGACCGGCCCCGGCTGCGGGCCGAGCTGCTGAACACGGCGGGCCTGATCGCCACCGAACGGCGCGACCTCGGGGCGGCGCAGGCCCGGATGGAAGAAGCCCTCGCGCTGCATGAAGCCTACGGCGGACGCGAGGGCCAGACCCTGAACCTGACCGGGCTGGCCTGGGTCGCGCTGCTGCGCGGCGACTTCGCCCTGAGCGCGGCGCACAGCGGGCGGGTGCTGCAACAGGCGCGGGACTCGGGGCAGGGCTGGGAGATCGCCAACGCGCTGGTCAACCTCGGGCACGCCCTGGCCCGGCAAGACCAGCTCGCCGAGGCCCGCGCCCGGTTTCACGAGGCCGCCCTCCAAGCCGCGCAGTGCGACGCGCCCTCGGTGGTGGCCGAGGCCCTCGGCGGCCTCGCCGACGTGCTGGCCCGCGAGCGCCGCCCCGGCGAGGCCCGCGCCCTGCTCACCCTCGCCCTGGCCCATCCCGGCGCCAATGCCGAGGTCCAGAGCTTTTTCGCTCCCCTACACCGCACCCTCGTGGAGCACCCCGCCGCTCCCCTCCCCGCCGAGATCGGGGCGCTGCTGGCCCGGCTGCGGGACCCGCCCCCCGGCTGAGTGCGGGAGGACGCGGCCCCTGCCCCGGCCGTGTCCCAAACCGCTCCCCCGAGCCTTCCTGCCCGCTCAGGGTGGCCGGAAAAGGAGTTCTCCCCCCGGAGAGCGCCGGTGGGAGAACGGAGGGGACGCTGTGCGCCCCACAGCGGTGGACGGACAAGTCGATGGGTTGCCCCTCAACTGGTCCGGCCCCAGTGGGGCGAGACTCCGTCATGCAAAGCGGTCAGAGAGGAGTTGAAGGGACAAACAGTGTCCCTTCAACGGAACGGAGCGCCGCGATCAGACCCCGGACGAGGACACCTGAATCTCCTGGGGCGGGGTGGTCGCCTGGCGTGCGGTCCTGAGCGCGTTCGCCCACCACGCGAGTTCGTCCAGCATGGCCGTCACGCCGGGCTCGAGGTAGGTCAGCTCGTCGAGGCTCTTGCCCTCCTGCCACGCCGCGAAGAAATCGCCCCCCTGGATATGCACGGCCGCCCGCAGGGGCGCCATTTGCAATTCGACCGCGATGCCGCGCAGGTGCTCGATGGCGCGGGCCGCCCCCACCGAGCCGTAGCCCACGAATGACGCGGGCTTCTTGTTCCACTCGGGGTAAGCGTAGTCCAGCGCATTTTTCAGGGCGGCGGTGGGCGCGTGGTTGTACTCGGCCGTGATGAACACGTAGCCGTCGAACTCGGCCAGCCGCTGCTGCCAGCGCACACCGACCTCGTTCTGGGTGGGCGCCCACGCATTGGACGCCACCTCGTTGAACAGCGGCAGCGGGAAGTCGCGCAGGTCGAGCACCTCGAAGTCCAGGTCCGTGCGCTGCGAGGCCCGCTTCATGAACCATTCGGTGGGCTTGTCGGCAAAACGGGCGTCGCGGGTGCTGCCGATGATCACGGCGATCTTGGGGTTCGTCATGGGAGGCTCCTGAGGCGCGTCCTGTGCGGACGGGCGCGGAAAGAGAGACGTCAGCAGGCGTTCAAGCAGGTTCATGGGCCGCCTCTTCACGGGCGACGGCCAGGGTCCCGTCTCCGCTTCGCAATGGTGCCCGCAGTCAATCAGTTCAATATTGAATTGTCAAGAGAAGTTCCTTGACCTGACTGGGGGCCGGGCCGACCCTCCTTTAACCCAGGAGGCGCAGCAGGACTTCGAGCTGCCGCATCTGCTCGGGCGTCAGGGTTCCAAACTGCCGCTCGTGAAGGCCGACCACCCTGGGCAGCGCTTGGCCGATCAGGGCTTCGCCCGCGGGGGTCAGGAACAGCCGCTTGGCCTTGCCGGACATTTCTCGGCGAATCAGGCCCCGGCCGCACAGCCGCTGGGCGTGGTAGGTCAGGTTGGCCTCGCTGAACAGCAGGTGCTGGGCGATGTCCTGCTGGGTCGCGCCCCCGTGGGCACGCACGGCCGCGAGCAGGTCGAACTCCGTCACGCTCAGGTCCAGTGGGGCCAGGGTGGCCTCGACCTCCCTCATCCTGGCCTGGGTCAACCGCACCAGCCGTTGCCACAGGCGAATGGGCGGCTGCCGCAAGGCGTCGTCCAGCGTCCTGACCACGGGGTCGTCGTGCACGGCGCCACTATAGCCGGGGAGGGCCAGGGGCTCCGCTCGAGATGTCCCCTCCGCATTGAACTGTCTGCTGTGCCCAGACCAGTGGCCCGGAGGCCCTGGCCCAGCGTATGCGGGTGGACCCCGTGTGGGAGCCGCCCACCGTCACTTTCCGGAGGGAGTGGACAGGAGCAGAAATGACGTCGCCCAGCTTGCAGGACGAGGTCGCCATCACCGGAGCCGCCATGGGGATGGGGGAGGCGACGGCGCGGCTGTTCGCCCAGGCCGGAGCCAGGGTCGTCGTCGTGGACTTCAACGACGAGAAGGGCCAGGCCGTCGTGGAGTCGATTGGTCAGGCGGGCGGCGCGGCCACCTTTGTCCACGTGGACATCTCCAAGGCCGAGCAGGTGCAGAACATGGTGCAGGCCGCCGTGGACGCCTATGGCCGCCTGGACGTGGCGGTGAACAACGCCGCCCTGACCCACGACGACCGGCCCGTGCACGACTTCGACGAGGCCTACTGGGACCGCCTGATGTCGGTGGACCTCAAGGGCATGGCCCTGTGCCTGAAGTACGAACTGCGGCAGATGCGCGAGCAGGGCAGCGGCGGGTCCATCATCAACATCTCCTCGGTGAGCGGCTTCCGGCCCCAGGCCAACACCGTCGCCTACGTCGCCGCCAAGCACGGCGTGAACGGCATCACCAAGGTCGCCGCGATGGAAAACGGCGAGCACGGCATCCGCGTCAACGCGGTCGCCCCCGGCGCCATCGACACGCCCATGCGGCGCGGGGCCATCGAGCAGTTCGGCCTGGACGCCGAGAGCTAGGCCCCGCAACTGAGCCTGCTGGGCCGCTTCGCCCAGCCGCAGGAGGTCGCGCAGGCCAGCCTGTGGCTCGCCTCGGACCTGTCGAGCTACGTGACAGGGACGACCCTGCACGTGGACGCCGGGTACGTGAACGCCCGCTGAAGCCAGCCGCTCAGCCTCCCTTTCCCCTCGCCTCAAGGAGCCTTCCCATGCAAAACATCAAGTCCATCGCCCTGACCGTCTCGCTGCTCGCCCTCGGCACGGGTGCCCTCGCGGGGGGCAGCCAGCCCACGCCGCCCGCCAGCCCGTGGGCGAACCGTTCACCAGGCGGGTCGTGACCACCGGCCTTCAGATGCCCTGGGAACTCACCGCTGGCCCCGACGGGCAACTCTGGGTGACCGAGGGCCTCGGCAAGCAGATCGTGCGGGTCAACCCCACGACCGGGCAAAAAAGCGTGGCAGTCACCATCCCCGGTGCCCTCGCCGGTGGACAGCACCAGGGCCTCCTCGGCATGGCGCTGCACCCGGACCTCCTGAAGGGCCAGGGCCGTGACTGGGTCTACGTGGCCTACACCTACGGCCCCGAGGCCGCGCCCAAGAAGAAGATCGTGCGCTACACCTTTACCGCGGCCAGCGGGCGGCTGACGGCCCCCACCCTGGTGATCGGCAACCTGCCCGCCGGGAACGACCACAACGCGGGGCGGCTGAAGATCGGCCCCGACGGCAAGCTGTACTTCACGATGGGCGACCTCGGGCACAACCAGTTCGCCAACTATGCCAAGCCCATCACCTCGTAGGTGCTGCCCACCAACAACCGCTACCGCGACACGGCCGTCTCGGCGGACGGACGCACCATCTGCGTCATCACCGACAGCGGCGGGCAGATGCTGGGGCAGCAGGGCCAGTGGGTGACCGAGATGGCCAACCCCGGCGCGATCCTGGCCTTCACCTACACCGGGAAGTCACCGCCCACCGCCCGCGTGGGGAAGGCGGGCGGTTCAGGCAAAGGAAGCGGAGTCGGACGCGGTCAGGAGAGCGTCCCACTCCGCAGTTCGTCCCGCCTCCGCCGAACTCGCCCGCATCGCCCGCTTCCCCGTGGTGGCGGGCGGCGTGCCCATTCGGGCATTCGGGCGAGCACCGCCGCCGTCGGGGTGAGAGGCGTCTCCAGCGGCGACATCGGCCAGAAATGTGCGGCCGACGCCGTCACCGCCGTGCTGGGCCAGTTCCCCCGGCGCCGGGAGCCTGGGTTCAGCCCGCACGGGGTGGCCCCTGGCCCCGGCTCAGGAACCCGCAGCGGTGGTCAGACCTATGGAGAGGCTCCCGCCAGCGGAACGGAGCGCCGCGATCAGGACCGGGGGGTGGTGCGGCCCCCCACCGCCAGATGCAGCGTGAGGTCGAGGGCACGCACCCGCAGCACGAGGGGGGCTCCGCCCGGTTGCGCCGGGCCGCACCACAGCCGCCAGCGGCGGTCGGGACCCGCACCGAGGTCGAGGACCTCGGGCTCGCCGCCGCACTCCGCGATCAGCAGGGGCGAGGCCCGGTCGGGGCGGTACTCGTCCAGGCGGTAGGCCAGGCGCCAGGTGCGGGTGCCGTGGGGCAGGGGAAGGGACAGACGGAGTTCGGGGGCCGCGTGGCCCTCCGCCCCCAGCCTCAGCAGGGTGAGCTGCCCGTCCCACTGCTCGGCGCGGTACCCGCCGGGCAGGGCGGCGGTGCGCCGGAACTCGCCCCGTGTCGGCGCGGCCGTCTCCCCCGGCTGGGGACCGGTGGGAAGTCGGGGAGCCGGATCCTGGGCCGCCCAGCCCCGGCGGGGTTGCCCGCGCAGGGCCGCGCGGGCCGCGCCCTCCAGCGTCGCGGCGAGGGCGCAGCGGGTCAGCTCGCTGCCGAACGCCAGGGGATGCTCGCCGTCTGGCAGGCGGCCCCGCAGGTCCGGCAAGTCGGCGTGCAGCACCGGCGGCACCCGCTCCAGCACGCCCAGGCGCAGCGCCGAGTCCAGCAGCGGGCGGGCCTCGGCGGCGGGAAGCGGCAGGTGGCCGAGCGCCTGCTCGGCGCAAAAGGGACTGGGCAGCGCGGCCAGTGGGGCCAGGGCGCGGGCCGCGCCGGGCAGGGCCTGCTCGACTTCCGCGAGGAGGTCGCCCTGCACCGCCGGGGTCAGGCGCACCCGGGGAGGCCAAGGCTCCCGCAGCCGCAGCAGGGGGCGCAGGGCCGTCAGCCAGCCTTCCGAGTGCCGGATCAGGGCCAGGGCGGGGGCCGGGTCGGGCAGGGCGGCGCTGGGCAGCGGCGAAGCCCGGAAGACCCGCAGGCGCCCCCCGCCGAACTGCTGGCGGACGGCGCGGGCCAGCGCGTCTTCCCGGCAGGGGGTGGTCGCCAGCAGCAAGACCAGCGGCAGCGGCCAGTTCAGCGCGAAGGGCAGCAGGTCATCCGGTCCGGCCCCCACCTCCGCGCGGTGCAGCGCGATCACCAGCGGCTGCCCGTGCCCGATCAGGAGGCCGCTGAGTCCGGACACCAGGTGAGGCACGGACGGTCCCTCCTCCAGCAGCTTCCCCAGTCGGGCGTGGGCCTCGGGGGGCAGCAGGGTGCGCAGGCGCAGCAGCAGGGAGGTCAGCAGCAGCCGGGGATCGGCGACGGCGTCCAGCTCGACATAGGGCCAGTCCTGGCTCTCCAGCACGCTGCGGAGCGTCGCCCGCGTGCCGTGCCCGGACCGCGCCGTGTACAGCAGCACCTGCGGCTCGCGCCGGGCCAGTTCCTGCGTCGCCCGCAGTTCCGGGGCGAACCGGCCCGCCAGCCAAGCGACGGCCGAGCCCTCCAGCCTCTCCGGCGGCGAGTCGCCGGGTGAGGCGGCCTGCTGGCGCCGCACCGCCTGCCGCCTGCCGTCCAGCCGCTGCCGCTGGGTGTCCAGCCAGGTTTGCAGGGCCGGGTTGCCCGGGTCGTCCAGCCCGCCCAGCGGGGGACCATTCAGGGCCAGGTGCGGAACTGTCGCCGCACCAGCCTCGGCGGCGAGTTCCTCCAGGTCCGTCCCCGCCGTGAAGCGCAGCAGGGGACCGCCCCCCGGCGCGAGGTCCAGGCCCTGTGCCCGCAGCTTGGACAGCTCGACCCGCAGGCTCGCCAGGCCGCGCCCGCCCGGCCACAGCAGTTCCGCGACGGTGCTGCGGTGCATGGGGCGGCCTTCCAGGGCGAGGTAGGTCAGCAGCAGGGTGCCCTTGCGCGACAGCGGCAGGGCGGCGTCGCCACGCAGGACGGCGGCAGTTCCCAGAACGCGCAGCCGTACGGGTGCTGGCTCCGGGGCGAGGGGAGAAGCAAGAGAGGTCACAGCGTTAACGCCGGGTGACGGAGGTGTTAATGGCTGGTGAACGCCTGAGACAGTGCATGAACACACTTTAATCAGGTTCGGTCAGGTTGGAGGCCTCATTTGAGAATGCCCCCGCGGGGGGGCATGGGGCCGCTTTAACGTTTTCGTTGACGCGTCAGGCCCGCCGGGATTGTCCGCTGCCGGAGCGCCCGCCTAGAGTGCCCCTACGCAAACGACCACAGCGGAGTCCGCGTCCAGAACAGGGGTTCACGGTGAACCTCTGCGCGGCTTCCCCGTGTCGGAAGGACGAGATGATGAAGAACCTGACCCTGCTGGCCGCCGCCCTGACCCTCGCCGGTTCTGCCTCCGCCGCCACCTCCACCGGGAGCGTGGTGTTCAAGGCCACGGTGGCCAACACCTGCCACATCGTGGGGGTTCAGGCGGCGCTGCCCGCCTCCCTGGGCTCGGGGACAGCCTCCACGGCGAGCTACACGGCGCTGAACAACAGTGGAGTGTCCACCGCGGCCATCGGCGCCGTGATCGAGTGCACCAAGGGCACGGTCGTCGACATCAAGGCCACGCCCGGCGCCCAGGGGACGGCGGCGACCGATGGCCGGAGCGGCACCATGAAGCTCTCCGGCACCGGCGGCGCCTTCCTGAACGGGGCCTGGACGATGGCGGTGGACAAGGTGAATTCCACCAGCCAGATGACGGGCGACCGCTACGGCGGCTCGGTGACCTTCCGGCCCGACGCCGGGCAGTGGGGGGCTGTCAAGGGCGACTACAGCGGCATCCTGACCGTCACCTTCGAATACAACTGAGCCCCGCAGGAGCGCTCCGGCAAGCCCCCAGGGCGGCCTGGGCGCTCCGCTCTCCGAGGTCATCCATGCGCTGGCTGTTCTCCCTTCTTCTGCTTACCGGCTTCGCTGCGGCGGCGCCGGCTTCTGGCTGTGTGGCCTCGGTGTCTGCGGCGCCCCCACTGCCCTATCAGGCGCTGCCCACGGCCCCGGACGTGCGGCAGGTCACCCTCGACATCGTGTGCGCCCGCAAGCAGGACCTCTACCGCGTTTCACTGCCCGGCGTGCAGGGCGACCTCGTCCGGCTGCTGGGGCCGGGCGGCGAGGCGCTGCTGGGCCGCCTCTCCGGCCACGAGTCGCTCGGCCTCTGGCAGGGCGGGGGCATTGGCGCGGTCGAGGGCGGCTCGGGCCAGGGACCGCGCACCTACCGCCACACCCTAACCCTCCAGATTGAACCCGGCCAGTGGGGGGCGGGGCGCGGGAGCTACGTGGCCGACCTCGCCCTCACCGTGGAGTCCAAGTGAATCCCCCCCAGGAGTGCCCCATGCCCCGACTGCTTCCCCTGATCCTGATGTTCGCCCTGCTGCTCGGCCTGGGCGGCGCGGGAGCGCAGGGCTACGGCTTCTCGCCCACCGTGCTGGGGATCGCCCCTACCGGGAACCTCAGCACCCAGACCACCATGCTGAACGCGGGCCAGACTCCGGCGACTTTCCGGGTCGTACCGGTGCTGTGGCGCATGGAGGGCGGACAGTCGGTGCTGTCGGAGACGCGCGACCTGCTCGTGAATCCGGCGTCTTTCACCCTGGCGCCGGGCGCGTCGCAGGTCATCCGGGTGGCCCTGCGCAAGAAGCCGGGCGACACCGAACTGACCTACCGCCTGCTGGTGCAGGAGGTGCCGGGCGAGAGCACCGCGACCACCCAGACGCCGCTGGGCGACGGCCGCAGCCTGAACATGCAGCTCGCCCTGAGCTTTTCCCTGCCTGTCTACGTGACGCCGCCGGGAGCGCAGGCGCAGGTCACTGCGACGCTGAGCCGCGACGGCAACGACCTGATCGTCCATCTGCGCAACAGTGGCCGTCGCCGGGCCACCTACGGCAACCTGCTCGCCGGACGCGGCGGGGAGCCGCTCGCCGTCGCCTCCTTCGCGGTGCTCGCCGGGGCGGACTACACCCTGCGGTTGCCGGGGCTGGGCGCGGGCACGGGACCGCTGACCCTGAGCTACCGCGACGCGGATGGACGGGAGGTCCGTGAGACGCTCGCCCTGCCGTAGCGCGGCGGCCCTGCTCACGGCGGCCCTGCTGTGTCCGGCCGTCGCCGCGCCGTGTGAGGCGCCCGAAGCGCTCCTCCAGGTCTTCGTGCAGGGCTCGGACCGGGGAACTCAGGTCGTTCGCCTGGCCGCGACGGGGGAGGGGCCGGTGCAGGTCCTGCTGCCCCCCGACGTGCTGCGGCCCGGCGAGGCGGCGCTGCGGGGCGAGCGGCTGAGCTGCGGCGGCGACATCTTCGTGACCTTGGCCGCCGACGTGGCCGTGCGCTACGACGCGGGCGCCCAGACCCTGACCCTGACCCTGCCCCCGGCCCGCCTGGGCAGCCGGGTGGCGGACTTCGCGGAGTTCTCGCTCGACCCACCCCCCCTGTACGGCGAGGCGGGCTGGGCCGTGACCTTCGGGGTGCGGGGGGCGGCGAGCTACGGGCGGCTGGAGGACTGGACCGCCGGGGCCTACGCCGACGTGGGCACCGCGCGGGGCGGCCTCTCCGGGTCGCTGGGGGCCGTGGCGGTGCGGGACGCGGGCACGGGCGGCTCCGGAGTGCAGCCCCGCGCCCTGCTGCGGTATGCCGTGACACCGGAACTGCGCCTGTACGGCGTGTGGAACGCTGCGCCGACCGGGGAGGCCCCCGGCTTCGGGGTGACCGACTTCCGGGGGGTGGCGGTCGAGGGCCGGGGCGGTCCCCCCCGTGTGCTGCCCGACTACCGCCTGGACCTGCCCCTTCCGGCCGACGTGGAGGTGCAGGTCAACGGGCGGCGGCTGCGCGTCTTCCGGGCCGAGGCGGGCTCACTCACCCTGCGCAACGTTCCCCTGCCGCCGGGGGGCTATACCCTGCGGGTCCTCCTGACCGACGAGACGGGCACCCGTGAGGTGGAGGAGCGGGTGTCCGCCGAGGCCGTTACCCTGCCCTCCGGCACCTTCGCCTACGCGGCCCAGGTGGGCTGGACGTCCGGGGGTTACCGGGCGGGCGCCTCCGGCCAGGTGGGGCTGGGAGGAGGTTGGACGGTCCTGGGGAGCGCGGCCCTCACCCCCGACCGCACCGCACTGTCGGCGCGGGCCAACCTCGCCCGTGCAGGCTGGACCCTGGGACTGGGCGCCTCGGTGGGCCATGCCCCCGGCGAGGGCTGGCAGCCCGAACTGAGCGCCGAGGCGACCCGCGCGGTGGGCCGCCTGACCCTCCAGGGCCGGGCGACGCTCCCCGTGAACGACGTGCGGACGACGACCTTGGGCCTGGGCGCCCGCTACGCCACGCCCGACTGGGAGGTCTCGGTGGGCGCCCGCTCGGGTCTGGAGGCCGCCACCTGGGAGGCCGACGCCTCGGTCACCCGCAGCTTCGGGGGACGCGGCAACCTGAGCCTCACCGGGGGCCTGCGCCCGGATGGCTGGAGCGCGGGCCTGCGCACCACCTGGACGCCCGAGCCCCGCTGGAACGTGTCGGCCGGGGTGGGCCGGGACCAGGCGGCCAACCTTCAGGTGCGCTACGCCCCCACCCTCGCCCACACGGTGGAGGTTGCGGCCTCCCCACAGGCGGCCAGCCTGAACTACGCCTACCAGGGGCCGGTCCGGGCGGCGGCCTCGGTGAGCACGAGCGGGGCCTCGGCCCAGGTCGAGGGCGTGGTCGTCGTCAGCGGCGGGCGGGTGACCCTCCAGCCCGACGGGGCCACGCGGGGTGTGCGCGTCCAGACCGGGATTCCCGGCATTCCCCTGCTCGTGGCGGGCGAGCCCGTCGGCGTGACAGACGCCCGGGGTGACCTGCTCGTCACCCGGCTTCCCATCGGGCCAGCCATGACGCTGGGGGTGGACCTCGGCGCCCTGCCCTTCGGCATCGCCCTGCGCGAGGTGTCACGCGACTTGCCTCTCCCGGTCAGCGGCGTGGTCACGCTCGACTGGCGGGAGAACTTCCGCGAGTACCGCTGGGTGCAGTACCTGTGGGCACCCGGCCAGCCCGCCGCCTACGGGGAGGTGGGCTTCGGGGAGGAGGTGGTCCTTCTCGACGAGGAGGGCAACGGGTTGACGCCGGTGTCAACTAGGGTACTGCACGGGGAACTGCGGGGGGAGGACGGTCGGCGCTGCGGGGTGACGGTCGGGGTGGGGGAGGAGCGAGTGAGCTGTCGCCCATGATGGCTGGATCGGCGGGGCGCGGACAACTGCTCCAGGCACCTCACGGCTTTGAAAAAGTCCTCTCCTCAACTCAACCTGTCCCGCAAGTCGTCCACGAAGGCTTGCAGTTCCAGGCGGGCCTGGGCAGCGCTGAGGTCCTGAAGCAGCGCCCCGGCGTGTAGCTGCCCACTCAGGCAGGCGCGTTCGAGCGCGTCCCAGTGCGGGCCGGTCAACTGCTTGCCCAGCAGCAGCTTCAGGGATCGCCGGGTCCGTTCCCACTGCACCTGCGGAGGCGCGGCGAGCAACTCGCGGCGCTCCTGCTCGGCCCGCTGCTGCGCTTCGTCCTCGGCGGCGCGGAGGCGGGCCTGACTCTCCTCACGGCGCTCCTCGGCCCCGGGGGCAGAAGGCCGGGCGTCCAGCACGTATTTCTCCGGCCGCTGCAGCATGTCGTTGATCAGGCCGCCCGGCTTGCGGACACTGCCCGGCTTCTCGCGCAGGGTGTCTTGCACGTACCGCACGACCTCTTCCACCCGGTCGCCCTTTTCCTTGGCGAGCTTGTTCGCGGCCGGAGCGGCCACCCCGCTCTCGACCAGCAGGCGCACCAGCGCGGGGTCCGGGTCGTCCAGGCTGGCGAAATCGTAGGTGAGGGCCGTGGTGGCCCTGGAACCCCCGACGCGTACGTCCCGTAGGTAGCCCTGGGCGACCAGCTCCTCGTGGGCCTCGCTCAGCGCCCGGAGCGTCTTGCTGGGCTTGCCGTCCGTGATGCCGCACGCCAGGCGCCAGTCCTCCAACCCCACCGCCAGGGCGCGCCGCTGCTCCCCGGTGTCCGCGTACCGGTGGGCTTCCAGCAGGCGGTACAAGGCGCGGGCAGGCGGCTGCTCGATGCCGGTCAGGATCTTGTGCTCCAGCGCTTGGGTGAACCCGCTGCGAATGCTGTTCGCCATCTGCGTGCCGAGCTGAATGGTAAGGGTCGCGTTCGACACGAGTTCGCGGGTCGTCTCGAAGCTGTCCTGGCCGTCGATGTCCCAGTAACTCAGGTCGTTGATCAGCCGCATCCGCTTGACGTTGCGCAGCTTGCGGCCGTCCGGGAGGTGCCAGCCGTCGGTCACTGTCACGCTGGTGTACCACAGGCGATCGAGCGACTCGCGCAGCCGGTGGAAGCTCTTGCCGTTGAGCGGTAGAAAGCTCGCGGCCCGCAACTCGTACGCCGTAGTGTGCAGGCGATTGTCCTCCGGACACGACCGCGCCGCGAACAGACTCTCGATGCCGATCACAACGTTCGTGTCGATTCCCCGGGGACGCCCATGCGGAGCTTCCGCCGCGATGCCGAACGACCGCCCCGCGATCTCAAAGGCGCTGTTCCACGAACGGCTGGCCTCGTCGTCGAGCCGGGTCTGGACGCTCACGATGCCCAGCCGCGCGAAGTTCCGCTCATCCACCCTGGGCAGTGCCGGTTGTCGGTCCTTTTTCATGTCCCTCCCGCTGAGCTGCTGATTGTCTTTTCAAAGATAAAAAGAAACAACAACAGAGAGAAGCCAGAAAACGCGTGCCAGCCGCTGCCGAGAGCCGAAAACGGCACAAAGGTGTCCCTATCCGGCAGCCTCTGCGGCACAAAGGTGTCCGGGGAGGTCGCCCAACCAGCGTGCGTGCGCCAGAGAGACGAAAAGCGCGTCCAGGTCGCAAGAAGTTTGGAAAACGGCACAAAGGTGTCCCCGTAGTATCGGGCTCCTGATGGAAGGGACTGCCCCCCTCGGACCTCAAAAACGGCACAAAGGTGTCCCGGATGCCCTTACCCTCGCCGATGAAATCCTCTTGCCCGTCTCAGCCCATCCCGACGACCGCAGGGTGGCGGCGGTCGCGCCCTATCTCAACTGGAGGATACGTCTCGAACGGGGGCGTTCCGTGGGCTGGTGTGGGGTCGGTCTGGCCGGGAGACCACATCCGCCGGAGGGTCACGGAGCGTCACCCTGATCCTGATCTACAAGTTCTGCTGCTGCCCAGCAGGTCTGCGAGTCTGCCTCATGTTGGAACCTTGCTGCACCTCAGGTTCCTGGGTTCTGCGCAGGATGAGTCGTTATAGTGGCGCCGATGAGTGCCGTTCACTGTCGGAAGAGGCCAGGGGGGAACAGGCCCCCCACATTCGTGCGGGTCGAGCTTTCCCGCTGGACGATGGGCACCCCATGACCCCCGCTGACCGAACAGGCGAGAACGAGATTGATCTCAGTGTGCTGTGGCGCGGTCTGCGCCGTCGCCTCCCCTGGATTCTGGGCACGGCCCTGCTGCTGGCCCTTGCTACCTTCTTGTGGTCGCGCAGTCAGCCTCCGGTCTACGAGAGTACGGCCAGCCTGATTGCCGCCAACAACCAGGGGCAGGACAGCACGCTCGGCACGGCCTTAGTCAAGGCACCTCCCTTGCCGGAAGGCGCGGTGGCCCAGGCGTTGCAGAGCACCCAGGTGATCGGCCCCCTGACCCGGTCGATTCAGGCCGCCGAGGAGATTCCGGCGGCGGAGCGCGAGCGGCTCATTCAGGGGCTTTCGCGCGAGCTGCGTGAGCAGCGTCTCCAGACCATCACGTTGACCTCCCGTCTCGATCCAGGGGGCAACGGCATCTATACCCTGCGTGCCCGTGCCCGGACGCCGGAAGCGGCGCAGCGGCTGGCGAACCTCGCGAGTACGGCCTTGCTGACCTGGGACCGGAACCGTGCGCTGGAGAACCTGCGCCGGGCGCAGGCCGGTTTTGAGGCTCAGCTCGCTCAGGTCGACCAGCAACTGGGGGTTCCTGGATTGCCCTCGGTCGAGCGGCAGACCCTCATCGCAAGGCGGGCCAACATCCAGGGCAACCTGATCCAGACCCAGCTGCTGGAAGATTCGGTCGCGGGCGTACTGAGTACCCTCGCGCCTGCCGTCGCGCCGCTGGACCCGGTCTCCCCCAAGCCCCTGCGCAACGCCGTGCTCGCCGGACTGCTGGGCTTGCTGCTGGCGACGGGTGTGGTGACGCTGCTGACGGTCCTCGACCGCACCGTCCGGACGGAAGACGACCTGCTTTCCCTGGGCCTGCCCACCCTGGCGGTGATTCCACGGCTGCGCCAGCGGGACGTCGTGTTCTCGGGCATCGTGCGGGCGGCGCGGCAGGCGGGGCTGTACGAGGCCATCGGCTTCCTGCGGGTCAACCTGCTGACAGCGCTCTCGGGTCAGGCCCACCCGGTCGTCATGATCACCTCGACCGCGCCGGGCGAGGGCAAGAGCAGCTTGACCGCCACCCTGGCGGATGGACTCGCCTCCAGCGGCCAGCGGGTGCTGATCATCGACGCTGATCTGCGGCGCGGCACGCAGGCAGCCGTGTGGCAGAAGTTCAACGAGCAGGGCCGCTGGCGCTCCCTGAACGGCGGGGGCGGTGCCCGCACCACCCGTGAAGCGCTGCTGGCGCCCCACAACGCCGAGGTGTTGGAGGTCGAGCGCAACGTGGACATGCTCCCCGCCGGGCCGGGCCTGCAAGACAGTCTCGCGGTCTTCAATCGGGCTGACCTGCAGGCTGCGCTCGGCCTGTGGCGGCGGGAGTACGACCTCGTCCTGATCGACAGTGCCCCGCTGCTTGCTCTGGCCGACGGGCTGGTTGTGGGTGCTCACGTGGACGCCGTGGTAATGGTGACCGAGTATGGCCGCACCAATATGCAGGCGGTGCGGTCGGCGCTGCGCCGCGCGGAGCGGGCAGGCCTGAAGATCATCGGCTTCGTGGTCAACAAGTCGGATGCGCGGGAGGGGAGCGGCTACGGGTACTCCTACGCCTACGCACCGAGGGAGGGGGCCAAGGTATGAATCTACTGATTACTGGGGGCTGCGGCTTTATCGGCAGCAACTTCGTCCGTTACTGGCTGGAGCAGCATCCCGATGACCAGGTGGTGGTGTACGACAAGCTGACCTACGCTGGGCGCCGGGAGAACCTGCACGACCTGTGGGACAGGCCGAACCTGAGCCTGGTCGTCGGGGACATCGCGGATCAGGCCCTGGTGCGCTGCACCTGCCAGGAACACGGCACCGAGCTGATCGTCAACTTCGCCGCCGAAACCCACGTCGACCAGAGCATCCTGGGACCGCTCGTTTTTACCGACACCAACGTCCGTGGCACCCACGTCCTGCTGGAAGTCGCCCGCGAGTTGGGCGTGCGGCTGCACCACATCAGCACCGACGAGGTCTACGGCCATATCCCGGATGGGCACCAGAGCGTGGAGACCGACCCCCTGGCCCCGCGCAGCCCCTATGCGGCGAGCAAGGCGGCAGCCGATCAGCTCGTGCAGGCCTACCACATCACCTACGGGCTGCCCGTGACGATCACGCGGGGTGCGAACAACGTAGGGCCGTACCAGTATCCGGAAAAGGCGGTGCCCCTCTTCTCCACGAACGCCATCCTGGGTGAGCTGCTCCCCGTCTACGGGGATGGACGGCAGATGCGCGACTACGCCCACGTGTACGACCACTGCACGGGCATTGAGGCGGTGCTGCTGCGCGGGCAGGTCGGGGAGGTCTACAACGTGGGCACGGGCCGCGAGATGACCAACCTGGAGATGGTGGACATCGTGCTGGAGACGCTGGGGCAAGACCATAGCTTGGTGCGGCACGTCACCGACCGTCCCGGCCACGACCGCCGCTACTCCATGAACGTGGACAAGCTCAGGGGCCTGGACTGGGAGCCCCGCTACGATCCCCGGCAGGCCGTCGCCGAGGCCGCCCGCTGGTATGCCGGGAACCGCTGGTGGTGGGAACCGATCCGCAGCGGCGAGTTCCGCGACTACTACGAGCGGCAGTACGCCGGGCGTCTCGCCGGAAAGGTGGAAGGGTGAACGTCCTGCCACGCAAGGGCATCATCCTGGCGGGCGGCAGCGGCACCCGGCTGTATCCCGCGACGCTGGCCGTCTCCAAGCAACTGTTGCCCGTCTACGACAAGCCGATGATCTACTACCCCCTCACCACCCTGATGCTGGGGGGAATCCGGGACATTCTGATCATCTCGACGCCCGATGACACGCCGCGCTTTCGTCAGCTCTTGGGCGACGGCTCGCAGTGGGGCGTGCGGTTGGAATACGCCGTGCAGCCCCGGCCCGAGGGTCTGGCCCAGGCGTTCCTGATCGGGGAGGACTTTCTGGAAGGGGGCCGGAGTGCGCTGATCCTGGGGGACAACATCTTCCACGGCAACGACCTCTCGGATCTGATGGCGGCAGCGAGCCGCCGCGAGGATGGCGCCACGGTCTTCGCCTATCAGGTCAGCGACCCTGAACGCTACGGCGTGGTGGAGTTTGACGACCGGGGACAGGCCCTCTCCATCGAGGAGAAGCCCGCCGCTCCCCGGTCGGACTTTGCCGTGACCGGCCTCTACTACTACGATCACCGGGTGGTGGACATCGTCAAGGGGTTGCGGCCCTCGCCGCGCGGCGAGTTGGAAATCACCGATGTCAACAATGCGTACCTGTGCGACGGGCGCCTGGACGTGCAGGTTATGCGCCGGGGCTTCGCTTGGCTGGATACCGGCACCCACGAGAGCATGCTGGAGGCCAGCCTCTTTATCCAGACCATTGAGCACCGCCAGGGCCTCAAGATCGCCTCGCCGGAGGAGGTCGCGTGGCGCAGCGGCTGGATCAGCACCGACGACCTGCGCGAACAGGCGCGGAAACTGGCCAAGAACCGCTACGGCCAGTACCTCCTCAAGCTCAGCCACGAAAGGGCTCATCCCCTGTGAAGATTGAACTCGCCCCTGAATACGCTGCCGCCCTGACCTTTGAGAGTTATCCCCCGGCCCCGGACATCGCCGGAGTCTGGACCCATCCTCTTCGCAAGAATCGCAGCGAGAACGGCGCTTTCATGGAGTACGCCCGCATGGGGGAGGAAGGCTTTCAGGGGCTGCCCGGCCGCCTGATACCACGCCAGATCAGCGTGTCGTGGGCCGCGCCGGGGCGCATCAACGCCTTTCATATCCATGTCAAGGAAGAGCAGAACGAGATCTGGTGCGTGATCGAGGGTCAGTTGATGGTCTGGCTGGTAGACTGCCGCGCCGGAAGCCCCACCCTGGGCGTGCGCCGCAAGCTGGTGCTGAGCGGCGAGCAACCGACCATGGTGCATATCCCCAGTGGGGTGGCCCACGGCTATCAGGCGAGCGATGGGGGAGCCACCCTGCTGTACACGATGGATGCTCGATTTAATATCGAGGATCCCAATGAGGGGAGAATTCCGTGGAATCAGTTTGGTGATGAATTGTGGAGCGAGGATCGGGGATAAAAGATTCTCGTCTTCCAATTTGCATTGCCGAGCAGGTCGGTGCGGGGAGACTTAGGACATCCAGAGTGAACACTCTGGACGCGTCGGTATCTTGGGGACTGTGATTTGACTGATCAAGGCGCTCAAAATCAGGATATCTCTGCGCCGACGGACTTGCCACGTCGTCCCAAACAAATTGCGACGATTCTTCTGACTTATATCCTGCGTATAGCTGGCCAGGGAATATCCTTCTTTATCTTCGCACGTGTACTAGGTCCGGAAGGCTTTGGGCAGATCTCTGCTGCACTGGCGATTCTAAGTCCAATAGCTCCCTTCGTGGATATGGGAGCGTACTCAATTGTCTCCCGTGACATCGCCTTAGGGCGACATCCAGGTAAGGTCGTAGGGGAGAACCTTAAGGTTGTGCTCCTTACCTTCCCCTTGGGTCTCCTAGCCTGTCTAGTCGTCTCCGATCTGCTTTACGGTTCTGATGGGTTGTTGGTTTTTGGTTTGATCGGAGTGGGATATCTACTCCTCAGTCGCACCTCTCTTCTGCTGGCGGCAGTTCAAAACACAGTGCAGGTGAAGGTCCCCGTAATCGCCGTAGAGGCGGTGGTGGCTCTTTCCCTGCTAAGTTTGGGAGGCTACGGAATGGCCTTTGGATACAGCTTGTTTGCCTGGGCTGTAACCTATGCACTCATAGGGGTGAGCGGAGCGCTGGTCGCCGGGACCGTCCTGCGCCGCTCACTTGGGGATATCAAAGCGCCGTTTCCAAGTATGGGCCGAATCAGTGAAGGTCTCGTATTCAGTATGGGCAATTCCTTTCAGTACTTGTACTTGGAGCTGGATAAAATTTTGCTCTTTCGCTATGCAAATTCGGCCCTCACGGGGGTATACGCTGCATCCACTCGAATTGTCACCGTAGCCCTTATGCCTATAGGTGCGGTGTACTCTCTTTTTTATCCTCGATTTATGCAGGTAGGTCACGACAGAGCTGCGTTAAGTGCATTATTGCACCGCGTAGTGCTGATTGCAGCAGGGTACGGCTTAATTATGGCGCTCTGCTTCATTGCACTTTCCAATTTTCTGCCGGGTTTGCTTGGCGAGGGCTACGCCAGGGTCCGGACCTTCCTGCTGTATCTTTCTGGGGTAGTCTTCTTGCAAGTGATGCAGACTCCATTTGCTGATGCTCTGACGGGAAGAGGCCATCAAGCGGTGCGCACTCTTTTGCAGGGGTCGGCCAGCGTCGTCGCTCTAGGGGCAGGACTACTATTTATCCCTGGTGATCCCACCAGCGGGGTGATTAAGACAGTGTTCACCGTGCATGGGTACTTGCTACTGGCCTACGTGCTGTCGTACGGCCTGATCATGAGAAGGAAAAAGGAGCAGATGTGATCTCAGTGTGTATGGCTACTTATAATGGGATGAAGTATCTTCCAGCGCAGATAACTTCCATCCTTAAGCAGTTAGCCTCTGATGACGAAGTGGTGATCCAAGACGATGGCTCGAGTGACGGAACTGTAGCTTACCTGATGAGTTTAGGTGACCCTCGAGTTTTAGTAGAGGTAAACCCTGGAAATAGGGGCGTCATCACGACATTTGAACGAGCCCTGAAGAGAGCGCGGGGAGAGATTGTTTTCCTCTCTGATCAGGATGATGTCTGGCTGCCAGGCAAAGTTGCACATGTTCTGGCGGAGTTCTCGCGCCCCGAGGTGATGGCCGTTGTGACGGATGCGGAGATCATTGACGCGAGCGAGAAGGTAGTTGTGCCCTCATACCATCAGGCCTACGGGGGCCGCGCTGGAGTGTGGAAGAATTTCTGGCGCAACTCCTATTTGGGGTGTTGCCTAGCCTTCCGCCGCGAGGTTTTACAGCCAGGCCTCGATATCCCAAAAAGTGTTCGGACCCACGACGGCTGGTTGGGGTTGGTCTCCAATATGGTCGGCGAAGTCGTGTTTCTTGACAAAATTCTATTGAAGTATCGCAGGCACGGGGGCAATGCCAGTCAGATGCACCGGTTCGGCTGGCCTGATGTGATCAAGCGCCGCCTAGCGCTGGCAGGGCACATGATTCGGGTTTATCCCAGCGTTCGCTTGACCCGTAAGCAGTTGCAGCGCCGTACCTTGGCTGGAGGGAAGCACTTATGACCGTTCTTGACAATCTCGCAGGCAAAACCGTCCTGATCACCGGCGGCACCGGGTCCTTCGGCAACGAACTGCTTCAGCTCATCAAGGATTCGGACGTGGCCGAGGTGCGCGTCTTCAGCCGTGACGAGCTCAAGCAGGAGCAGATGCGCGTCCGGATGAAGAACCCGAAGGTCAAGTTCCACATTGGGGACATCCGTGACCGCCAGAGCGTCGATCAGGCAATGGAGGGCGTCGATCTCGTCTTCCACGCGGCGGCCCTCAAGCAGGTGCCCTCGTGCGAGTTCTTCCCGATGCAGGCCGTCATGACCAATATCGTGGGGAGCCACAACATCGTCGAGTCGGCCATCGCCCACCGGGTCGGCTCGGTGGTGTGCCTCAGCACCGACAAGGCCGTGCAGCCGGTCAACGCGATGGGCATGAGCAAGGGCCTGATGGAAAAGGTCGCCACCGCCGCCGCCCGCCGCCTGGGGGACCACGACACCGTCATCTCCACCGTCCGCTACGGCAACGTGATGTACTCGCGCGGCTCCGTGATTCCCCTGTTCGTCGAGCAGATCAAGCAGGGGAGGCCCCTGACGGTTACCGACCCCAACATGACCCGCTTTCTGCTATCGCTGCGCAGCGCCATCGACCTGGTGCTGTTCGCCTTCGAGCACGCGAGGCAGGGCGATATCTTCGTGCGCAAGGCCCCCGCAAGCACGGTGGGTGACCTCGCACAGGCGGTGACCAACCTCTTCGGGTCGGACGTGCCCGTCGAGATTATCGGCACCCGGCACGCCGAGAAACTTTTCGAGACGCTGGCGACCTCGGGCGAGCTGGTAAACGCCGAGGACATGGGCGACTACCTGCGTATTCAGATGGACGACCGCGACCTCAACTACGCCAAGTATTTCACCGAAGGCGAGCCGGAAGAAGCCCTGATTGACGACTACACCTCGCACAATACCGAGCGGCTGACGGTGCCCCAGGTCGAGGAGCTGCTGCGTTCGCTCCCCGCTTTCGAGAAGGAACTGGCCGCCTTCCAGGGCGCGGCCCGATGAAGATCGGCATCACCGGAGCGCGGGGCCTGCTGGGGACCCACCTCCACGCTTACCTATACGGGCAGCCGGGCGTGGAAGTCGTGGCGGGAGGCCGGGAGGTCTTCGCCTCACCGCAGAGCCTGCGCGAGTTCGTACGGGGTTGCGGCGCGGTCGTCCACCTCGCGGGGATGAACCGGGGGGATGACGCTGAGGTCGCCGCGACCAACGTGCGCCTGTGCGAGGAGCTGGTCGCGGCGCTGGAGGCGGAAGGGGAGAGGCCGCACGTCCTCTTCTCGTCGTCCACCCATATCGAGCGGGACACGCCCTACGGGGCGTCCAAGCGGCAGGCGGCAGAGTTGCTGCGGACGTGGGCTCAGCGCTCGGGTGCCCACTTCGCCAACGTGATTCTGCCCGGCGTGTTCGGGGAGGGCGGCAAGCCCTTCTACAACTCCGTGGTGTCCACCTTCTGCTTCCAACTCGCGCGTGGAGAGACGCCGAGTGTGAATGCCGACGCGCCCGTTGAGCAGATTCACGCGCAGGAGGTGGCCCGGCGCCTGCACACCCTGATCGAAAATGGCGAGACGGGCGACGTGCGGGTGGGAGGTGAGCACCTGACTGTGGGCGAGCTGTTGGGCCGCCTCCAGTCCTTCCAGACCCTCTACGCGGCGCACATCATCCCCGACGTGCGCCGGGACTTCGACCGCGACCTCTTCAATACTTACCGCTCGTACCTGTACCCGGACCACTACCCGGTGCCGCTGACCCTGCACACTGACCCGCGCGGCAGCCTCTTCGAGGCGGTCAAGAGCCACAACGGCGGGCAGAGCTTCCTGTCCACCACCCACCCCGGCATTACGCGCGGCAACCACTACCACACCCGCAAGATCGAGCGCTTTCTGGTGACGGGCGGCGAGGCAGAGATTGGGCTCCGGCACGTCACGGGCGGCCCGGTCCAAACCTTTCGGGTGAGTGGCGACACTCCCGCTTATGTGGACATCCCCACCCTGCACACCCACAACATCACGAATGTCGGTCCTGGCATCCTGACGACCCTATTCTGGACGCACGAGCTGTTTGATCCCGAGAACCCTGACACCTACCCCGAACCCGTGGAGACCGCATGACCCCTGACCCGACCCGCCGCCTTAAGGTGATGACCGTGGTGGGTACCCGTCCGGAGATCATCCGGCTTTCGCGGGTGCTCGCGCGGCTGGACGAGTACACCGATCACGTCCTCGTCCACACCGGGCAGAACTACGACTACGAACTCAATGGCGTCTTCTTCCGCGACCTCGGCGTGCGGCAGCCTGACCACTTTCTGGAAGCGGCGGGCGGCACGGCGGCCGAGACCATCGGACAGATCCTGATCCGGATGGACCCGGTGTTGCAGCAGGAGCAGCCCGACGCCCTCCTGATCTTGGGCGACACCAACAGTTGCCTCGCGGCGATCAACGCCAAACGGCGAAAGGTTCCGATCTTCCACATGGAGGCGGGCAACCGCTGCTTCGACCAGCGGGTGCCGGAGGAGACCAACCGCAAGATCGTCGACCACACCAGCGACATCAACCTGACCTACTCCTCCATCGCCCGCGAGTACCTGCTGCGCGAGGGCCTCGACCCCGCCCGCGTGATCAAGACGGGCAGCCCGATGTTCGAGGTACTGACCCACTACCGGCCGCAGATAGACAGCTCGGACGTGCTCTCAAGGCTGGGCCTGACGGCGGGCGAGTATTTCGTGGTGAGCGCGCACCGTGAGGAGAACATTGACTCGGACCGCAACCTGGCCGGGCTGGTGGAGTCGCTGAACCGGGTCGCCGAGCGCTACGGCCAGCGGGTGATCGTCTCTACCCACCCGCGCACCCAGAAGCGCATTGACGCGACCGGGGCACAGTTTCACCCGCTGGTGGAACTGCTAAAGCCCCTGGGCTTCCACGACTACAACCACCTGCAACTGCACGCCCGCGCGGTGCTGTCGGACTCCGGCACCATCAGCGAGGAGTCGAGCATCCTGAACTTCCCGGCGCTGAACATCCGCGAGGCGCACGAACGCCCCGAGGCGATGGAGGAAGCCAGCGTGATGATGGTGGGCCTCTCGCCCGAGCGCATCATGCAGGGCCTGCGCGTGCTAGAGGGCCAGCCGCGCGGCGACGAGCGTTTGCTGCGCCCGGTAGCCGACTACTCGATGCCCAACGTGTCGGACAAGGTGCTGCGAATCATCCTGAGCTACACGGACTATGTAAACCGGGTGGTGTGGCGCAAGGACGTGCGTTAAGACATGCGAATCCTGATGATTACCCAGTGGTTCGACCCCGAACCCACCTTCAAGGGCCTGCTCTTCGCCCGCGAGTTGCAACGCTTGGGGCACGAGGTCGAGGTGCTGACCGGGTTTCCCAACTACCCCGGCGGTAAGGTCTATCCCGGTTACCGCATCCGCCCCTGGCAGCGCGAGGTGGTAGGCGGTGTGCCTGTGCTGCGGGTGCCGCTCTACCCCAGCCACGACGGCTCAGGGGTGAAACGGGCCGCCAACTACCTGTCCTACGCGGCCTCGGCCACTGTTGGTGCCCTGCTGCTGCGCCGCCCGGACGTAGCGTACGTATACCACCCCCCGGCCACAGCGGCGCTGCCCGGCATGATCCTGCGCGCGCTGAAGGGCGTGCCCTTCGTGTATGACATTCAGGACCTGTGGCCCGACACCCTGGCTGCGACCGGCATGATGGAAAATGCGGCGGTGCTGCGTGGTGTGGGCAGCTTCATGGACAGGGTTCACCGCCGGGCCGCGCAAATTGCCGTTCTGTCGCCTGGCTTCCGCGAGAGGCTGATCGAGCGCGGCGTCCCCGAGCACAAGGTCAGCGTGATTCCCAACTGGACGAACGAGGACAAGACCGACCTCACCCTGCCGCCCCCAGAGCGTGCCCGCGAGCTGGGCTTTGCGGGCAGGTTCAACGTGGTGTTCGCGGGCAATATGGGCCGGGCGCAGGCGCTGGACACGGTGCTCAACGCGGCCGAGGAGCTGCACGGCGAGGCGGCCCGCTTCGTGATGATCGGTGGCGGGGTTGAGGAGGAGCGGCTGCGCGAAAGCGCCCGCGAGCGGGGCCTGAGCAATGTGGACTTTCTGCCACGCCGACCGCCCAGCGAGATCGGGGAGATTCTGGCGCTGGCCGACGCGTTGCTGATTCACCTCAAGGACGATCCGCTATTCGCCATCACCATCCCCGGCAAGACCCAGGCCAACCTGCGGGCGGGAAAGCCCCTGCTGATGGGCGTACGCGGTGACGCGGCGAAGCTGGTGCAGGAAGCCGGGGCCGGGCTGACCTTCCCCCCGCAGGACGCGGCGGCGTTGGCGGCTGCAGTGCGCGAGCTGATGGCGCTCTCCCCGGAGGAGCGGCGGCGCATGGGTGAACGTGGTGCGCGGTACTACGAGGAGCACTTGGCCCTGCGGGTGGGCGCCGCACATTTCGCCGAGTTGCTGGCGGCAGCGGCACGCGGGGGCAGTGCCTATAACCCGGTGAAGCGGGTGCTGGATGTGGCCGTCTCAGCCCTGGCCCTGGCTACTCTGGGCCTTCCCATGCTCGCACTCGCCGCATTGGTGCGCTCACGCCTGGGCAGTCCGGTGCTGTTCCAGCAGGTGCGCCCCGGGCGGTATGGTGACACCTTCAAGATGTACAAGTTCCGCACCATGACCGACGAGCGCGGTCCAGACGGCGAACTGCTGCCTGACGCGCGGCGCCTGACCCCGTTTGGAGCCTGGATGCGCTCGACCAGCTTGGACGAACTGCCCGAGCTGTTGAATGTTCTCAGGGGCGACATGAGTCTGGTGGGACCTCGGCCTTTGCTGACGCGATACACCCCCTTTTTTACGGAAGAAGAGCGTCAACGCTTGAACGTGCGACCAGGCATCACCGGATGGGCACAAGTCAACGGCCGGAATACAGCTTCCTGGGACGACCGACTGGCGATGGACGTTTGGTACATACAGAACATGAGCCTGGCACTCGACCTGAAGATTCTCTGGTTGACAGTGAAAAAGGTATTCCAGCGCAGTGGGGTGGTCGTAGACGCCGAGTCGATCATGCAGAATCTCGACGACGAACGTCGGAACAAGTTGGCTTATGGTTGACCTCACCATCGCGCCCCTCGAACCCGCCGACGCCCCTGCTGCTCAGCGGTTGGTGCTTGAGAGCTTCGCCCCCCGCCTCCACCCCTACATGACCGCGACCCAGCACGGCTCTGAGGCATTTTTGGCGGCCTACCTGCAAGCAGCGGCGCTGCATCCCGACCGTAGTTATCTGGGCGCCAAGTCCCAGGACGCCGAGTTGCTGGGGTACGCCGAGTTTCGGCAACTGAACCCCCACACGGGGTTTCTCTCGTATATCTGTGTCTCACCAGAGGCACGTGGACAGAGGCTGGCTCAACGGCTTATAGAGGACTACCTGGCCGAAACCCCTCATATCAGGGAAATGCAGCTCGACGTGTTTGCGGACAACCTACCAGCGCTCACGTTGTACGGACGGATGGGCTTTGAGGAAGTCTCGCGGACGACTTGGTGGAGACGCATCCTCCCTTCCCCTCCGGCGGACGAAGTGCAAATGCTGAACTGGCCCCAGGCTCTGGCTGCCTTCGAGCTCTACGGCTTTTGCGAGTTGCAACTGCGCTTCGCTGGGCGCGAGCTGCGGCTGGGGCGAATGGGCGAGAGCGTTTTACGTTGCCCGAACTCCGCAGAGTTTGCCGACGACGGCCTGTTGGCCGCGATGCGAGCAGGGTTTCCTACTCTTCAGGAGGCGCTGCTGATTGGACCCGCCACCCCACTTCCGCCACACCCGGAGGCCGAGGCGTTCAACCAATCTCTACGATTACGGTGGCAGCGTGCCCAGGAGAACCGATGACCCACATCACCAAGACCGCTACCAACCCGCAGACGCGCCATCTGCCCACTCTGTTTTACCGCTCGGCCCGTGAGGGAATGCAGGATTTCCTGGCCCAGCCTGCCGTCTTGCCGGACGCGGAGGCCGGAGTGCTGCTGCCCGCCTTCATCGGCTGGTCCCCGCGTGAGGGCAGTGGGGTCTATGACCCGGTGCAGGGCTTGAGCCTCCGCGCAGGATTCTACGATCTCAATCCTGACCTGACGGTCGACTTGGGCAAGCTGGAGGCCGAGTTGCAACGCGGCTACCGGGTGCTGGTGCTGATCCATTACTACGGACGCACCGAGCCCCAGTTGGAAGCCGTGCGCGATCTGGCCGACCGTCACGGCGCCCTGCTGGTCGAGGACCTGGCGCACGGCTTTTACTCGGCGCAACTTGGCGGGGTGGCCGGGTCGCGGGGCGACATCAACCTGTACTCGCTGCACAAGATGTTCCCCACGCCGGGTGCGCAGGGCGGCATGATCGCGTACCGCAACGCCCAGTTACTTGCCGGACAGCAGGAAACGGCTCCCGAACTGGCCCGCCTGATCCTGAATTACGACTGGGCAGCGATTGGACTGGCGCGGCGCCGCCACGCACAGGCCGTGCTGCAGGCTCTGCGTCAGTTGCCTGAGTGTGGCCATGAGTTCGAGTTGCTGTGGCCTGAGCTGGCGCCGGGGGACGTGCCGCAGACCCTGCCTGTCCGTATCCGCACAGGCAACCGCGACCACATTTACCACGCCATGAACGCCGACGGCTACGGCATGGTGAGCCTGTACCACACCCTGATCGAGCTTGTGCGGGAAGACTTCACCGAGATGGTGGCCTTGTCGAAATCCGTGATTAACTTCCCAGTTCATCAGGACCTCGACCCAGCACACATTCCCGGCATGATGCAGTCGTTTCAATCGGCTCTGAGAACGGCACAGGAATGAAACTCCTGACCCCCGCCCACCGCGCCGAGTGGCTGGCCGCCTGGGACCAGGCCGGGCGCGAGCCGTTCGCGCATCCCGACTACGTAGCACTGTTCGCGGAGCAGGGCGAAGCCGGAGCGCTCTGTGGCCACGGCGGGTTGTTGCCGCTGGTGTTGCGACCCCTGCCGGGCGAGTCCGGCTGGCGGGATGCCACGTCGCCCTACGGCTACGGCGGTCCCTACGGTGATCCGGACGAGAACTTCTACCCGGCGGTGCTGGAGTGGATGCGGCGCGAGCGGGTCCTGACCCTCTTCGTGCGGGCCGCGCTGGAGCGGCGGCCGCCGGAACTGGACCTGTCCGGCTACGTGCAGGTGCAATTGCGCGACAACGTGGTGGTGGACGTGACCCGCCCCCCCGAGGAGCAGTGGCGGCATTTCGAGCACAAGGTCCGCAAGAACGTGAACAAGGCCGAGCGGGCTGGGCTGACCGCGCGGGTACTGCCGGAGTTTCCCGACCTGCCGGGCTTCGTCGAGGTGTACCTGGGGACCATGCAGCGGCGCGGGGCACAGGAGTGGTACCACTTCGGCCCCGACTTCTTCTCCGCCATTGCCGAAGGGATGCCGGGGAGCTTCGTGCTGGCAGAGGTGCGCGGGCCTGGGGGGGAACTGGCCTCGGTGGAACTGGTGCTCCAGAGCGAGCGCTTCCTGTATTCCTATCTGGGCGGCACCCGCCAGGAGTTCTTCGCCTACGCGCCCAACGACTTACTCAAACACGCGGTGATCGAGTATGGGCGGACGGCGGGCAAGGTCGGCTACGTCCTAGGCGGCGGCTACACACCGGACGACGGCATCTTCCGGTACAAGCGGGCCTTTGACCGGAACGGGGTACGGCCTTACTTCGGCGTGCAGCTCACCGCTGATCCAAGGGTCTATCAGACCCTGGCCGCCGCCCGCCGCGCCGAAGTGGGCGAGCTGGCCCCCGACTTCTTCCCCGCCTACCGCGCCCCAGCTCTGGTCGCCTCTGTTCCGGTCGAGTCCTGAACGCCCCAGACCGCCCAAAAGTGAAGCGTTCGTCAGAAGTTAAGTTCGCCGATGAGGAATACTGAGAACATTGTGCGGCCCTCCTGTGGGGAGGCCCTTTCCGCTCCCCGGAGACGACCATGACGAACACACTGAACCAGCCCGCCCCTCCCGCCCCGGCCCCCACCTTTCCTGGCTGGCCTGTCTTCGAGCCCGATGAGGTTCAGGCGGTTGCCGAGGTCTTGCAGTCCGGCAAGGTGAACTACTGGACGGGCATGGTGGCCCGCGAGTTCGAGCGCGAGTACGCCGAGTACTTGGGCGTGAAGCATGCCATCGCCCTGCACAACGGCACGCTGGCGCTGGAGTTGGCCCTCTACGCGTTCGGGATCGGGGACGGCGCCGAGGTGATCACGACCAGTCGCACCTTCATCGCCTCAGCGAGCGCAGCCGTGATGCGCGGGTGCGTGCCCGTGGTCGCGGAGGTGGACCCCGAGTCCGGCAACATGACTGCCGAGACCATCCGCCCACTGATCACCCCGAGGACCCGCGCCATCATCGCCGTGCACCTCGCCGGGTGGCCCTGCGACATGGACCCCATCATGGAGCTGGCCCGCGAGCACGACCTCGTGGTGATCGAGGACTGCGCCCAGGCGCACGGTGCGTTTTACAAGGGGCGCCCGGTGGGCAGCATCGGGCACGCCGGGGCCTTTTCCTTCTGCCAGGACAAGATCATGACGACGGGAGGCGAGGGCGGCCTCCTGGCGCTGAACGACACCGAGGTCTGGCGCCGGGCCTGGGCCTTCAAGGACCACGGCAAGAGCTACGAGGCCGTCTACGAGCGTGAGCATCCGCCCGGCTTCCGCTGGCTGCACGAGTCCTTCGGCACCAACTGGCGGATGTTAGAAGTTCAAGCCGCCATCGGACGCTTGCAGCTTCGCAAGTTGCCGGACTGGATCGAGCGGCGCCGGACCAACGCCGCTGTGTTGAACGAGCGCTTCGCCCACCACCGGGCGCTGCGGCTGACCCTGCCGGAAGAGGACATCTTCCACGCCTACTACAAGTACTACGTCTACGTCCGCCCGGAGGAACTGCGGGGCGGCTGGGACCGTGACCGGCTGATGACCGAGATCGTCGCCCGTGGGGTGCCCTGCTTCAGCGGGTCGTGCTCGGAAATCTATCTGGAAAAGGCCTTTCAGGACGCTGGGTACGGCCCGGAGGAGCGCCTCCCGGTTGCCCGCGAACTCGGGGAGACCTCGCTGATGTTCCTAGTGCACCCGACCCTCTCGCCGGATGATATGAGTCGGATGGCGGACGTGGTCGATGACGTGCTGGCCCAGGCCACACGCGGCTAAGTGGCCATGTCTCCCGCAACCAGCAAGTTCCTGATCGACCTCGCCCTGTGGGGTGTGGCGGGGCTCCTCGCCTACGCCTTTCGCAAGCCGGACCTCTTGGACTTCGGAATTCCCCTGAATGTCTGGGGGTATCTGCTGCTCAGCGTGCTGGTGATGGGGGGGCTGGAGGTCTATTACAGCCTGCACCGGCAGGCCTGGCGGCGGGTGGGGGTGCTGGACCTGCAACGGCTGGGCCGGGCCGTCGCGCTGGCGACCCTGGTGATGTTCGCGCTGGGGTTCATCCTGCAGGGGTGGCTCCAGTTGCCCCGCAGCGTGCCGGTCCTGGCGGGGGTACTGGGCCTCCTGCTGCTGGGCGGCGTGCGGGTGCTCGCCCGGATCGCCGACGAGCGGGTTCGGCTCCAGGCCGCGCCGCAGCGGCAGCGGGTACTGATTGTAGGGGCCGGGGAGGCTGGAACATTGATCGCCCGCGAGATGCAGCGGCACCCCGAAGCCGGGCTTGAACCCATCGGCTTTCTGGACGACGAGCCGGGCAAGGTGCGGACGCGGGTGGTGGGCCTCCCAGTCTTCGGCCCGGTGGCCGAGTTGCCTGCCGTGGCAGCCCGCGAGGGTGCACAGGAGATCCTGATCGCGGTTCCGTCCGCCGACGGGCAGTTCGTGCGCCGTGTCGTGGATCTCGCCCGTGATGCGGGAGTCCGCTACCGGATCATTCCCGGCGTCTTCGAGATTCTCAGCGGGAACGTCGGCATCAGCCAGATCCGCGACGTGAACCTCGAAGACCTACTGCGGCGGCCCCCCGTCGAGCTCAACACCGCCGAGATCGCCGGGTACCTGCGGGGCCGCGTCGTGCTGGTAACGGGGGCGGGCGGCAGCATCGGCTCGGAGATCGTGCGGCAGATCGCGCCTTTCGGGCCGTCCACCGTGCTGCTGTTCGGGCGCGGGGAGAACAGCATCTTCTCCATCCAGCAGGACCTGATGCGCCACTGGCCGGAGATCAAGCAAGTGGGCCTGATCGGGGACGTACGGGACGCGGCGCGGCTGCGAGCGGTCTTTGAGCGCTACCGCCCGGAGGTCGTCTTCCACGCCGCCGCCCACAAGCATGTCCCGCTGATGGAGGAGGCCCCCTCCGAGGCCATCCTGAACAACGTCATCGGGACGCAAAATGTCGTGGAACTCAGCCTGGAGTACGGTGTGGAGCGGCTGGTGAACATCTCCACCGACAAGGCCGTCAACCCGACCAGCGTGATGGGGGCGTCCAAGCGCGTGGCGGAGATGGTGGTCTCGGCCGGGGCGGCGCGGGCGCGGCCGTCGCAGGCCTTCGTCTCGGTGCGCTTCGGCAACGTGCTGGGCAGCCGGGGCAGCGTGGTGCCGACCTTCATGGCGCAGATCCGCGCGGGCGGTCCCATCACCGTGACCCACCCGGAGATGGTGCGCTACTTCATGACCATTCCCGAGGCGGCGCGGCTGGTGCTCCAGGCGGGCGGACTGGCCGAGAATGGCAAGGTGTACGTGCTGAATATGGGAGATCCCGTCAAGATCGCCGACCTCGCCCGCGACGTGATTCGCCTCAGTGGTGCCCGCGACGTGGACGTGGTCTACAGTGGCATCCGGCCGGGCGAGAAACTCTATGAGGAACTGCTGACCCCCAGCGAAGGGGCGGACGCCACCACCCACCGCGAAATCTTCAGCGCCCGGCTGGCCCGTGTGGACGACGGGGAACTGGCCGGACCTCTGCGGGACCTTCGGCAATCCGCCCAGCGCAACGACGAGGCAGGCATCCGCACTCTGTTGGCGAGGCTGATTCCCGAGAACAAGTTCGGGAGCGTGCGCTGATGCCCCCGCGCATCCTGCTCACGGGTGGGGGAGGGCGCCTGGGGAGTGAACTGCGGGCGCTGATCCCCTCTCTGGACGCTCCGTCACGGCAGGCCCTCGACATCACGAGTCCCGGGAGCGTGCAGGCGTACGTCGAGCGGACCCGTCCCGCATTGATCGTGCATGCCGCCGCCTATACGGACGTGGCGGGGGCCGAGCGACAGCGTGAAGCCTGCTGGCGGGTCAACGTCGAGGGCACGCGGCAGATCGCGGCGGCGGCCACGGCGACCGGCGCACGTCTCATGCACATCTCGACGGATTACGTCTTTAGTGGCGACACGGGTGACTACCGCGAGACGGATGTGCCCGGCCCCCTCGTGAACTACTACGCCCTGACCAAGCTGGTAGCCGAGGAGTCGGCCCGGCTGGCCGAGCGATTCCTGATCGTCCGGACGAGTTTCCGCCCACGCGAATTCCAGTACCCGGTGGCCTTCGAAGACGTCTACACCAGCCAGGACTACGTGGACATCATCGCCCCGATGATCGCCGAGGTGATCGGGCACGCCGACCAGATTCCCGACGAAGTGCTGCACGTCGTCACCGAGCGCAAGAGCGTCTATGACCTCGCCCGCCGCCGCAAGCCGGATGTTCGGCCTGGACGACGCGCCGAGGCGAGCGTGGTCCTCCCGGCGGACGTGTCGCTGAATACCGAACGGTGGCAGGCGCTCAGGGCGAGTTGGGAGCGGCCAAGCCCGCCTTCGAGGGCCTAGACTGTCCTCTATGTACCTCGCCACCTTCCTTGCTCTGGGGGTCTGGTCCCTGGGAGCTTGGTTTATCGTCCGTGACCTGCGGCATCCAGCCGTGTTGTATGGGCTTGTTTGGACGGCAATGTTGGGGCTTCTGGCCCTCCCGATCATGGATTACCCCAGGGTCTCTGTGCTTACCCTGGTATGTGTTTTGTTGAGCGCGGGTGTATTTACGGTTGCGAGTGTGGTTGGTGGCCTCCTCCATTTTTATCCACCCTCCCAGCGCACAACGCGCGAGGCGGCTGCACGCCACATTCCCTCCATCCTTCTTTTGAGCTCAGTCACACTTGCTGGAGTGGCTTCCAGTCTGTATTACTACGAGTCCCGCTTTGGTCTGTCTGTTCTCCTTTCCAATCCATCCTATGTGCGTTTTAGTGACCGAGGCGGCACAGGATTGTACGGTATATTATTGTTGTTGCCTTCCCTGGGAACGATCGCTCTGGCACTGCGCTGGATGTTGACGCGGGAGCGGACATGGGTGACGGCTATCGTGTTGCTAACTGCTTTCGCTTATTTTTCCATCCTGCCAGAACGTAGCACGATCATTGCCACGGCGCTCTGGATTGCAGGAATGTGGCTGATCCAAGATATGAAGTTTCAATTTCGTAGTCGACGTTATCTTGTGGCGGGGAGCGCACTTATAGCAGTACTGATAGCATTTTTCGTTTTGGTCAGTGAGCGTACGGGCAAGGTAGATAGTATTAGTAGTTTTCGCTATGCTATTAGGGCGGATATATCAGACATGTGGGTGGACCCGTACGTTTATCTTACAGGGAGCATACCAGCACTCTCTACACTGGTTGCCGATTCCAGCTTACCAATAGTGGAGGTGCTTCCCCAGCGCACGGTCTATCCCGCCATACGTATAGCCCAGATTGTAGCTGCTCCTGTTGACGGAAGCCGACTCAGCGAGGCGGAAGAACCTGCGTTCATCCCTTTCTACTTCAACACGTTTACATGGCTCAGTGCTCCCCTGAAAGATTTTGGTCTATTGGGTTCGCAAATCTATGTGTTGATCGTAGGGCTGATTTGTGGTGCATTCTACCGGGCAGCTCGCAGTACGCGCTTACCAGTCTGGGTATATCTGTATGGTGGCGTGTTTGCCGGTACAGTGCTCTCGATCATGACCAATCGATACAGCTCCCTATATTGGTGGGTGGCTGCAGCATTCGCGTGCATTGTGCTTGTTCGTCCAGGCTACCGACTTGTCCACCAGTTCAGATCTATCAAGACACAACCCATTTTCAAAGAAGGTATTAACGATTGAAGAGGTCGTAAGTTTAGTCCTCTATCGGTATAGGTCTGAGTTTCAATTGTCGTATATTTAGATTGCGATCAAATCTTAGTACTGCATATGGATTACCAACGGCAATCTCAATAGGGTGTGCTGTAACAGCGAACTTAATTCGCTCAAATCCTTCCCCTGTACGCGCATTCTGGATTACTTCACCATTTTGCCGGAAGACAACAAGGGGATACTCACCTCCCGCAGCTTGCCCCTTGAGGGCAATGCTGAGTTGACCAGCACCACATGGGACTAGGGTCACGGGTGGAGAGCGACGTAGAACCGTACCCGAACGACTGAATTTGTCCCAGCCCGCAGCACTTTCCGGAGGAACCACCACGTCCGTGATCTGGTTACACTTGCTCCCCAGCAGATAGGGTTGCGCGAAGGTAGCGAGCCGAACATCAGCCAAGAAGAGGTCGTTGACGAAAGTCAGTGTCAAAACTCCCGCGTCAGGCACCGAAACCTCGGCGGTGCGGCGTTTGCCGAAGGACTCGGACGCGATGACCTTTCCATTCAGGGCGATGTCGAGCCGCGGCTGCTCCCCTGCTCCTGCTTCGCCGTCTGCCGTGATGACCAGTGTACCCGGTCCACATAAGTCCGCCTGGAGCCAGGACAGCCCCGTCATGCGGTAGCCTTCGCCCTCACGCACCAGTCCCCCGGAGTCCTGCTGGCCGCTGGGCCTGAACTGCGGCGATGGCTGGCAGGGTCTGGACTTAAGCCCCAGGCGGGGAACCACGGGTTCAGTCACCGTCGCGCTCATCAGGGTGGCCACTGCCGTCGCCGCTGGCACCAGGGTCCAGAGGAAACCACGTGCCCAGTGATTCATGGGGCCACTGTAGCCTGACGGTGGGCCTCACCGCGGGGGCCTGAAAACGTGCAGGGGCCTGAAAACGTGTGACGGCCGGGAAAGCAGCAAGTCATTGGGACACTTCCCATCGGCGCCGACCCAGGGGCAGCGAGCTTTCGCTCGAACGTTCTGGATAAATAAGCAATTCGACTTGCTGGCGGTCCGCTGGAAATAAGGTCTTCTCAAAGATCAGCACCGGCGAGGTCCCCTCACGGATTTCGAAAGGCTGAGTCTGAAGCGAGAGGCAGGAGTCCAGACACCCGCGCCATACGGCCCGGTAGCGCCCAGGAGCACCTTCAAGTTGCGCGAGTGCCCGGTAGGGCTGGGCGGCTTGGGCAGTCGGGGGGGCGTTGAGGAAAGTCAGCTCAAGCTCCTGCGGGGACGCCGGGGAGCGGAGAAACGAGAGCATAGGCAAGGAGAGGACGGTCAGCAGGCCGGTCGCGGTCAGGCCAATCCCGGCGCCCGTGAACTGGAGGTGCATCAGCAGCGCTCCCGCCGTGATCCAGAACACCTCCGCGAAAAAAGGACTGGGAACCAGCAGCGTATTGTCGTTGAGCGTGGCGATCAGCAGCCCCGAGAGGACGGCCAGCCCCAGAGCAGACCTCGCCTGGATGGCGGCCAACACCACGGCGCCCAGCAGCACGAACAACCCCAGCAGCCCGAGCGGCCCCGTCTCGGCAAGCTGCTGCATGGTCACGTTGTGCGCGATCAGCCAGGGATTGCCCAGACTCTCCACCCAGGCCGGGCACTCCGGCGCTGATCCGGCCGGGGAGACGAACAGTTCGCAGCTTCCGCCGGGGGGCGTGAGTCGGGCGCCCAGCCGGTAGCTACCGACGCCGCTCCACGGTTCACTCTGAATGACACTGAGCACGTCGTACCAGAGCACGTCTCGCCCCGTCGTGTCGGCGCTGCTCAGCCTTATCACCGCCGAGAGGTCCAGTTGCCGCCCCAGGAAGATGCCCCCGGCGAGGAGGGCTGCCCCGGCCAGTACCCCCGCCAGCACCCGCGAGCCCCGGCGCACGATGAAACCGGCCCCCACACCCACCAGCATGGCCGCCAGCGCCCCGCGACTGCCGGAGAGCAGCAGGACGGCCGTCGCCAGCAGGCCCAGCGGGACGCGCCAGAGCAGCTTGCCCGTGCAAAAGAGGGCAATCCAGACCCCGAACGCCCCCGCCACCCCCAGCGTGATCGGTGTCATGTAGGGGTGGCTGAGCCGCTGAATGATCAGGTCGGCCCCCCCCAATCCCGTGAAGATCAGGGCGGTGAGGAAGACGAGGGCCAGCCCCCAGCCCATCATCCGCAGCCGCCCACTGTCCCCCAGGGCGACGCCGACGCCGATCAGCCCCAGCATGAGCAGGGTGCGGGCCAGGGCGAGGAGGCTGGCCAGCACCGGTTCCGGAGCGAACAGGGCCGGAAGTTGCTGGCTCAGGGCGTAGAAGCCCAGCAGCCACCACACCGGCCGGGGCAGGCGCCGAAGCTGCGGCAGGGCCAGCAGCGCCAGGGGCGAGAGCACATAGGCAGCGGGGAGAACCGCGAGCCAGGGCGGAATCCAGCGGGGCGGCGGCGGGTTCGCCTGGGTGGGCACGGACACGCAGAGACTATAGGGGAGGCAGAGTCGAGGGGAGGAACTTATGGGTGACGTGCGACGGAGCGCCCCCCGAAGATTGGATAGCCTGGCCAGCGCCACATCGGGTCACCCAGGAGTTGGACGGCAATCCTTTTGCTTCGGAACCCAGAGGATCACCCGCGTCTCCAGGCTGATAGTGCCTATAGGCCGTGCAACGTGGCGCCCTGGACAGAGCTTCGTGCTCACTTCGCCCAGTGTGGTTCCTACCCAGTTCCTGAGCCAGGGGAGCTGCTCCCCATCACCCACCCGTCAGCCCTGTGCCTTAGCCTGGGCCATGCACCGAACTTCCCGGTGGCTGTGGGCGCTGCTGCTCACGGCGACCCCCCTGGCGGCCGCGCAGGTGGTTTCCCTCAAGTTGGTCGACACCTGGACCTTCGGCGGCCACGTGGGCGAGGTGACCTGGGGCACGCTGACGCCGGACGGCAAGCAGGTCTACACCCAGAGCGGGCCGCAACTCCTCACCTGGGACGCGGCGAGCGGGCGGCTGCTCAGTAGCCGTGAACCTGCCCCCGGCGAGCGCCTGAGCGTTCCGGCGGGCGACTGGCCAAGTGTCGCTGCTCCCGAAAGCCTGCGGACGCTGGTGCAGGTCGGCGAGGGCGACAAGGCGCGGCTGAAGGTGCTGGAACTGGCGAGCGGCACCTTCAGTGGCGATTTCGGTCCGCTGCCGGTCGTCTTCCGCGAGCAGTGGACGCCGGGGCAGCGGGCAGTGGCCTTTGTCAGCCACCAGGCACCCTACGTCTATTTCTGGCAGGAGGGGCAGGCCCACGCGCTGACCCTCAGTGGCGAGACTGCCCGGCACGGGGGCGACCTGCAAGCCACCTTCGCGCCGGACACCCGGACCCTGTACGTGCTGGGTCAGCAGCTCACCGCGTATGACATGACCGCCGACCCCCCACGCCCGCTCTGGTCGTTGACCGGGCCGGAGGTGGCGGGCCGCGACGGGGAGTCGCTGTCCGGGTGGGTGGCGCCCTTCGCCTCGCCCGTCCTGAGCCACAACCCGGCCCGTCCCCAAGTGCTGCTCTCCTCGGCGCAGGGGCTGATGCTGCTGAACACGCAGGGGGATCCCGCGCCGCTGTGGCTGGACCCCCGCTTTGGGGAGGTGCCGGGCATCCTGACCGTCGCCTGGAGCCGGGACGGTGACCGGGCCTTTCTCGGCGCGGCGGGTTACCTGCACGAGATCGACACCGCGACGGGCCGCACGCTGGGCATTGTGGACGGTCGGCGCCTGCTGGCCCAGACGCCGCAGAGGCTGTGGACGGCGCATTTCGACCGGGTGGCCGAGTTCGACCGGGTGACCGGGCTGGACGACGGCGTGGTGTCCGAGGCCCCCGCGTGGAACGCGCCGCTGGCCGTGGACGAAACGGGCGCCCCGGTCGCCGCGCTCGTCAAGGCCGGGCCAGGGCTGGCGGTGCGGCACTGGGCGGCTGGGCAGGAGACGGTGACGCCGCTGAGCGACCATTTCACGCGGGCCGCGGCCTCATCGCCCGACGGTGGGCGCGTCGCCAGCGTCGGCAGCGCCAACGTGCAGATGCTGGACCGCGCCTCACGCCGCCTGCTGTGGCAGGTCGCCGCGCGAGACGCCCACGCGCTGGCTTTTTCGCCGGACGGCCGCCTCCTCGCGCTGGGCGAGGGCGGACAGACCCGGCTGCTGGACGTGGCGACGGGAGCGGTCCGGGCCACCTTCAAGACCTCTTCCGAGACGTGGAAGGTGGGCGCACGCGGACTGAACCGTGCCCTGGCCTTCAGCCCGGAGGGCAGGCGGCTGCTGGTCGGCTATGAGGCGGGCGGGGCCGCCGTGTGGAACGTGGCGACGGGCGAGCCAGAGTGGTCGGCGCGGGCCGTGCCCTCGGGCAAGGGCTGGGTGCTGAGCGCGGCTTTCAGCCCGGAGGGGAAGCGCGTGGCGCTCGGGACGGGGGGCGGCGCGGTGCATATCTTTTCGCTGCCGGACACCCAGGTGGCCGCGACCTATACCCTCCCCGGCGCAGTGCGGGCGCTGGCCTTCGGGCCGGACGGCTCCCTCGCGGCGGGCAGCCTGACCGGGGAGGTGCGGCGCTGGGACGCGGGAAGGGGAGGAGCGGAGATGCTGGGCCAGAAGTTGGCGAGCGGCGTCACAGCGCTGGCCTTTTCCTCCGGTGGGACACTGGTCGCGGGGACGGCCGGAGGCGACCTCCTGGCACTCGAACCAGGGCAGCCGCCGCAACCCCTCGCCAGGGCGGGCGGGCTGGTGCAGTCGCTGAGCTGGAACGCGGCGCGGGCTGAGCTGCTGAGCAGCGAGCGGGACAACGCGGTGCGCTTTTACCGCGCCGAAGGGAGCGAGAAATGAGGCGCCTCGGCCTGCTGGCCGCCGCCCTGCTGAGTTTCGCGGGCGCCCAGACCCTCGCGCCCCAGCCCTCGCGCGCGCTGAGCTTTCCGGCCGGGCGCGACGTGCAGCCCGTAGCGTTCAGCGAGGACGGGGACCGACTGCTGACCCGCGACGAGGCGGGCCTGACCCTCTGGCAGGTTTCGCCGCTGCGCCCCGTGTGGCGGCAGAAGGTCGCCCCGAGGTGGTGGCCCCTCGACGTTCGCTGGGAGGGCCACCGCCTCACCCTGCTGGGAATGAACGGGCAGGCGTTGCGGCTGGCGGCCGACACCGGAAAACCCCTGGGAGAAGGGACGGAGCCCCTGGACGCGGCGGTGCGCTCGGCGCTGCGGGTCGGGGACGCGCCGGGGCTGGTCTTCACCCCGCAGGGCCTCTGGAAGAAGAGCACTGCGAACATCCCCTTCGAGGTTGGCGGGGGGGACCTCGTGGGCTTCTACGCCCGGCGCGGCGACTGGCTGGCGACGAAGCCGCAGGGGTTCGGGCCGGTGAACGTGCGTCTGGACGGCAAGGCGCTCAACCTGGGAACCGTATACCCGGCGCTGGGCTTCGAGACGACTCCCCGGCAGGGCGAGATGCTCTCGTTCAGCCCCGACGGGCGCTGGCTGGCCTGGAGCGCGGCGCGGCGGGTCACCCTCTGGGCACTGCCGGGCGGCGAAAAGCGGGTGGTGCTCCGGCCTGACCCCTACACCGAGACCCTGAACAACCTGCAAGTGACCTGGGCACCGGGCGGCGGCGAGGTGCTGCTCAACTCCGACCGGACGCTGTGGCGCTACCGCGTTCCAAAGGGGGCAGAGACGGCCTTCACCCTCCAAGACACCACCCCCGCCCCCAGGGACGCCCTGATCCGGGTGGTGTCGGCGCGGGGGGCGATAGCGAGCGGCGTGGCGAACGCGCTGCTCCTCAGCCGCCCCGGCGAGAGCATGCCGCAGACGGTCGGCCCCGTGCCGCAACGGGTCTTTTTCAGCGAGAACGGGGACGTGACGCTGGCGCTCTCGGGCACGACCCTGTGGGTCTATGGCCCGGACAACGCCGACCCGCTGGCCCTGCGCCTCCCCGACTTTGCCGAGGGCGAGCGGCTCACGCTGGCGGGAGACACGCTGACCGTCTCTGGACGCGACCTGAGCTGGACCCCCGGCACCGAGCCGGAGCTCACGCCGAGCGTGTGGCAGGCCCGGCTGGGCGGCCTGACGGCGGGGCAGACCGTCCCGCTGAGGCTGGTGGCCACCGACCCCCGGCCCGGTTGCGAGGGGGGACAGTGGCTCACGCCCGTGCTGACGCGGGTGCGGCTGTGTCAGGGCGAAGGTAAGCTGTCCGGCTGGCAGGGCGAGCGGCGGCTCTGGACACTGGACCTTCCGGCGGGCCGCAGCGTGACCCTGACCCCCGACGGGGAGTGGTTCGCCCTGGCGACCGAAGGTGGAGAGGTGCGCCTGTACCGGGCCGCAACCGGGCAGGCGGCGGGCACCCTCACCTTCCCCAAACCCACACAGGGGGGCTTTTTTCCCTCCGCCCTGCGGGTGGATGCGGCGGGACGCTGGGTCGGCGTCCAGAGTTGGAATGGGTGGCGGCTGGGCGACGCGGGGACGGGCCGGGTCCGCAGCGCCCCCGCGCTGACCGGGGCGAAGGACGTGGCCTTCGTGGGCGACCGGCTGGCGGTCGTCGGGGCGGACACGGTGGAGTGGTGGGACGTGCGGTGAAGCCGCTGGGGCCAGGAAAGGCCGTTGTGTCCTGGCCTCCCTGTCCGAGGCTGCCGCCCGCCAGCCCGGTCCCCGCCCCTCACCGGCTGGGTGGGGTGTCCGGCCAGAACTCCCGCGAAGCAGCAAGTACGAGACCCGAAGGAATTGCCCTCGGGTCTGGTGGGGTGAGTGGCGCGGAGGCCCGTCCTCAGAACGCCGGAACGACCGCCCCGCCGTACTTCTTCAGAATGAAGGCCTTGACCTCGGGGCTCTGGAGCGCCCGCGCCAGCTTGAGGTAGTCGGGGTTTTTCAGGGTCGCGGGCTTGGCGACGAGCAGGTTCGCGTAGGGGCTGCGGCGGTCTTCGAGGATCAGCGCGTCTTTCAGGGGGTTGAGGCCCGCTTCCAGCGCGTAGTTCGTGTTGATGATGGCCGCGTCCACGTCCGCCAGGGCGCGGGGAAGCTGCGCGGCTTCCAGTTCGCGGAAGCGCAGGCGCCCAACGTTGGCCGTGATGTCGCGCACGGTGGCCTGCACGCCCACGCCGGGCTTGAGGCGAATCAGCCCCGCCCGCTCCAGCAGCTTCAAGGCCCGCCCGCTGTTGCTGGGGTCGTTGGGCAGGGCGATGGTCGCCCCCGAGCGCACCTCGCGCAGCGACCGCACCCGGCGGCTGTACAGGCCGATGGGCTCCACGTGCACCTTCGCCCCCGCGACCAGCCCCAGCGGGCGGTTTTTCTGGAACTCCTGCAGGTAGGGGAGGTGCTGGAAGAAGTTCACGTCGATGCTGCCGTCCGCCAGCGCGAGGTTGGGCTGCACGTAGTCGGTGAACTCACGGATCACCAGGTTCACGCCCTGCTTGGCGAGGGTCGGCTTGACGAACTCCAGCAGTTCGGCGTGCGGGACGGGCGTGGCGCCGACGCGCAGGGTCCCGGCAGAGGCGAGGGGGGTCAGGGCCAGGGCGGACAGGATCAGGATTTTGTTCATGGGAAACTCCAGGAAGTGGGAGAAAAATTAGCGGTGATCGGCGCGGCGTGTGGCGCGGTCGCCCAGCCACTGCACGCCCTGCACCAGCACGAGCAGCAGCAGCACGGTGGCGACCATCACGTCCGTCTCGAAGCGCTGGTACCCGTAACGGATGGCGAGGTCCCCCAGGCCGCCCCCGCCGATCGCCCCGGCCATCGCGCTGTAGCCGATCAGGCTGACCAGGGTCACCGTGAAGCCGTGAATCAGGGCGGGCCGGGCTTCTGGGAGCAGCACCTTGCCGACGATCTGTCCGGTCGTGGCGCCCACCACGCGGGCGGCCTCGAGGACGCCGGGGGGCACGTCGCGCAGCGCTCCCTCGACCAGCCGGGCCACGAAGGGAATCGCGGCCACCGTCAGCGGCACGATCGCCGCCGTGCTGCCGATGCTGGTGCCCGTGACCAGCCGGGTGAGGGGAATCAGCAGCACCAGCAGGATGATGAAGGGCAGGCTGCGGCCCACGTTGATGGCGGCGTCCAGCACCCGGAACAGGGCAGGATGCGGGCGCAGGCCGCCGGGCCGGGTGAGGGTCAGGGCCACCCCCAGCGCTGTGCCGAGCAGTTGCGCGATCAGCGCACTCGGCAGCACCATCCACAGCGTTTCCAAGGTGGCCTGCCACAGCAGGGGCGCGAGGCTGTCCATCACGCCCTCGCCCCCAGCGGGAAGGAGACCTCACGGGGCCAGAGTGCCGGGTCGGGCGCCGTCTCCGGCAGGGCCAGCCAGGCGTCCACCCCCTGCGGGTGCGGCTCGGCCTGCACCAGCCGCGCCCCCAGGGCGGCCAGCCGCTCCAGCGTGTCCGCGCCCAGGTCGGGGAGGGTGACCCGGCGCAGCGTTTCGCCCGGCGAGAGCGGCACCTGCGGGCGGTGCGCGTCCAGCAGGGCGCGGGTGACCGGGTGGGCGGGCCGGGCCAGCACCTCCCGCGTCTCGCCGCTCTCCACCAGCCGCCCCGCGTCCAGCACGGCGACGTGCGTGCAGGCGGCCCGCACGACCTCCAGTTGGTGGGTCACCACGACCAGCGTGAGGTCGCGGTGGCGCTGCACCTCGGTGAGCAGGGCGAGGATGCCCGCGCTCGTCTCCGGGTCGAGCGCACTCGTGGCCTCGTCGGCCAGCAGGAGGTCGGGGTCCAGCACGAGCGCCCGGGCGATCCCGACCCGCTGCTTTTGCCCGCCGGAGAGCTGCGCGGGATAGCGGCCCGCGAGGTCCGCCAGCCCCACCTGCGCCAGCAGGTCCCGCGCCCGCGCCTCCCGGACCCCGCGCGGCACCCCCGCGAGTTCGAGCGGCAGGGTCACGTTCCCCAGGGCCGTGCGCTGCGCGAGCAGGTTGAAGTGCTGAAAGACGACCCCGATGCGGGCCTGCTGTGAGCGCCGCTGCGCGGGTGCGAGCTGCGAGAGGTCCTGCCCCTGCACCAGCAGGCGGCCCGCGTCGGGCGTCTCCAGCCCGCCTATCAGGCGGACCAGCGTGCTCTTGCCCGCGCCGCTGCGGCCGATGATGCCGACCCGGCGGCCGCGCGGCACCGCCAGCGTGAGGTCCTGAAGGGCCGGGCTGCTCTGGCCCGGATAGGTTTTGCCCACGCCCTCAAACAGCAGGGCGGGCAGGGGAGATGAAACGGACAAACGAACAATCCTCCGTCTGGAAAGGCCGGAGGGGAACAACAAGCGCACGTCCCCTCCCGAGGCTGAGAACGGAGAAGGGGACGCGACGGTGTCGAGCTTGACCCTTCCCTTATCGGTCCCGACGCGGATGAACCATCGTTGGCGCGTGCGGGCTGGTCAGCACCGATGCCGTGATGAGGGCCGGTTGCTGCGGCGGTCTTGGGGCCAGATCCCTCGCGCCGCTCTGGATAAGAGTGGCCCTCTGCGGGCCGTTCAGGAGGCTAGCGCACGGCCCAGACTCCGGGGGGCCAGTTGTCTGGACGGGCACGGCTGAGCCCGCCCCTTGACACCGCTCCCGGAAAAGGGACAATGGCCTTGTAACCGCTTACAATCTGCCCCACCCGGACGGCCTGCCCCGCGTCGCCCGGCTTGTAACCGGTTACAGCCCCCAGGAGCGCTGCCGACCATGAATCCTGTGCCCATGACCCGACCCACCATCGACGACATCGCCCGGGCTGCTGGCGTCAGCAAGGGCACGGTGAGCCGCGTGATCAACGGGCACGCCACGGTGGCCGCCCCGACCCGGCAGCGGGTGCAGGAGGTCATGGCGAACATGGGCTACGTGCCCGACCCGGCCGCCCGGCACCTGAGCTGGCGCACGGGGCGCACGCTGGGCCTCTCCTTTGCCCCGGACGACCCGCTGCTCAGTCCCTACCACGTGCTGTTCCGCCAGGCCCTGGAGGAGCACACCGCCTCGCACGGCGTGCAGCTCGTGAACCTGCGGGCGGACCTGACCCGCCTGGCGCGGCTGCCGGGCGCGGTGCTCGTGATGCACGCGGCGGAGGGCGATCCCCGCCTGAAGCTGCTGCGGGAGCGTGGGGTCCCGGCGGTGCTGATCGGGCACCAGCCCGGCTTCTTCTGGGTCGCGCCCGACGACGAGGGCGGGGCGGCGCTGGCGACCGAGCAACTGGTGCGGGCGGGGCACCGCGACCTCGTGTACCTCGGCGCGGGAGGCAGCCAGGTCGCCCAGGACCGCGAGCGCGGCTTCCTTCGGGCGGCGGGGGCGGCGGGCGCCCGCACCCAGGTGATCGGGGCGGACTTCACCGTGCTGGGCGGCTACCGGGCGACCCGCCGCGCCTGGGAAGGGGGCCTGCGCTGGACCGGCCTGTTTGCCCAGAGTGACGAGAGCGCGGCCGGGGCCATCGCCGCGCTGGACGACCTGGGAGTGCGGGTGCCGGGGGACGTGTCGGTCGTGGGGTTCGACGGCCTGCCCGAGTTGCCCCTGCCCGTGCGCCTCACGACCGTCGCGCAGGACATCAGCCGCATCGCCCGCACCGCGCTCTCGCTGATGCAGGAGGCCACCTCGGGGCGCCCCCCCCGTGGCGAAGTCGTTCCCGTTCACCTCGTCCCCGGCGCGACGGTCGCGCCCCCCCCCGGAGGAACCCCATGAACCGAGCCCTCTGCCTGACCCTCGGCCTCGCCCTCCTCGCCCCGTCCGCCGCCGCGCAGGACGCGACCCGCACGATCAAGATCAACGGCTATGGCGGCACCGATCAGGCGCTCGTCAACGACCTGATCAACCGCTTCGTGCGGCCCGTGATGGCCCGCGAGGGGGTCACAGTCACCTACCAGCCGCTTCAGGGCGACTACAACCAGCAGCTCAGCACCCTGCTCGCCGCCGGGACCGCTGGGGACGTGATGTACCTCCCCGCCGAGACGCTCGACGGCTTCGTGGCGACGCGCAAGATCCTGCCGCTGAACGGGGTCGTGACCACCAGCCCCTTTATCCGCAGCCTCAACACGGCCTTTACCCGTGGGGGGCGGCTCTACGCCATCGCCAAGGACTTCAACACCCTCACGATGGTGTACAACCGCGACCTGTTCGACGAGGCGAAGGTCGCCTACCCCACCAACAACGAGACCTGGACCAGCCTGGCGACCAAGCTACGGCAGGTCAAGCAGCGGCTGGGAGGCGACTACTACGGGACCTGCCTGCAGCCCAACTTTGACCGCTTCGGGGCCTTTGCCTACGCGACCGGCTGGCAACAGTTCGGGAGCAACGGCCGCACCAACCTGGCCGACCCGCGCTTCGCGGAAGCCTTTACCTGGTACACCGGGCTGGCGCGGGACAAGGTGGGCGTGACCCCCAGCGAACTCTCGGCGGGCTGGGGCGGCGACTGCCTGAAGTCCGGCAAGGTCGCGGTCGTCTTCGAGGGCGGGTGGATCGTGAACTTCCTGCGCGACAACGCCCCCAACCTGCGCTACGGCACCGCGCTGATGCCCAAGAACAACAAGACCGGCCAGCGTGGCAACTTCCTGTACACCGTGGGCTGGGCGATCAACGCCGGGACCAAGAACCGCGCCGCCGCCGTCAAGGTTCTCAACCTACTGACGAGCGCCCAGGCCCAGCAGTACGTGCTGGAGCAGGGCCTGGCGATTCCCAGCCGCTCCTCGCTGACGAACAACGCCTACTTCAAGAAGACCGACCCCGGTGCCCAGAACGCCCGCCTCGTCTTCGCCGGGGCCGACGACGGCAACGTCCGCGCCTTTACCTTCGGGCCGCAGGGACCCGACTGGGCCAAGCCCATCAACGAGGCCCTCGCCGCCGTCCTGAGCGGCCAGCGCAGCGCCGCCGACGCGCTGAAAAAGGCGCAGGCGGACATGACCACCTTCCAGCGCCGCTAGAGGCTCCCGGGGGGGCCGGGGAACTCCGTACAGGGGCGCCCGGCTTCCCCCGAATGCCCCGGAAGGAGGCGTGCCCATGTTTCGACGAGGCCAAGTCACGGCGACCGCCTACCTCTTTCTCGCGCCCTTCCTGATCACGAGCGCGGTCTTTTTCTTCTACGCCTTCGGGCGGGCGATCTACTACTCCTTTACCGACTTCAACCTGTTCAACACGCCGCAAGTGATCGGGCCGCAGCCCTACGCGCAGGTGCTGGCCGACCCGTCTTTCCGGCGGGCGCTCGCCAACAGCCTGATCTTCGCGCTGGTCACCACAACGCTCCAGACGGTCTTCGCCCTCTTGATGTCGGTCGCGCTGAACAACCGGCTGCGCGGCATGGCCTTTTTCCGCGCGGCGTGGTATATGCCGTCCATCACCAGCAGCGTGGTGATCACCCTGATCTTCCTGTGGCTCTTTCAGCGCCGGGGGGTCGCCAACTACCTGATCACGCAGGCGCAGGCCTACGCCCCGCTGATCGTGACCTTCCTGATCGGGCTGGTGGTCGCGCAGGTGGTGCAGGTGTGGCTGGAACGCCGCGCCGGTCACCCCGCCGGGTGGTTCGACCCCGCGCTGGCCGCCGTGAGTGCGCTGGGGGCCGGGGTGGTCACGGCGGCGCTGGTGTTCCTGGGGGTGGTCTGGGGGCGGGAGGTGCCGCCCTTCGACTACCAGTACTTCGCGGACAAGTGGGTCACGCTGGGCGGCGTGCGGGTCCTGAGCATCCCCTTGCTGGTGGTGGTCATCCAGAACACCTTCACCACGGTGCCCACGCTGATGCTGTTTTTCCTGGCGGGACTCCAGAACATTCCCGGGGCGCTGTACGAGGCCGCCGACATCGACGGGGCCACGCCCTGGCAGAAGCTGGTCAACGTGACGGTGCCCAACCTGCGGCCGGTGACCTTTTACGTGGTGACGGTGGGCCTCATCGGCACCATGCAGATGTTCGACCAGGTGGCGGTGATCGGGGCCGCCGCGCCGCGCGACACGCTGATCACGCTGGCCTACTACGTGTACACCAACACCTTCCAGGCGGGCGCGGCCCCGGTGAACATGGCGGCGGCGGCGGCGATCATCCTCGCGCTGATCATCCTGGCGATGGTCTTCGTGCAGCGGCGCTTCTTCCCCTCGGAGGTGCGCTGATGGACTCCGCGCCCATTCGGAGGCGACCATGACCGTCCTTCCCGCACCGCGCCGCGCCCGCGTGACCGACACCGGCGAGCGCTGGCTGGCCCGCCGCCGCTGGGCACGGGCCGGGTGGCTCTACGCCTTCATGCTGGTGATGAGCTTCTTTTTTCTGGGGCCTTTTCTGATGGGCGTGCTGAGCAGCTTCAAGGACGATCCCAACGAGTACCCGCCCCGGCTGATCATTCCGCAGCTCAGCGCCCGCTTCATCGGCGCGGCCTACGACCTCGGCGTGCAGGGGGGCGGCGGGGGCTGGCAGGGCGGGCTGTATCCCGGCCGCACCGTGGAGTTTGACGTGCAGGTGCGCTCCCCGCGCGGCACGCCGCCGACACCGCCCGCCGCCGCGCTGTTTCCCTACCAGCCCGTCAGCCTGGTGAGCATCACCCGCTTCGCGCAGGCCCGCGACTTCGCCCGGCTTTCGCTGACGCCCACCGGCACGAGCGGTGACGTGCGCTCGTACCGGGTCACGGTGGAATATCCGGCCCTGACCCGGCAGACCGGGCAGGTGGTGACCGCGCAGCTCGGTGCCCCCAGCGACCGCCTGACCGCGACCCTGGAGGATGGCCGGACAGTGCCCCTCACGCTGGACACCCCCGAGGCCCAGGCCGTGCAGTACACCCTGTCGCAGTACCAGCCCGTCGAACTGGTCGAGCGGGGCGGGGCGTACTTCCTGCGCGGCCCCCTCTTCGAGCGCACGCCCCTCCAGATCGACGTGCAGCGCGGGCAGGCGGTGGTGGGGGGAACCCTGCCGCCCTCCGACGAGCAGAACTTCGGGCGCTCGCTGGCCTACCGCAATGTCACGCCGGGCATCCTGGGCTACACCTTCAACAACTACCGCCGCGCCTTCAACGAGACCGCCAACCCCGCGACCGGGCGCAGCCTCTTTTTCACCTGGATGCTGAACACCTTCTTCTACGCCTTCTTGCGCGTCGCGGCGGCGATCGTGTTCTGCTCGCTGGCGGGGTACGCCCTGGCGCGGCTGCACTTTCCCGGCAAGACGCTGATCTTCCTGGCCTTTGTGCTGTTCGCGCAGATGGTGCCCAGTCAGGTCAATCTGGTGAGCAACTACGTGCTGCTCAACGACCTGGGGCTGCTGAACCTCTGGGGCCTGTGGCTGAACGGGCTGGTCGCGGCGGCGGGCGTCTTCCTGATGAAGCAGTTTTTCGAGGGGATGCCGCGCGAGCTGGAGGAATCGGCGGCCATCGATGGGGCGGGACCCTTCACGACCTTCTGGCGGGTGATGCTGCCGCAGGCGGGTCCGGCCCTGGTCGCGCTGGCGATCACCCAGTTTCAGGGGGCCTGGAACGACTTCTTCTGGCCGCTGGTGATTCTGCGCGAGAACACCGATTTCACGCTGACGGTCGGCCTGTCGAACTTCCGCGAGCTGTACGGCGGGCAGGGCGACTACGGCCTGATCCTGGCGGGCGCCGTGCTCAGCGCGATTCCGGTCATCATCGTGTTCGTGATCTTCCAGCGGTACTTCGTGGACACCGGGGCCGACAGCGCCGTCAAGGGCTGAGGCTTCCTCCTTCCCAGTTTCCGCTCCCACCCCCGAAAGAGGCCCATGCTGAGCACCCGCACCGTCCTGAAAGACAACGACCTGTACCTCGTGGGCGACCACCACTATCAGGTGGCCCACGGCGAGAGCGGCCTCTACCGCCGGGACACCCGCTTTCTCTCGCGCTACGAGTGGCGCTTGGGCGGCGAGCGTCCCCACCCGCTGGTGCTGCATGAGCGCTGGCCCTTCTGGCTGCGTGGGCAGTCGGCCAACGCGGACGTGGGCTACACCATGCACGCTGGGCTTACCCGCGACCTCACGGTGACCGGCACCGAACTGCGCGACCGGCTGCGGGTCACCCTCTATCAGCCGGGAGCCCGCCGCCTGAGCCTGCACCTCGGCGCCGACTTCGCCGACATGTTCGAGGTGCGCGGCTGGCCGGGAGGAATCGGCCCCCGCGACGTGCGGACCTGCCCGGTGCCGGGAGGGGTGGAGTTCGCCTATACCGCCGGGGACGGCCTGCGCTGCCGCACGCTCGTGCAGGCGACCCCCGAACCCACCTGGGACGGCGAGGCCCTGACCTGGGAGATCACGGAGACCACCGACGTGCAGGTCAGTGTTTTTCCCCTTCAGGGAGACGAGGACCCCACGCCGGGGGACCCCGGGGCGCTGGCCCGCGAGTACGCCGCCCTGAGCGTGCCGCTGACCCTGCCCGACCCCCGGGACCAGCGGGTGCTGGAGCGCAGCGTGCAGGACCTGCGCAGCCTGAGCTTTCAGACGGGGGCTGGTCCCTTTCCGGCGGCGGGCCTGCCGTGGTTCGTGGCCCCCTTCGGGCGCGACAGCCTGATCATCGCCCTGCTGACCCACCGGTATCTGCCGGACCTCGCCGTGACGGTCGCCCGGTACCTGGCGGCGAGGCAGGGCACCAAACTTGATCCCGTCACCCTGGAACAGCCCGGCAAGATTCTGCACGAGGAACGGGTCGGCGAACTCACCCGCCTGGGCCGCACGCCCCACCGCCCCTACTACGCGACCGCCGACGCCACACCGCTGTTCGTATGGTTGGTGGGCGAACTCAGCCGCGAGCGGCCCGACCTTGCGGGCGAGTTGCGCCCTCACTGGGAGGCGGCCCTGGCCTGGCTGACCACCTTCGGGGACCCCGACGGCGACGGGTTGATCGAGTACACGCCCGACCCCGGCGGCATCACCAACGCGGTGTGGAAAGACAGCGGCGACTCCACCTTCACGGAAGACGGGAAGGACGCCAGCGGCCACGTCGCGGTGATCGAGGTGCAGGGCTACGCCTACGCCGCCTACCTCGCCGCCGCCCGGATGTACCGCCTGTTGGGCGAGCCGGAGCGGGCCGGGGAGTGGGAGGGCCGCGCCGATTGCCTGCAGGCCACCTTCCAGCGGGCCTTCTGGTGGCCGGAGCGCGGCTATTACGTCCACGGCCTGAACGGCGACAAGCGGCCCCTGCGGGTGCTCGTGTCCAATCCGGCGCACACCCTCTGGACCGGCATCATCCCGCCCGAGTTCGCCCCGATGGTCGCCCGCACCGCCCTGGGCGACGAGCTGTGGAGCGGCTGGGGCATCCGCACGCTGGGGGTGAATGAGCCGCGCTACAACCCGGTCTCGTACCACAACGGCAGCGTGTGGCCGCACGACACCGCCGCCGCTGCCCTGGGCTTCGGGCGCTACGGCCTGCACCGGGAAGCGGCGCAGGTCGCCCGCGCCCTGTTCGACGCGGCCCGCTGGGCGCCGGACGCCCGGCTCAGTGAGTTGCTCGCGGGCTTCGGGCGCGACGACGGCCCCCCCGTGCCCTACCCGGCCGCCTGCCACCCCCAGGGCTGGGACGCCGCGATTCCGCTTGCGCTCGCGCACCTGCTGCCGGGAGGCGAAGAGCGGGGGAACTGGCCCCGTCCCCGCCGAAGTGGGCGCCAGTCTGACTGCGGTGCCCCGTTGGGTTGAAGGGAGAAACAGCGTCCCTTCAACTGGTCCGGCCACTGCTGACAGCGGTGGCCGAGCCGCCCGGGTGCGGCGGTCAGGGTGGAAGTCCTGGGGCGCGAGCACGAGGTCGGGCCGCACTTGGTCCAGCACCCGTGTCTGGTCAGCCTCCAGCGCCTGCCCGGTGTAGGGTGGTGAGCAGCCGCAGCAGGCCGCCGTCGGGGTAGCCCAGCATCCAGGTGCGCTCCGGGGGCACCCCCAGCCACGCCGCCGCCCGCGCCCGCTGAATCGTTCCCGCGCAGCACAGCGTCTCGTCGTCGGGGTACGGCGAGAGCACCAGCACCTGCTCGCCGGGCCGGAAGGGGGGTGCGGGCGGCGGGGCCGCGACCCGCGCCTGCTCCGCGCGGGAAAGCTGCCCCGCCGGGGGAGATGGATCTAGGCCACGAGCGCGGCGACGAAGACCGCTCCGGCTAGCAGCGGGGTACGGCGGCGCGGGGTGGGGGTGTGGCGTGCCCTGCTGCGGAAAGAGGAAGTCCCCAAAGGTCCTGTCCCCGCCACGCCCCAGACAGTTAATCAGCGTTAATAGACAAACCAGCTTGACCCCCGCCCCGCGCAAATCATCCCCCGTCTCTGTGCAGAGGCTCTTGCCTCCGCCCGCGTGACCAGCAGCGTCCCGACTGCGTGGACTGGGCCTCACCGAGTCTCCTCTGCCTACACCGGCGTGGGCCGGTTCCCTGTCCCTGATGCTGTGTAGACCTGCTCCCCCTGATCAAGCGTGAGCACGCGCCTGGCTGTCCTGGCGGTTTCAGCGATGGAAGCAAATCTGTATGCCTGGCAGGAAACCCGCTCAGCGTCCCCGCCGCCGGAGCACGATGATGTTGTCTTTGATGGTGCCTCCCTGCCCGTCCGGACTGGCCGCTTCGGTCACCGGGCGTTCCGGAGTTCCCAGGAAGACGAGGTCCCACCCGCCGAGATCGAGGCCGATGGCGCCGAGGGCTTCCTGTGCGCTGGGATACTCGACCTTGGACTCCCTCACCCAGGAGGGCGCCGAGGCGTGCTCGATCACCAGCAGCAGCCCGCCGGGCCGGACCGCCCCGGCCGCCCTCCGCAGCACTGCGTCTCGGGGAAAGGCCACCGGGGATTGCAGGTAGAGCGCGTAGACCAGATCGAATTGCCCTGCTGGAAAGCTCCGCTCCAAGTCGTGCTGTTCAAAGGAGGTGCAGGCGCTCACGCCCGTGTCGGCGGCGTGCCGGGCGGCGCGTTCCAGGGCTGTGGCCGAGATGACCACGCCAGTGACCCGCCAGCCCTGCCTGGCCAGCCACACGGCGCTGTTGCCCTCGCTGCATCCCAGGTCCAGGGTCGTGCCCGGCGTCAAGGAACGCACCCACCGCGCCAGAATGGCGTTGGGCCGCCCGGTCCAGGGCCGGGGGTGGTCGCGGTAGCGCTGCTCCCAGTAGGCCTGGGCGGTGGATGAAAGAGAAGGGGCTTCGGTTCGCTCATTCATTTTGGGTCCTCCGGAGGGTCGAGTGGTCGAAGAAGCACGCCACAGCGAACCGCCAAACGCGGCCCGCAGCACGTCCCGAGAGACAACAGGGTGGTGTGGGCTGCGCTCAGGCTGAGGCGACCCGCTCCAGCGCCGAAAGCGGCCCGAAGATCAGAGACTGGTGCAGGGAAGCCCCAGCGAGGACCCCATCGGCAGCCGCCATCGAGGCGTTGCCGATACCTGGCGTGAGGTCGCCCGCTGCGTACACGCCCGGCACGCTGGTCTGTTTGCCCGCGTCCGTCTGGATCAGCGGTCCCTGGGGGCCGTCCACGAAGGTGCACCCCAGTTGCTCGGCCAGATCACTCGCCGGGCGGATGCGGGAGGCCAGGAACAGGGCACCCACGCGGATCAGGCGACCGTCCGTGCCGTGGCAATACGGGCAGTGCAGCACCGTCTGTCCCCAACGCTCGGCCACACCCGGCAGGTCCGGTAACAGGTCCACCACGCCGTAGGCCAGCAGCAGCTTCCGGGCGTGCAGGGTCTCGCCAGAGGCCAGGGTGACGGCGAACGCGTCCCCGTCACGCCGGGCCTGGGCCGCCAGGGTGTCCAGCATCGTCACGTTGGGATACTGAGCGAGGTCGGCCCGGGCTTGGGCGATCATCTGACGGGGAGACTGCCTATCCTGACCAAAAAAGCCGTGCGAGTGGGAGGCAAAGCGGTTGCGGGGCCTTCCGCTGTCGAGGACACAGACGGGGCGACCACTGCGGGCAATCTGCACCGCGCCGGACAGTCCGGCATAGCTGCCGCCGACGATGAGAGCGTCATAGCGCATGGGGGTTCTCCTGGGGGGCGCAGAGGGAGAGTTGACGGCGCGAGTGAAAGTCGCTGGCCAGGGCGGCTAACGTCAGGGTCTGGAGCCGCGCGGTGATCCGGGCCTCGGCCTCCCGCAACGTGCCGTCCAGGGCCACGTTGACCGCCTGTTCGATCAGGCACGTCGGGTTCTGGGAGCGGTGGCCGATGGCAAAGAGCGTGGGCGACCCCAGCGCCCGGTACACGTCGAGCAGGGTGGTCCGGGCCGGGTCACAGGCGAGGCGCCAGCCGCCCCCATGCCCCTTCTCGGAGCTGACCAGCCCGGCGTCCCGCAAACCGGCCATCGTGCGGCGCACAACGACCGGGTTGCTGTTGAGCGCCGTGGCGAGCCGTCCGGATGGAATGGCCTCCTGGGATTCCATCAGGTGCAGCAGCAGATGGAGCACGCTGGAGAGTCGGCTGTCCAAGCTCATGACACATGAACTGTTACATGATGATCCAGTGGTGTCAAGGCCATTGCCTGATCAGCGAGAGCAGTCGCTGACCCGGTGGCCGGAGCTGAATGAAGGGTGCTGGAGTTTTTGCCTTGGCACTTGCTGGGGCGGAGGGAGTTGGCTCGAGTAGGGGAGGGGAAGAAAAGCAATGAAGCAAGTAGAGAGAAAGGCATTCGACAGGGGATTGTCTATTAACGTCGGTTATCTGGTATGCTGCCTCATGGACCTTTTGGATCACCGCGCGACGAAAATGCGGGCCGCGCTTGAGGAGGCGCGGCTGGACGAGCTGTTGCCCCAGGTGCGCGAGCAGCTTCCTGTGCCGCCCAGCACCGCGTTTACCCTGCTGAGCCTGATTTTCAGGGAGGCGGCGGCTGAGGGCATCAACCTGCTTGCCCCGCCGGAGGGGTTCCACGGCTGGCTGCTGCGGGCGGCCCGGCTCAACCACCGGGGGCCGGAGGCCAAGGCCAACACGGTCCGGCTGCGGCTGTCCCTGCTCAGCACCATCTACCAGCAGGCCATTCAGGCCGGGATTCTCGAGCGCAGCCCCCTGGAGGGTTTGCGGCGCCCCCCCGGGGAGCGGGCCGGGGTGCCGCTGCTGGGCCGGGAGCAGGTCGTGGCCCTACACGCGGCCACGCGCGGCGATCCCGCGCTGCACGCCGCCCTGGTCCTGATCGACGAGCACGCCTACCGGGTGCGTGAGCTGCTGCTCTTGCAGTGGGAGGAGTTTGACCTGGGCACCGGCGCGGCGCTGCGGCCCCACACCGTCACGCGCCTGAGTGACGCCGCACTCCGGGCCTTGCAAGCACTCCACCAGCAGGCCGGGGGGCTGTTCGCCCGCGGCAAGGTGTTTCCCTACAAGATCGAGCGCGACCTGCGGGCGGCCCTGCACGCCGCCTGCCGCCGGGCCGGGGTGCCCTACGCGCCTCCCGGCGACCTGCGCCGCGCCTCGCTGCGCGACCACGTGCACTCCACCCACAGCGCCGGATTCAGCGCCCAGACCGGCCAGGCCAACCTGGAACGCTCCACCCGGCTCGCCCAGGGGGTGGCTGCCGCCCTGGCGCCTGAGCATGAAAGAGTCCAAGGGGAGCAGTCAAGAATTCACACTAAGACAGATTAGTGTGAACGCGAGTGGTGGTCTGGGTGTGGGTGAGCGCCGTGCGAGCGGGGCGGCAAAGTCTCGAGTGAAAGGGTCAGCTCTCAGCCCGGGCACACCCGGCCTTCGGGTGGTACATCTGACCATCACGCGCATGGGGACCTTTCCCCGATGTTCGTAAGTGCTCCTGAACGCGGCCCTACATTGCCGTGGCCCGCACGTCCCTACACTGCGGTGCAGCTATGCCTGTGCGTCCCGATTCAAGCGCGGCCCCCTTCGACGTGCTGGTCCTGCTCTGTCCTGCCGAAGGGGTGGGGGCGCTGTCGGCGGTCTTTGCGGCCTTGCCTGCCCACCGGCCCGCCGTGCTGCTCGTGCCGCCTCCGGGAGGAGCAGTCCTGCGGCTGGACGAATGGAGCCGCCACCTCCCTCTGCCCGTGCGCCGCGCCGACCAGGGCACCCTGCTCCAACCGGGCGGCGTCTACCTGGCTCCCCCGCACGCGGTGCTGGAGGTGCGGCCGGGGGGGCGCTGCGCCGTCACGCCGCCGCAGGGCGACCTGGCTGCGGAGCGCCCACTCGACCGGCTGCTGGCCTCGCTGGCCGTCAGCTTCGGCGAGCGCACGCTGGCGGTCCTCCCGACGGACCGGGGCGGCGCCGCGGGGGCACGCGCCCTGCGCGGTGTGGGCGGCACGGTGCTGGAACTGGACCCGGCCGAAAGGCCGAACGCGGGGGGGCGGGTCGGGGGGGCGGGCCACGCCCTGGCACCGGGGGACCTGGGCCACGCGGTCGCCGGGTTGCTGGCGGGCCGCCCCCTTTCCCGCTTCCAGCCGCAGGGCCGGGGCACGGGGCTGGAGGAGCTCTGCGGCCCGCTGTTCACCTCGCTCGACGAGGGGGTCTGCCTGTTCGAGCGCCTGCCCCCCCGGCCGGACGGACGACGCGACTACCGCTACCTTGCCATGAACCCGGCGATGCAGGCGATGTTCGGTGTCCCGGACCTGAGCGGCCAATCCATCCGGGACACCTTCCCCGACGAGGCCGAGGCCTGGTACGACGATTACGACCGGGTGCTGGAGACGGGAGCGCCTCTGCGCGTCGAGCGCGAGTCGGCGCCGCAGGGAAAGGTGCTCGACATGTTCGTGACGCGGGTGGAGGGCGGCCCCGGCCCCCGGCTGCTCGCGGTCATGCGGGACGTCACCGGGCGCAAGCAGGCCGAGGCGGCGCTGCGCGAGAGCGAGGACCGGCTGGCCCGGGCCTTGGACGCGGGCGAGATCGGCGCGTGGGAACTGGACCTGCTCACGCTGGACGCTTGGCGTTCGCCGCAGCACGACCGCATCTTCGGGTACGCGACGCTCCTGCCCGAGTGGACCTACGAGATGTTCCTGGACCATGTCTTTCCCGAGGACCGGGACTGGGTGGATGCCCGCTTCCAGGAGGCCATCGCCCGCGCCGGACGCTGGGACTTCGAGTGCCGTATTCACCGCGCGGACGGTGAGGTGCGCTGGATCATGGCGCAGGGCCGGGTGGATCCTGGTGAGGCCGGTGGCCCTGGGCGCATGAAGGGCACGGTGCGCGACATCACCGCCCACAAGCAGGCCGAGGCCGCCCTGAGGACGAACGAGGAAAAGTACCGTGCGCTGTTCACCGAGATGGACGAGGCGTATGCGGTCGTCGAGGTCATGGCGGACGCGGCCGGGCGCTGGGCGGACTTCCTGTTCCTCGACGTCAACCCCGCGTTTCTGCGGCACACCGGGATGCCGTACCCCGTCGGGCGCACCGCCACCGAGCTGCTGGGCAGACCAAACCCACGATGGGCCGAACTCTACGGACGGGCGGTGGAGACGGGCGAGGCGATCCGGGTGGAGGAGCATGAACTTACGCTCGGGCGCGTCTTCGACCTGAACATCTTCCGACTGGGGGGCGAGGGGAGCCGCCGGGTCGCGGTGCTGTTCACCGACATCACGGAGCGGAAGCGCCGCGAAGCGAACCAGGAACTGTTGATGGAGATTTCCAGGGACCTCAGCCAGCCCTCCAGTGAGGAAGAACTCGTCCACACCGTCGGTGCCAAACTCGCGGCCCACCTGGGGTTGACCTGTTACCACTACGTGGACGTGGACGAGGACCGCGCCGAGGTCACCGTTCGCCACTTCTGGCATGCGCTGGATGTGCCGACCGTTCTGGGGACCTATCCCATCGACGGCTTCATGTCGCAAGGCGGGCTAAGTAACCTCCGCGCCGGGAAAACGTCGGTCATCAACGACGCCCAGAACGACCTGTCCGGTGACACGGCGGCGACGGCGGAGCTGAGGGCGGGGGCGGCCGCCCAGAAGATCGGCGCCTATGTCGCCGTTCCGTACAGCCAGGACGGAAGATGGAGAGCCTACCTTGCGGTCGCGGACAGCCGGGCGCGGCCGTGGACGGAGCCCGAGACCAGACTCGTCCAGGAGGTCGCCAGCAGGCTGTTCCCGCGCATCGAGCGTGCCCGCGCCGAGGAGGCGCGGCGCTCGTCGGAAGAGAAATACCGGACGCTGTTCGATGCGATGGCGGAGGGGTTTGCCGTCTGCGGTGTCATGCGTGACGCGGCCGGGCACGTCGTGGACCTCCGGTGTCTGGAGCTGAACCGGGCGCTGGAACAGCAGACGGGCCTGGACCGCCGGGCGGTGTTGGGGCGGCGGCTGTCCGAGGTGCTCCCGAAGACCGACCTGGAGCGGTGGCTTTCCATCTACACCGGGGTGATCGACAGCGGCGAGCCGGTCACCTTCGAGGAATACACGGAGTTGCTGGGCCGGTGGTTCGCCGTGAGCGTGTACCCGCGTGCGGGGGATGAGCTGAGCATCTTCTACCACGACGTCACCGGGCGCAAACGGGCCGAGGAGATTCTGCGGGCGAGCGAGGAGCGCCAGGCCTTCTTGCTGGCGCTGAGTGACAGGCTGCGCACGGAGGTGGACGCTCGCGCCATCGCCCTGACCTCGGTCAGCCTGCTCGCCGACCATCTGCACCTCGACCGCGCCTATGTCGCGCAGGTCAATAAGGACCGTGACCTGGCCGAAATCGGGCCGGAGTATCGGCGCCCGGACCTGGCTCCGGTCGAGGGCGTGCTCACCCTGTCCGATTTCCCCGAAGCGTTTGCGCAGGTCGAGAGGGCGACGCTGGTGCTGGGGGACACGGCCACCGACCCGGCGCTCTCCGAGCTGGACCGACGGGGCTTCGCCGCGCTGCGGATGGGTGCGCTGATGGTCGCTTCAGCGCGCAAGGGCACGCGCAATCCGGTCTGGGCGCTGCTGGTGGCCACCGAGAAGCCTCGGCGCTGGACGGCGGCCGAGGTCGCGCTCGTCGAGGAGGTCGCCGAGCGCACCTGGGCTGCCGTCGAGCGCACCCGCACCGAGGAAGCCCGCCGCGCCTCGGAAGCGCGGTTTCGCGCCGTCGCCAACCTGGTGCCTGACTTGCTGTGGGAAAGCCAGCCGGACGGCTTCACGTCCTGGTACAACCAGCGCTGGCTGGAGTACACCGGGCAGACCTCCGAGCAGGCGTCCGGCTGGGGCTGGGCCGACGCCATCCACCCCGAGGACCGTGAGCTGTCGGCGCAGCGCTACCGGCAGGCCACCCAGGCAGGCCAAGCGCTGCGTCAGGAACACCGCATCCGCCGCCACGACGGCGAGTACTGCTGGTTCGTGGTCAACATCTTCCCGGTCCGGGACGAACGCGGGCAGGTGGTCCGGATATACGGCGCGGCCACCGACATTCACGATCTGCGGGCGCTGAACACGGACCTCGAAGCGCGGGTGGCCGAGCGCACCCGCCGTCTGGCGGACCTGAACGCCGAACTGGGCAACGTGATCACCCGTACCGCCCACAACCTGGAAGCCCCGGCCCGGCGGCTGGGCCAGGCGCTGGACCCCGGACGCCCCTTCGGTCCGGAGGCCCTGGACACCCTGTCCTCCTATGATCCGTCGGCCCTCCGCGACGAGGTGACGCGGCTCCGGGGGATCGCCCAGGACCTGCGGCAACTCGCCCAGCTCGAGCAGCGGGGCGTGACCAAAGAACTTCTGCCGCTGGGAGAGCTGTTCGAGGAGGTGCGGGCCGAGGCCTCCACCACGCCGAGGGGCGCCCAGGTGCAGTGGTTGATTGACCCCCTCCCCATCGTGCGGGCAGACCGGGCCTTGCTGCGCCAAGCGCTGGAGGTGCTGACGACCTTCACCCTGAGTGAGACGCGCGGGGCGCGGTACGTGACCGTGGGCAGCCAGGAGGTGGAGGGAGAAGTGCAGATCATGGTGGAAGACGACGGCCTCGGCCTCACCGGCGAGGAGGCCGCGACGCTCTTTGACCTCGCGGTGCGGACGGATCAGAGTGTCCCCCTGCTGGAGGGCAGCGGCCTCTCGCAGGTGAGGCGCATCCTGGCCCGGCATGGCGGCTGGGCGTGGGCCGAAGCGCTGCGGACCCGCGGCAAAGTCGTCCTGGCGTTCCCCAGGGACGAACTGGTGAACAAACTCGAAGCTCTTTTCCGGCAGGACAACCCTGGGCCGTAAGGCCGAACGTGTCGGCCAGCACGGGCCGCCGACGTCACTTCTCGGCGGGAAGCTTGGGCCAGGCGAACCAGAACGTCGCCCCCTGGTCCACTTTGCCCTCGCCCCAGGCGCGGCCCCCGAAGCGCTCGCACAGCCGCCGCACCAGGGCGAGCCCGAGGCCCGTTCCCTCGTACAGGCCCGAGGCGTGCAAGCGCCCGAAGAGCTCGAAGGCCCGGTCCTTCTGGCGCATGTTGAAGCCCACCCCGTTGTCCTCGACCCCGATGCGGTACTCGGCGCTGTCCTCCTGCACCCGCACCCGCACCCGGGCGTGCTCGCAGGTCCGGGTAAACTTCAGGGCGTTGTGCACGTACTCGTGCAGGATGATCTGGAACGCCTGGCTGTCGCCGTACAGGGTCGGCAACGGCATGGCCGTGACCTGGACCCCGCGCTCGGTGAGCTGGTCTCCCACATCCTTGAGCACCTCGCGCAGGACCCGCCCCAGGTCCACCGGGCGCATCCGGGCACGCAAGAAACGCACCTGCATGTACTGCTTCATGGAGGACACCAGGCCCCGGGTCTGCTCCACCGCCTCCCGGACATGCAGCAGGTGCCCCGGCTGGTCCGGCTGCTGCTGGGCGAGCGTGAGGAAGCTCTGCGCCCGGGTGAGGGTGTGGTCCAGTTCCTGCCCCGACTTCAGCACGACCTGCTCGAACTCTTCTTGCAAGGCCCGGAGCTTGAGGCCCTGGTCTTGCAGTTGCGTGGCCTGGGCCTGCTGGGTGGCCCACAGCGCACGGTGGGCCAGCTTGAAGGCCGTCACGTCGGTCAGCGTGAGGTGGCACTGGGGCGCCTGGCCTTCACGGACGTGGAGCACGGCTTCCAGGGCCACGTCCAGCAGTTCGCCGTCGGGCCGGAGCAGCTGGCATTCGCTGGTCTGCCGCCCCCGCCCCGCAAACACCTGTGCCAGCACCACAGCGAACGAGGTCCGGGAAGAGGACTCCAGGAACCGGTTCAGGCTCCGGCCCTGGAGGACCGAGGGGGAAGTCCCCAGCAGGGCGGCCCCCCGCGCGTTGACGTCCAGAATCTGGCCCTGCTCGGTGAGCAGCAGCGCCGCTCCCGGACTGTGCTGAAACAGCGCCTGGGCCTGGCTCAGGGCCGACTGAAGCTCCAGCACCTGGGCTTCGAGGGCCTGGAGGCGGGCTCCGAGAGTCGCGGGGGAGGCCAGGTGAAGTTCAGTCGTTGGGGAGGAGTCATGGGTCATGGATTACCTGGGGGGCGGCGGTGGCGGTGGGAGACCCCATTCTACCGCAGCGGCCTGTGCGCCCGCTGAAGCATTGTCAGGTCCACGTGCCCCTCTCCCCTGCCCCGACCTGGGGGCCGTGGCTGGGGGTCCGTGCCCAGGAGCCTCGCGGGCCTCGCACGGCGTCCGGCGCAGCCGCGACGAACACGGTTGCCGGGCACAGGAGCTCCCGAGGTTGCGGCCAGCGCAAAGCCCACCGCCTCCTTCCGCGCTGCTCGCCCGTGCGGGGACGGCGGCGGACCCCCGGCGACCGCCGCCGTCCCCGCTTTACACTGAAGCCATGTCACGCGCTGACTCCCCGGCGGCGGCGGAGCGCCGGTGACCCTCGTCCGTTCGGAGACGCCCCTGGCCCTGGCGGGCCTCAGCGATCAGGCGCTGCGGGTGCGGGCGGTCGAGGCGGCGAGCACCTACGACGCCGAGACGCTGGTGCAGGTCACGCTGGCATACATGACGGCGGCCAGCCGCAAGGGGGCGCGGAGCAGCCCCAAGACGCTGGAGGCCTACGCGCTGGCGGTGCGGGAATTCGTGCGCTGGGCGCAGGACAGCGGGGTGATGCTCCTGCGGCCCGGACGGCGAGACGGCGGGCGGTACGTGGCGCACCTGCAACTGCGGCCCTCGCGGGGGCGGGGGCGCACGGGGGGGCTGGCCCCGGCGACGGTCGCGCAGTACGTCGCCGGGGCGCGGGCGCTCTACCGCGCCTTGCGCTGGGCGGGCGCGACGGAGGCGCAACCGTTCGAGGACGCCCACGTGCCGCCCGACCCCACGCCGGGCATCGTGAAAAACCCGCCCTACCAGCGGGAGATCGACGCCGTGCTGGGCCACTGCGAGCCCCGGCTGGCGGCCCTGCTGCTGCTGTGTGCCCACGGGGGCCTGCGCGTCGGGGAGGCGTTGGGGCTCCGGGCGGGCGACGTGGGGGCCAGCAGCGTGACGGTGCGCGGCAAGGGGGGCAAGGTCCGGCGGGTGCCGCTGGGCCGCCGAACGCGGGCGGCACTGGACGGGCTCCCGCCCGTGTCGGCCGGTGGGGCGCTGTTCGACTGGACCTACGCGCAGGCCGCCTACCGGCTGCGCCGGGCGTTCCGCGAAGCGGGGCACGGGCACGCCTGGCGCGGCTTTCACGCCGCCCGCAAGCACTCGGGCACGCGGCTGTACCGGGCCACCCGGGACTTCACGCGGGTGGGCCTCTTTCTGGGGCACAGCAGCGTGGACACCACGCGGCGCTACGTGGCGGTCGAGGACGACGACGTGGCGGCGGAGGTCGAGCACTTCTGAGCCGGGGGCCGCCCGTCCCCGCCTCATTCCCCCAGCACAGGCTGTCCGGCGACGTAGACCTGCCGGACCTCCAGCGCCCGGCTAAGCACCACGAGGTCCGAGCGCAGGCCCGGCGCGAGCCGTCCCCGGTCGGTCAGGCCCAGGGAGGCCGCCGGGACCGCGCTGAGCATGGCGCTGGCCTCGGGCAGGGAGACCCCCAGCCCCAGCGCGTGGCGCAGCGCCCGGTCCAGCGTGAGCACGCTGCCCGCCAGGGTGCCGTCCGGCAGGGTCGCGCGGCCCACCCGCACCGTCACCCGCTGACCGCCGAGGTCGCTCTCTCCTTCCCCCTGCCCCGCCGCCCGCACCGCGTCGCTGACCAGCAGGACCCGACCGGGCGCCGCGCGGCGGGCGAGCTGGAAGCTGGTGGGGTGGACGTGGTGGCCGTCGAGGATGACTTCCACGAAGGCGTGGGGGTCGGCCAAGAGCGCCCCCGCCGGGCCGGGCGCCCGCCCCTCGACGCCGCCCATCGCGTTGTAGAGGTGGGTCGCGCAGGTGCGGCCCCCGGCGGCGTGGACGGCGTTCAGGCAGGCCGTGACCGTCTCGGCGTCGGCCCGCGTGTGCCCGATCCCGACCCGGACCCCGGCGCGGGCGAAGGCGAGGGCCGCCCCGGCCGCGCCCGTCAGTTCAGGAGCCAGGGTGACGGCCCGCACCACGCCGAGCGCCAGCACCTCGGCCACCCGCTCCGGGGCCGGGAGCAGGGGGTGCGGCGGCTGCGCTCCCAGCCGCCCGGGACTGATAAAGGGGCCTTCGAGGTGGGCGCCCACCACGTCGGCCCCGCCGGGCACGCCCCCGGCGTCCATCACCTCGCGCACCCCGCGCAGCGCCGCCCGCACGGCCTCCCAGGGATTCGTGACCGTGGTGGGCAGCAGGGTCGTGGTGCCGCAGCGGGCGTGGAACCGCGCGAGGACCGCGATCCCGCCGGGGCCGTCCATCGTGTCGCCGCCGCCCCCGCCGTGGACATGGGTGTCGATAAAGCCGGGGAGAATCAGGAGATCGTCTGGGGCGTCCGGCAGCCGGGTGACGGCTTCCAGCCGGGGGCCGAAGCACACCTCGCCGGGCACCACGCCCCCCGGCAGCACGAGGTGGCCGCGCAGGACCCGCTCGCCGCTCACATTGTCCTCCGCCCTGTGGCGGTCCAGAGGGTCATGGTCGGTCCTCCTGAGAACCTGTCTCCTGCGCTCCGGGTCAATTGGGGGCGGGCGGGGGGGGACAGCGCCCGGCCATCCCGGAACAGGCGGTGGCGGGCCTCAGCAAGAGGCGGCCTCCAGCCTGTCACCCCTCCTCCGGGGCCACCCACCCCAGCAGGGCGTCCAGCGTGAGGGCCAGCAGCGCGGCGGGCAGGGCGCCCAGCAGCACGAGCGCCGTGCTCTGCTGCGACAGCCCGTCGATGATCGGGCGGCCCAGCCCCCCGGCCCCCAGCGCCGCGCCCACCGTGGCCGTGGCGACCCCGAACACCAGCGAGGTCCGCACCCCCGCCCACCACACCGGGAGGGCCAGCGGCACCTCTGCCCGCCACAGGCGCTGCCCGGCGGTCATGCCCAGGCCCCGCGCGGCGTCCAGCACGTCCGGGTCCACCCCGCGCAAGCCCGCCACGCCGTTGGAAACGACCGGGACGAGTCCGTACACCACCATCCCCAGCAGGGTGGGGGCCACCCCGAAGCCCAGCAGCGGCACCGCCAGCGCGAGAATCGCCAGGGTGGGCACCGTCTGCCCCAGTCCGGCCAGGGCCTCGACCAGCCCCAGCACGGCCCCGCGGCCGGGGCGCGTGGCGTACAGGACCAGGGGGACCGCGACGAGCAGCACGAGCGCCTCGGCGAGCAGCACCAGCCCGAGGTGCTCGGCGGTCAGGCGCCACAGCGGCACCTCCAGGGCCGGGGCCTCGCTCCCGGCGAGCGGGGCCAGCAGGGGCGGCAGCATGCCGGGCCACAGGCACAGCCCCAGCAGCAGGCCCCAGACGAGCGCGGCCCAGGGACGGCGCCTCACGCTCCCCCGGAGCGGGGGTCGTGGCCCAGGTCGCGGAACCCGATGACGCCGATCACCGCCCCCCCCTCCCCCACGACCGCCACCCCGTCGGTGCCCTGACGCAGCATCAGCGCGAGCGCGGTGCGGGCGTCCGCCCCGGCGGGCAGGCGCGGCAGGCCGTCGGCGTCGCCAGGCCGGGCCAGGGCCGAGGCCCGCACCCCGCCGAGCTGCTCCAGGGCGGCGTCCATCCCCATGAACTGCGCCACGAAGGGGCGGGCCGGGCGGCGCACGAGGTCGTCCGGGGTCCCGAGCTGCGCGAGTTCGCCCGCGTGCATCAGCGCGACGAAATCGGCCATCCGCAGCGCCTCCGGGATGTCGTGGGTGACCAGCACGACCGTCTTGGCGAGGCGGCGCTGGATCTCCAGCACCTCGCCCTGCAGGGCCTCCCGCGCGATGGGGTCGAGCGCCCCGAAGGGTTCGTCCATCAGGAGGACGGGCGGGTCGGCGGCGAGCGCCCGCGCCACGCCCACCCGCTGCGCCTGCCCGCCCGACAGCTCGGCGGGGCGCTTGTGCCGGAAGGTGCCCGGCTCCAGCCCCACGAGGGCCAGCAGTTCGTCCACCCGCGCCCGCACCCGCGCGGCGGGCCAGCCCAGCAGCTCGGGCACGGCGGCGACGTTGCGCCCGACCGACAGGTGCGGAAAGAGGCCCACCCGCTGAATCACGTAGCCCATGCCGCGCCGCAGCGCCTCGGGGCTCAGCTCGCGGGTGTCGCGCCCGGCCAGCCGCACGTGGCCGGAGGTGGGCAGGATCAGGCGGTTGATCATCCGCAGGGTGGTCGTCTTGCCGCAGCCCGACGGCCCCAGCAGCGCAGTCACGGTACCCGCCGGAAAGGTCAGGGTGAGGTCCCGCACCGCGAACGTGTCGCCGTAGCGCTTGGTCAGGCCGTGCAGTTCGATCATGGGGCCACCGTCCCCGCCCCGCGCGGCAGCCCCAGGCGCCGGGCCAGCTCCCCCTCCAGGCCCCGCCACGCGGCGTCTGCCAGGATCGCCAGCAGGCAGGCGGGCAGCGCCCCCAGCAGAATCAGGTCGGGGGCCGAGGCGTTCAGCCCCCGGAAGATGTAGACCCCCAACCCGCCCGCCCCGATCAGGGCGGCCACCGCCGTGACGCCGATCAGCAGGACGGTGGCCTGCCGCAGCCCCGCCAGCCAGACCGGGAGCGCCAGCGGAAGCTGCACCCGCCAGAAGAGCTGGCCCGGCGTCATGCCCATGCCGCGCCCCGCGTCGAGCGTTCCGGCATCCACCCCGCGCAGCGCGGCCACCCCGTTGCGCACCACGGGCAGCAGCGCGTAGAGGGTCAGGGCCACCAGCGCGGGCGCGGTCCCGATGCCGCTCACGCCCAGCGAACGCAGGGCCGGGACCGCCTGACTCAAGGCCCCCAGCGGCGCGATCAGCAGCCCCAGCAGCGCGAGGCTGGGGAGGGTCTGGATGCCGCCCGTCACCGCCAGGACGATCTGCCCCGCTCCCGGCCGCCGGGCCGACCACACTGCCAAGGGGCCACCGATCAAGGCGGAGAGTCCCAGCGCCGCAGCCGTCAGGCGCACATGCTGGGCGAGTTCCTGCCCCAGCCGGGCGGCCTCGACCTGCCCTTCTTGCCACACCGACCAGGAGGCCAGGCCGCCCAGGGACACATACACCAGCGTGACGGGCAGCCACGCCCAGGCCCACCCGCGGAACCGCCTCGCGGAGGCCGCGCCCCACAGGGCCACCGCGCTCCCCAGCAGCCACAGCCACCAGCCGCCCCCGGCGGCGACGCGGGCGACCGGGAGCTGCCCGGCGAGCGCGGCGGCCGACCCCTGCCCCAATGCGGCCACGCCCGCCAGCACCGCGAGGTTGCCCAGCCCCACCGCCAGACCGGGACGGCGGGCCGCGAGCAGCAGCGCCGCTGCGAGGGCCGCTCCTGCCCAGGCCCAGGCGCCCGGAGGCAGCGGCACCCCGGCCGCGATCCGGTTGGGGCGCAGCTCCAGCCAGGGGAGCAGCAGACTGATCAGAAGCAGCGCGGCCCCCAGCCGGATCAGGCCCTCGGCCCCGCCGGGAAGACGGGCGGGGGGCGTCACTTCAGCAGCTTCCGGCTTTTCAGGTACCCCTCGGCCACGTCACGGGCGCTGCGGCCCTCGACCGCGATGCGGCCGTTCAGGATCTGCAGGGTCTTGCCGTCCAGGGTGGCGAAGACGCGGTTCAGCAGCCCCTCGATCTGCGGGTACGCCTTCAAGGTCGCGGTGCGGATGATGGGCGCGGGCTGGTAGACGGGCTGCGCCCCCTTGGGATCTTTCAGCACGACCAGTCCCAGGGCGCCCAGCGTGCCGTCGGTCCCGTAGGCCATCGCCGCGTTCACCCCGTTGGTGCCCCGTGCGGCGGCCGATTGGGTCTGCACCGGGGTCGCCCCGGCCAGCACGAGTTTCTGATTCGCCTTCAACTTGAAGCCGTAAGCCTGCTCGAAGGCGGGCATGGTGTCGGGCCTGCCGAAGAACTCCGGAGACCCGGCGACCTTGAGGGTCCCGCCGCGTTTCAGGTACGCGGCGAGGTCGGCCAGCGACGACAGCTTCTGCTGCCGGGCCAGGGTCTGCGGCACCGCGAGCGCCCAGGTGTTGTTGGCGTTGGCGGGTTTCAGCCAGGTGATGCCGTTGGCCGCGTCGAGCCGCCTCGCCTGGGCATAGATCTGCGCGGCATTCTTGCTGACGGCCGGGCTGATCTTCGCCTTCGGGAAGAGGTACACGGCGTTCCCGGTGTACTCGGGGTAGATGTCGATCTCGCCCGCCAGGAGGGCCTTGCGGTTAACGCTGGTGTCGCCCAGGGTGGTCTTGTCGACGACCTCCAGCCCGGCGTTCTGGAGGGTCAGGAGGATCATCTGCCCGAGCAGTTGCGCCTCGGGGTCGAGCTTGGAGCCGACCACGATGGGCCGCGCGAGGGCGCTGCCGAGCAGGGAGAGGCTGAGCAGGGCGAACAGTCTGGACATGGGGGCTCCTTAGGGTTCTGGGGCGAACGCCTGCGGGGAAGGGCAGCAGGTCGGCGGGCCGTGCGGGCGCCCACATGGGGGCCGCGCCCCAGGATAGCGGGCGCCTCCCCACCGCCGCCGAGGCCCCGCGCGGGGGGGCGTTGCGGGCGTTTCGCCGCGCTGGGGCCACGCCCGTCGACGGCCGGAGATGGGCCGACGCGGGAGGAAGCCGCCCCCCCTGCTCGCAGGGATTCCCGGGCGCTCACGCCTCCCGCCGCAGGGTCAGGGCGACCCCCTCGGTGACGAAGGTCATGCCCGAGGGACCCGGCCGGAATCCCAGCCGGGCGCCGGGGCCGAAGTCGAGGCTCTGGACCCCGTACTCGTCGTAAACCCGGCCCACCGCCCGGACAAAGGCCTGCATGTCGGCCATCCCGCGCGGGCCGCTCCCCGGCACGGGGGCAACGCCCAGCGCGGCGGCGGCGGCCCGGTGGTCGCCGGGGGCCAGGAACTCGAACGCGAGGTCGCGGGTGACAAATTCGCCGCTCTCGGTCAGGCCGAGCGCCCCGCCCCCGCCCTGGGGCCGCAGGAACGCCACCCCGTGCGCCACCATCAGGGCCATCACAGCCTGCGCGAAAGCGGTCATGCGGTCGGTTCGGGCGTCGGCAGTCATCGCCTCCCAGAGTACGCGGCGCCGCGGCCGGGGAGGGGCGTGGGCACCGCCCGTCAGTCGCGGGCGGCACTGGCCTGCGCGAGGGACCCTGGGCGCCCGGCGCGGGGGCGCTCCCCGCCTTCATGGGTTCTTGAGAAAATCCTGAGGCCGACTTTGCGCGGGCGAACGGACTCATCTACAGTGCGGGCCACGGCCCGGCCGCCCGCCCTATGACCACGCCCTCCTCCCCTAGCCAAGCCGACCTGCGCCGCGTGCTGGAGTCGCTGCCGGACCCCTTCTTCACCCTCGACGAACACTGGCGCCTGACCTTGATCAACGCGCATGGGCTGCGCTTGTTGGGGCGCGGGGCCGCCGAGCTGCTGGGGCGGGTCTTTTGGGAGGTCTTTCCCGAGACGCGGGGCACCCGCTTCGAGACCGAGCTGCGGCGTGCCCGCGACGAGGCGACGCTCACCGAGTACGAGGAGTTGTTCGCGCCGCTGGGGCGCTGGCTGGAGGTGCGAGTGTTTCCCGACGGGGACGGCCTGGGGGTGCACTACCGGGACGTGACCGGACGGCGGCTGGCGGCGGCGCGGGCCGAGGCTCTTGCCGGGGTCGCGCAGGACCTCGTCGCGGCGGTCACGGCGCAGGAGGTGGCGGGGGTCCTGACCGGCAGGGTACGGGAGGCCCTGGGGGCCTACAGCGCGGTGCTGTACCGGCTGGAAGGCGAGGAACTGCGCGAGACAGCGCGGACCGGGCTGACGGTGCCTGGCGCCTGGCGCAACGTCGCCCTGCACGGGCCGCACCTGCCCGCAGTGGTGGCCCGCGACGGGGAGGCGCGGTTCCTGCGCGAGGAGGACTTCCGGCGCCACTATCCCGGTGCGCTGCGGGCCGAGCGCACCCGCGCGGCGGCCGTGCTCCCCCTCCGGGCGCGGGGGGAGCTGCTGGGGGTGCTGGCCTACAGCTACGACCACGCGCCCGAGTTCGACGAGGCGGAGCGCTCCGCACTGCTGACCCTCAGCGGGCAGGGCGCCCTGGCGCTGGAGCGTGCCCGGCAGGCCGGGGCCGCCCGCGACCGCGAGGAGCGTTACCGGGTGCTGTCCAACGTCACCAACGACGCGATCTGGGACTGGGAGTTCGCGGGCAACAGCGTGGTCTGGAACGAGGGGGCCTTTGCCCTGTTCGGCTACGCCCCGGAGGAGGTCGAGCCCACCGACCGCTGGTGGAAAGAGCACCTGCACCCCGACGACCGCGGGCGCGTCGTCTCCGGGATTCACGCGGTGATCGCGGGCACGGCGCGGGAGTGGCGCGACGAGTACCGCTTTCGGCGCCGGGACGGGTCCTACGCCACGGTGCTCGACCGGGGACAGGTGATCCGGGACGCGGGGGGGCGGGCGACGCGCATGATCGGGGGGATGACCGACCTCAGCGAGCGCGAGCGGACGGCCGAGTTGCAGGCGGAATCGGACGCGCTCTCGGCCTTTGCCGCCTTTACCGGGGCGGCGGGCGCCGAGACGGACCTCACCCGGCTCGCGCAGCGGGCGGTCGACACCCTGGTGCAGGCACTGGGCGACGGCAGCGCGGTGTACTACGAGCCTGGCGGCGAGCGGTGGCAGGCCCGGGCCTGGGCGGGGGAGCTGCGCGGCGAGACGCTCGACCTCGCCCGCCGGGGCTTTGCCCTGCGTGACCTGCTGCCCGACCCGGCGAGCCCGGACCCGCAGTATGTCGAGGCCTGGGCGCAGCGGGGCGGCGAGGTCGGTGCCCGCACTCCGGAGTACGGCGCCGCCGCTTTTTTCCCCGTCGCGCAGGACGGCACCTGGCGCGGTCTGCTCACAGCGGGGCTGAGGGCCGCGCGGCACTGGACGCCGCGTGACCGGGCGGTGTTCGAGGCGGTCGCGCACGGCCTCACGCTGGCCGCCGAGCGCACCGCCTCGCTGGGACGGCTGGAGGAAGAGCGGGCCGCGACCGCCGCCTTCGCCGCCTTTACCGAGCGGGTCGGCACCGAGACGGACCTGCCCGCGCTGGCCCGGCAGGCGGTGCGGGTGCTGCACGGGGCGGTCGAGGGGGGCGTGGGGGTGGGGTACTACGAGCTCGAAGGCGGGCACTGGCAGGCCCGCACCCTGGCGGGGGAGCTGTGCCCGCAGGTCATGCACTCGGCGCTGGAGGGCGCGGCGGCCGAGCGGCCCGAGTGGCCCGCCGGGGGGGTGCAGTTCGTGGAGGGCGGGCGCGGGGGACCGGACGGGCCGCTGGCGGTGGCCCTGTGCCCCTACCTGGTCCGGGGCGAGCCGCGCGGCCTGCTGGCGATGGCGTCGGTGACGCACCCAACCTGGACGGCGCGGGCACGGGCGGTCTTCGCGGGCGTGGCGCGGGGGCTGGGGCTGGCCTTCGAGCGCTCGGGCACGGCGCGGGTCTTGCAGGAGCGCAACGCCGAGCTGCACGCGCGGACCCGGGCGCTCGAGGGGTTCGCCGAACTCGCCCGCGACCTCGCCTTTGAGACCGACACGCTGGCGCTGGTGCGCCGCGCCCAGCAGATCGTGCTGACGCTGCTGCCGCCGGGGGTCGCCGTCTACTACGAGCCGCGCGGGGGCCGCTGGTGGGTGCGGGCACAGACGGGCGACGTGGGGAACCCGGCGCTGCAAGCGGCCCTCGACGCCGGACTGCCCCTGGGGGAGGCGGGCAACCTGACGCAGCCGTGGCGCACCGGGCAGGCCTACTACCAGGACGCCTATGCCCCCGACACCGACGGGCTGGCCGGGCAGACCGGGCATATCGGCGCGACCGCCACCGTGCCGATTCTGGTGGGCGGGCAACCCCAGGGCGTGTTCTCGGTGGCGCTGTTCGGCGCCCGCTCCTGGGACGCGACCGACCGGGCGGTACTGAGCACGGCGGCGCGGCACCTCTCGCTGGCGCTGGAGCGCTCGGCGGTGGCCGCCGAACTCGGCCGCCAGCGGCAGGCCCTGGAGGCCACCAACCAGGAACTGGGGGCCTTTTCCTACACGGTGTCGCACGACCTGCGGGCACCGCTGCGGCACATCGCGGGGTTCGCCGGAATGCTGCGCCGGGCGGTGGAGACGGGCGACGCCGCCCGCGCGGCCCGTTCCCTGGACGTGATCGACGAGGCGGTCGCGCAGGCCGGGCGCCTGATCGACGCGCTGCTGGGGTTCTCTCACCTGTCGCGCCAGGAGCCTGCCACGGCGCGGGTGGACCTGCGCCGCCTTCTCGGGAGCGTGCGGGCCGAGGCCGAGGCCGAGGTGGCGGGCCGCGAGGTGGAATGGGTGGTCGGCGAGCTGCCGGAGGTGCGGGGCGACCCGGACCTGCTGCGGCAGGTGCTGGCCAACCTGCTGTCCAACGCCGTGAAGTACAGCGCCCGCTCGGAGCGGCTGCGGGTGGAGGTCTGGGGCGAGCGGCGCCCCGGCGAGACCGTGATCTCGGTGCGCGACTCGGGCGCGGGCTTCGATCCCCGCTACGCCGACCGGCTGTTCGGGGTGTTTCAGCGCCTGCACCGCCAGGAGGAGTTCGGGGGCACGGGCATCGGGCTGGCGACCGTGCGGCGCATCGTGCAGCGGCACGGCGGCCGGGTGTGGGCCGAGGGTCAGCCCGGCGAGGGCGCCACCTTCCACTTCAGCCTGCCCGAACCGGAGGCCTTGCCCTCCGGCCCGGTGGCCCTCCGGGGCGGGGAGGGCCGACCGGGCTAGGCTCCGCCCGGCCGCGAGCTGGGGGCGGGCACGCGGGCCGGGGCAAAGCTCAGCACGCCGTCTTCAAGGGGCGAAAGCTGGATGGTGGCCTTGTCCCGCAGGTAGTTCTGGTGGACCTGCCAGGGCCTGCGCGACCCCTGCTTGGGAAGCAGCGCGGCGCTGCGCGTGACGTAGCCGGAAGTGAAGCCCAGCAGCGGCCGCTCCACGACGGACGGGTCGGCCTGGGGCACGACCATGCCGTAGCCGTGCCGGTCCATGTACCTCAGCAGGCGGCAGACGTAGTCCTGGGTGAGTTCGGCCTTCAGCGTCCAGGCGGCGTTCACGTACCCGAAGGCGTAGGCGCAGTTGGGCAGGCCGCTGAGCATCATGCCCTTGTAGACCAGCATCCGGGCGGCGTCGACCGGCTGGCCGTCCACCGTGAACCGGATGTCCCCCAGCACGTTCATCTTCAGCCCGGTGGCCGTCACGATCAGGTCGGCGGGCAACTCGCGCCCGCTGTTCAGGCGAAGGCCGGTCGGCGTGAAGGTCTCGATGGTGTCCGTGACCACCTCCGCCCGGCCTTCCCGCACCGCCCGGAAAAGGTCGCCGTCCGGCACCGCGCACACGCGCTGGTCCCAGGGCTGGTAGGCGGGCGTGAAGTGCCGCGCGTCGAAGGTGTCCCCGACATGCTGCGCCGCGTCCTTGAGGAGCTGGTCGCGGAACACCTGCGGGGCCTGCCGCGCGACGCCGTAGTGCAGCATGCTGGTGAGGATGTTTCGCCAGCGGACCACCCCGTGCGCGGCCTGCGCGGGGAGCAGGCGCCGCAGCCGCAGCGCCGTCTGGTCCACGAGCGGCTGCACCGCGATGTAGGAGGGCGAGCGCTGAAGCATGGTGACGTGTGCCCCCCCGTCCGCCAGCGCGGGCACCAGGGTCACGGCGGTGGCGCCGCTGCCGATCACCACGACCCGCTGGCCCGCATAGTCGAGGTCCTCGGGCCAGAATTGCGGGTGAACGATCCGGCCCTGGAAGACCGCCTCGTTCGGAAACTCGGGCCGGTACCCTTCCTCGTAGCTGTAGTAGCCGCTGCACAGGAACAGGAACTTGGTCCTGAGGGTCACGGTCTCGGGGGGACTTCCCTCCGCGCCGCGCTCGGCAGTCACGGTCCAGCCCTGCTCGGCGGAGGACCACTCGGCCGCCCGGACCCGGTGCCCGAAGCGGATGTGCGGCGTGATTCCGGCCTCGTCGGCGGCCTCCTGAATGTACTGGCGAATGTCCGGGCCGTCCGCGATCGATTTGTGGCCGGTCCAGGGCTTGAAGCTGTAGCCCAGCGTGTACACGTCGGAGTCCGAGCGCACGCCCGGATAGCGGAAGAGGTCCCAGGTGCCCCCAACGGCCTGCCGGGCTTCGAGCAGCGCGAACCGCTTGCCGGGGCACTTGTCCAGCAGGTGCCGCGCCGCCCCGATTCCCGACAGCCCGGCGCCGACAATCAGCACGTCGAGGGGCTCGGCCGCGTCCGGGCCGTCTTGGAGGCGCGGCGAGGGCTGCACCCTGGGGGCCGTTCGGGCGCGTCGGGACTGGAGGGCGAGGCCCGCCAGGGCCAGGGCACCGAGGGGCAGGAGGGTCTTGCGGAGGTTCATCTCAGTCGGTCCTCGCGGTCAACGGGAGAAGGCGGGAGGGAAGCGGCGCGGGGCGGCTGACGGAGGAGGGCAGCCCCGTCCTGCGGGCATGGGAAAGGGCCGTCTCCCCTCCCAGTCCCAGACGAACATGCGGGTTCAGAAGCGTGTCATGCAGTTTACCCCAGGGGGCAGCGGTGGGGCCGCCCGGAGGCTTTCTCTTAGAGGCGCCCGGTGCCCTCCCCTGCCCCGGGAGAAAAGAGCCGAAGCCCATGACATTGCGGACTGCCCCCGACCCCAAACCCACCGGGGCAACGTCGGCGCACCCCCGGCTGGACCGCTGCGGGCACCGGCACCGGCCACGCGGGCGGGCACGTCGTCCGGTCGAGGTTGCGCCTCTCCACGCACGTCCCGCAGCCGGGGGAGGTTGGTGTCCCCACGGTGACGGGCGGACCCTGAGGGCACAAGGCGCTGGAGGGCTCAGGTCGAGGTGGTGTGCAGGTCACCTCCGGCGGAGCCGCTTTCCCCTGCGCCCCCGCAGAGGTCCCGTCCCGTCACCCGCCCAGAGGGGCCTGCTCCAGGGCCGCCGTCTCGGCCCGGCGCTCCTGCACCGCGCTTTCCAGCCACAGGTACAGGGCGGCCCCGGCAAAGGCCAGCCCCGCGATCACCAGCCACATGGTCTGCGGACCCAGGCGCGTGAGCAGCAGGCCCCCCAGCAGGGGTGCGAGCAGGGTGGCGAGGCCGCTCATGCTGCCGACCAACCCGATATAGGTGCCGCGCTCCCCCGGCCGCCCCAGCTCGCTGATCACGGTCTTGCTGATGCTGTAGGCGACGATCTCGCCGACAGACCAGACGGCCACCGCCAGCAGGTGCTGCCACAGCGCCGTGGCAAAGGCGTGTCCCAGAAACCCCAGCCCCAGCAGCGCCGCTCCCGCCGCCTGCCAGCGGGGATGGTTGCGGCGCGAGATCCACCCGCCGACGGGCAGCCCCAGCAGGATCACCAGCGCCCCGTTGACCGCCAGCAGTTGACCGTACTGCACGGGCGCATAGCCCTGCTGCGCGAAGACCAGCGCGAGCACCTTGTAGCTCTGGTAGGTCAGGCTGTAGAGCAGGGTCGCCAGGCAAAAGAACCCCAGCAGCCGGTCGCGCGGCAGCAGCCGTCGCCGCGTGCCCGGTGCGGGGGTCGGGCGGGGCCGCCGGGGAAAGAACAGGGCGATCAGCAGGGCATAGGCCGCCATCGTCGCGGCGTCGAGGTAGAACAGCAGCCGGTACGAGCGCCCGGCCAGCCAGCCGCCCAGCACGGGCGCGACCGAGGCCCCCACATTGATGGCCCAGTACAACAGCGTGTAGGCCTGGGTGCGCTGCGCCCCGCTCGTGAGGTCCGCGACCGCCGCGCTGGAGGCCGGTTTGTACATCGCCGAGAAGAGCGAGAACCCCAGCACCCCCAGCACCAGCGCGGGAAAGCCGTCGGCCGTGGACAGGGCGAGCAGCATGATGGCCCCGCCCCCCAGCGCCAGCTTCATCGTGAAGGCCGGGCCGCGCCGGTCGCTGAGCTGCCCGCTGAAGCCCTCGGCCAGAAAGCGCCCGGCGCCCAGCATCGCCAGAATCACGCTGACCTGCGCGACCGGCAGCCCCTGCTGGGCCATGAGGTAGAACCCCAGCAGCGGCACCACGAACTCCCCCACCCGGTTGAGAATGGTGCCGAACCACAGCACCCAGAACCCCGGTGGGTAGGCGCTGTAGACGCGGTGCAGGGAAGCGGGAAGGGGCGTCACACGGGGAGGATAGGGGGCAGTCCTGCCGGAACTGCGTCACCACGTTGGAGACGACATCCGAGGGAAGGGATAGGCAGGCGACGTGGGTCCGGCTCTCCTGGGGATTTTCCTGAGAAGAGAGGCGCGGGCACGAGACTGAATTCAGCCAACCTTGGGACTCTCTCACCCCGCGCGGGGGGCTCTCCATACTGCGGGGCGATGACCTTCTCGCGCGAGGATTCCGGGTTCGTGCAGGTACGTGGGGCGCGGCAACACAACCTGAGGGACGTGTCGGTGCGGCTTCCCCGCGACGCGCTGGTGGTCTTTACCGGGGTCTCCGGCTCCGGCAAATCCTCGCTGGCCTTCGGGACGCTGTATGCCGAGGCGCAGCGGCGGTATCTCGAATCGGTGTCGCCCTATGCCCGGCGCCTCTTTCATCAGGTGGGCGCTCCGGACGTGGACGCCATCGAGGGCCTGCCCCCGGCGGTCGCCCTCCAGCAGCAGCGCGGAGCGCCGAGCACCCGCTCCTCGGTGGGGAGCGTGACCACGCTGTCGAATCTGGTGCGGATGCTCTACTCGCGGGCCGGGGAGTACCCCGAGGGGCAGGGCATCGTCTACGCCGAGGGCTTTTCCCCCAACACGCCGGAGGGAGCCTGCCCCCACTGCCACGGACTGGGGCGGGTCTACGAGGTGACCGAGGCCTCGATGGTGCCCGATCCGTCCCTCACCATCCGCGAGCGGGCGGTCGCCGCGTGGCCGCAGGCGTGGGGCGGGCAGAACCAACGCGACATCCTCGTCACGCTGGGCATCGACGTGGACGTGCCCTGGCGCGAGCTGCCGCCGGAGACGCGCGACTGGATTCTGTTCACCGACGAGCAGCCCGTCGTGCCCGTCTACCCCGGTCTGAGCCCCGAGGAGACGCGGCGGGCCGTGAAGCAGAAGCGCTCCCCCGACTACATGGGCACCTTTTCCAGCGCCCGGCGGCACGTCCTGCACACCTTCGCCCACACCGAGAGCGCGGCCATGCGGCGGCGGGTGCAGGAGTACATGATCGCCGCCGAGTGCCCGGTGTGTCACGGCAAGCGGCTGCGGCCGGAAGCGCTGGCGGTGCAGTTCGCGGGCCTTGACATCACCGAGTTCTCGCGCCTGCCGCTGGCGCAGGTGGCCGAACTGCTGCGGCCCTCCACGGAGAAACAGGACCACGGCGGCAACGCCGAGGCCCACCCCGAGCAGGCCCTCGCCCGGCAGCGGCTTGCCGGGGACCTCGTCGCGCGGCTGGAGGTGCTGCTGAACCTGGGACTGGGGTACCTGCACCTCGAACGCTCGACGCCCACCCTGTCGCCGGGGGAACTTCAGCGGCTGCGCCTCGCCACGCAGCTCTATTCGCACCTCTTCGGCGTGGTGTATGTCCTCGACGAGCCGTCCGCCGGGCTGCATCCCGCCGACACCGAGGCGCTGCTCGCGGCGCTGGCGGGGCTGAAGACCGCTGGAAACTCGCTCTTTGTGGTCGAGCACGACCTCGACGTAGTCCGCCGGGCCGACTGGCTGGTCGACGTGGGGCCGGGCGCGGGCGAGGGGGGCGGCGAGATTCTCTACAGCGGGCCGCCGGAGGGCCTGCGGGCGGTGGAGGCGTCCCAGACCGCCCGTTACCTCTTCCGGGAGGGGGCCGCCGAGCTGCACGAGCCGCGCTCCCCCTCGGGCTGGCTGGAGCTGACGGGCGTGACCCGCCACAACCTGCGGGGCCTGTCCGTGCGCTTTCCGCTGGGCGTGCTGACGAGCGTGACCGGGGTGTCGGGGTCAGGCAAGTCGACGCTGGTGAGCCAGGTGCTCGTCGAAACACTGGCCGCCCGGCTGGGGCAGACCCTGACCGAGGGGGCCGAGGAGGAGGACACCGAAGACGCCCCCGCCCCGACCACCGCGCACCTCGGGGGCGACATGGACGCCCTCACGCGCCTCGTCCGGGTGGACCAGAAGCCCATCGGCCGCACGCCGCGCAGCAACCTGGCGACGTACACCGGGCTGTTCGATCAGGTCCGGAAGCTGTTCGCCGCGACCCCACTCGCCCGCGAACGCGGCTACAGCGCGGGCCGCTTTTCCTTCAACGTGAAGGGCGGGCGCTGCGAGCACTGCCAGGGCGAGGGCTGGGTGATGGTCGAGCTGCTGTTCCTGCCCAGCGTGTACGCGCCCTGCCCGGTGTGCCACGGCACGCGGTACAACGCGGAAACGCTGGAGGTCGAGGAGCGGGGCCAAAGCATCGCGGACGTGCTGGGCATGACGGTGGACGCGGCCTGGGCGTTTTTCCGGGACGACGCGGCGGTCTTCCGGGCGCTGGACACCTTGCGCGAGGTGGGGCTGGGCTACCTGCGGCTGGGGCAGCCCGCGACCGAACTCTCGGGGGGCGAGGCGCAGCGCATCAAGCTGGCGACCGAGTTGCAGCGGGCCGGGCGCGGACACGCGGTCTACGTGCTCGATGAGCCCACCACCGGCCTGCATCCCGCCGACGTGGAGCGGCTGACCCGGCAGCTCGGGCGGCTGGTGGACGCGGGACATACCGTGATCGCCGTCGAGCACGACCTGGGTGTAGTCACGGTCAGCGACTGGGTGATCGACATCGGCCCCGGCGCGGGCGAGGCGGGGGGGCGGGTCGTGGCCGAGGGTCCGCCGGGGGAGGTGGCGCGGGCGCCCGGCAGCCGGACCGCCCCCTACCTGGCGCGGGCGCTGGGGCTGGCCCCGCCGACGCCCCTTTAGGCGGGACTCAGGTTCCTGGCCGGGGGCCGCGTTAGGGTCGGAGCAGACGGGGCGGATTTCCAGTGACTCCCTCTTCCCGACCCCGCCTCACCGGACAAGGAGGCCCCATGATCACGCCCGACGACCTCAAGCGTATCCGCAGCCTGCCCGAGAACGGCTCGGTCCTGATGGCGGTGGTCCACGTCAACCCCGCCGATCAGGACAACCACGGCGACGCCCTCTCCACCCGCGTCAAGAGCGCCCTCAGCGACCTCGGGGTGCCGCCCACCCTCGCCGGGCGCCTGCTCGACGACGTGGCCCGCGCCCGCGAGGCCCGTGGCAAGAGCGCCGTGTATGTGCTGGGCGAGGGGGTGGACGAACGCTTCGACGTGCAGGTCGACTTGCCCGAGCGCTTTCATTTCGGGCGGCCCCTGCCGACGTTGGTCGAGAACGCGGCCCACGCCCTGCCCCGCGTCGGGGTCCTGGCGGTCGACCGCGACTGGGCGCGGCTCTTCGTGTTCGACCAGGGCGAGCTGAGCGAGGTGCGCCGGGGGCGCAACACCGAACTCGAAGACCTTGAGCGCGACAACTACACCGAGTCGACCACTGCCGTGCCCGGCGCTCCGGGCGCCGCCCGCGCTCAGGACGGCAGCGGCTTCAGCGCCCAGGGCAGCGGGCCGCGCAGCGACAGCGGCGCCGAGCTGTACCAGCGGCACGTCGACGCCCTGCAGCAGCGCTTCTACAACGAGACGGCGGGGAACCTGTCCGGGGAGCTGAAGGCCCGTGGCCTGAAGCATCTGGTCCTCGTCGGGCCGGTGGCCCGCCTCGCCGAGTTCCGCGCCGAGATTCCCGCCACCGCCCCCTTCGAGGTGATCGGCGAGACGAACGTGGAGGTCGGCACCGGCAGCGCCCCCGAACAAACAATTACCGAGCGCCTGCTTCCCCTGCTGGAGGACTTCGCCCGGCAGGACGAGGCCCGGTTGATGGAGCAGCTTCAGGAACAGGGCGTCATGGAAATGGAGCGCGTGCTGGAGATGGTGCAGCAGGGCCGCGTGTACCAGCTCGTCATCCCGGAGGACGGCTCGCACCTGCACATTTACCGCAGCCACAACCCGGAAGTGCCGTACTTCACCGCCCGTAAGGACGTGCAGGAGAGCCCCCTCGACGGTGCCCTGATGACGCGGGTGACGCTGGAGGAGGTGCTGCCGCAGTTGCAGGAACTCTACGGGCTGGAGGTGCGGCGCGTGCACGGCGACCACGCCGAGAAGCTGGTGAGGGAATACGGCGGGCTGGCCGGACTCGCCCGGTACTAGGCCCTCCGGACACATGAAGCGGCGGCCGCTGCCGGACTGGGGCAGGGGGCCGCCGCTCCACGTGTCATACGGTTTCCGTCCAATCGGGTCCCGGCCACCGTTGTGTTCCCACTCTCTCTGCTTCGCCGCTTTGCCAGTCCGCTCGGGGTAAACAGGTACACAGACTGTTCAACCGGGATCCGCGTCAGTTCGCGTAGCGCTCGGCGCGGCTCTGCGCCTCAAGGCGGTGGTGCAGCCGGACCTCCTCTTCGGTCACGACGAGGGCGCGGCTCGTGATCTCCTCACCGCCCCGCTGCCACACCAGCGGACGGGCGGTCAGGCTGGACAGAAGGCGCTGGAGACGAAGTTTTTCGGGGAGGATAGGCGTCTTCATGCCCGGAGTGTGCGCCGGACACCAAAGGACCCGCCACCCCCGTCGGCCAGGCTGTCCCACCGGCCAGGACGGGCGGCCGACCTCTGGCTCAGACCTCGGTCTCCCTGGTCTGGAGGAGCGGCAGCTTCGTTCGCAGGTCGGCGCCCACCCCCTCCACGGGGTGCTCGCGCAGCTCGTGGCGCCGCTCCTCCATGGAGGGAAAGCCCGCGTCCGCGTCTGCGACAAACTGCTCGGCGAAGCGGCCCCCCTGGATGTCGGCCAGCACGTCCCGCATGGTGGCCTTGGTTTCCGGGGTCACCACCCGCGCTCCCGTCACGTAGCCGCCGAACTCGGCGGTGTTGGAGATGGAGTGGCGCATCCCCGCCAGGCCCTTTTCGTAGATCAGGTCCACGATCAGCTTGACCTCGTGCACCGTCTCGAAATAGGCGACCTCGGGCTGGTATCCGGCCTCCACCAGCGTCTCGAAGCCCGCCTGAATCAGGCTAGGCACACCACCGCACAGCACGGCCTGCTCGCCGAAGAGGTCGGTCTCCGTCTCCTCCTTGAAAGTGGTTTCCAGCACGCCCACCCGCGTGCAGCCCACCCCGCGGGCGTAGGCGAGGGCCAGAGCCCTGGCGTTCCCGGTCGCGTCCTGGGCCACCGCGAAGAGCCCTGCCAGACCGCTCCCGTCCACGTATAGGCGCCGCAGCATCCGTCCCGGCCCCTTGGGCGCGACCAGAAACACGTCCACGTCCTCCGGTGTCGTGATGCGCCCGAAGTGAATGTTGAAGCCGTGCCCAAACGCGAGCGCCTTGCCGGGTGCCAGATGGGGGGCGATGCTCTGCTCGTAGACCCCCGGCTGCGCCTCGTCAGGAATCAGCAGCATGATCACGTCGGCCTCGCGGGTGGCGTCCTCGACGCTCAGCACGCGCAAGCCTGCCTGTTCGGCCTTGGCGCGGCTGGCGGACCCCTCACGCAAGCCCACGACCACGTTCAGCCCGCTGTCGCGCAGGTTCTGGGCGTGGGCGTGCGCCTGGTTGCCGTAGCCGATAACGGCCACCAGCTTCTCCTCGATGGGCGAGAGGTCCACGCTGCGGTCGGTGTACAGGGTCGCGGTCACAGGGGGATTGTCCTACAACCGGAACCGGGGGGCACCTCCGCCCGCGCTACCCGTCGCGCCCGTGGACCTGGGCGGGGGGATGGGTGGCCTCCACCGCCGTGAAGGCTTCGAGAATCTGGTAGCGGTGCCGCGCTCCCTCGGGCACCACCCAGGAGTTGCCGGGCTCGAGCAGCAGCATGGAGCCCTCCAGGTGCAGCTCGGCGCGGCCCGAGATCACGAAGCCCACCGTCTCGTAGGGCCGGGTGTGAAACTCGTCGCCCCCGCCGGGCTGCTGGTCTTCCCACAGCCGCATGGAGAGGGACTTGCCGCTCACGAGGTACTTCTGACCGTCGGGACCTTTGGGCGAGTGGCGGGAATCGACCTTCTGGGCAGTGGTGTCACTCATGGTGCCTTCCAGTATTCCGGCCCCGCGCCAGCGCCGAAAAACAGGAAAAGGTCATGAAGGTCCACCCAAGACGGGAGCCCGACTCGACCCCGCCGCGGCGGGGGGCAGGCGTGCGGTAGTCTCGCGGCCAGACCATGACGGTTTTTCCAGGCCCAGGCGTCCTCCCGCTCGGCGCACTCGGGGGCAACCCCACGGCAGCAGCGTGACCGCCTACCTCGCAGTGGGCCTGCTCGTCTACCTGGGCTGGCTGGCGCTGGGCTCGCGGTGGATGACGTCGGCCGAACGCCCCGCGTTGGGGCGGGCCGCGGCGGGAACGCTCGTGCTGGCCGCCCTGCTGACCCTCTTCACCCTCCGCGAAGCGCCCGTCGCCGCGCAGCTCACCCTTCCGGTCAGCCTCGTGCTGTGGCCCGCCGCCCTGAGCGTCTGCCTCGTCGCGGGCCTCGTGCTGCTCCTGCGCGGCCGCTGGGCGCGGGGGTGGCCGCTGCTGGGCCTGCCCGTGGCCGCCCTGCTGGCGGTCCTGATCCTGGCTCCGCAGCGAGCGGCGGCGGGGCTGCCCCCCTTCTAGACCGCGCGTTCCCGGCTCACCCCTCACCCCTGGTCCGCAGCCTGCTTCTGGACATGGTGATGGGCGAGGTTGGCGGGCATGCCCAGCAGGCGGGCGACCTCGCTGGGGGAAGCGGGGTCCCGGAAGTGCCCCAGAAAGGCCGTCTGGCCCAGGGCGTTGGCGGCTTCGGGATCGGTGAGCACCAGCTCGGGCACCTGGAGGGGCATGCCGCCATCATGCGCGGCCCGGCTTTCAGTCCTCCAGGGCACAGGCTGAAAGCCGGGGGCGGGGAGCGGAGGGGCGCCTTCCCCCGTCCCCGGCGCTGGCGCATTCCCTACCGTCGCCGGGGCCTCCTCCGGCATATCGTGCCCCGGTGAGTGACCGGATTTCGGGGCCGCCGCGCCCGTCAGCCTCTGCCCCCCCCAGCCTGCCTGCCCCGGTGGCCGCCGTCATCGCGCAGGAGGCGGCGGCGCGGGACGCCGACGGGGCCTTTCCCGCCGCCTCCTTTCAGGCCCTGCGGGAGGCGGGGCTGCTGACGGCCACCCTGCCCACCCCGCTGGGGGGACAGGGGGTGGAGGGGGCGGCCCTGCTGCCGCTGCTGCGCGAGATCGGCCGCGCGGGCCTGCCGGTGGGCCGGGTGTACGAGGGCCACGTCAACGCGCTGGAGCTGATCCGGCGATACGGAACGCCCGCTCAGCTCGCCCGCGCCGCGCGGGACGCCCACGCCGGGGAACTGTTCGGCGTGTGGAACACCGAGGACGGGCCGGGGCTGCGGCTGGTGCGGGGGCCGGGCGGCCTGATCCTCGCGGGCGGCAAGACCTTCGCCTCCGGCCTGGGCCACGTCACCCGGCCCCTGCTGCCCGCCGAGGCCGAGGAAGGCCGCGTGATGGTGCTGCTGCCCGCCGGGCGCGAGCCGGGGGTGCCGGACCTCCGCTTCTGGCACCCGCTGGGTATGCGGGCAACCGTCTCGGGCCGGGTGGAGTACACCGGGGCGCGGGTGCGGGAAGAAGACCTGATCGGGCAGCCCGGCGACTACTACCGCCAGCCCGAGTTCGGTGGGGGCGCCGTGCGCTTCCTGGCCGTGCAACTCGGCGGAGCCGACGCCGTGGTCGCCTCGGCGCGGACCGTGCTGCGGCGGCTGGGCCGCGCGGGCGACGACGTGCAGCGGCTGCGCTTCGCGGAGGTGGCGGTGCGGCTGGAGGCGGCCTGGCACCTCACCCGCGAGGCTGGGCGGCGGCTGGCGGCGTGGCCGGAAGACCGCGACCCCGCACCCCTGCTGGCCTACGTGGCCCTGGCCCGCACCGCGGCCGAGGACGCCTGCCTGCTCGCGTGTGAGGCCGCCGAGCGGGCGGTCGGTGCCCGGGGCCTGCTCGCGCCCTGGCCCACCGAGCGGCTGCTGCGCGACCTGCGGATGTACCTGCGCCAGCCCGCCCCCGACGCGGCGCGGCTGGCGGCAGGTGCCTGGCTGCTGGATGCCCCCGAGGGCACCGTGGACCCCTGGGAGGAGGCGTGAGGGGCGCCCAGACGCTGACCCCAGCCAGCCTCCCCGCTCCGGTCTGGGTCGTCGCCCCGCACCCGGACGACGAGGCGCTGGGCTGCGGCGGGTTGATCGCCGCGCTGGGCGCCGCCGGGCGGGAGGTCCGGGCCTTGCTGCTCAGCGACGGGGGCCTCTCGCACCCCAGTTCCCCGAGCCATCCCCGCGAGCGGCTGGCCGGGGCGCGGCTCGCGGAGTGGCAAGCGGGGCTGGCCGAGCTGGGCGTGCCCGCCGCACGGACCCGGACGCTGGGGCTGCCGGACGGGGAGCTGCACGCCTGCGCTGAGGCGATCACCCGGGGCGCCCTGGCCGCTTTTCGCGAGGCCCCGCCGGGCACGCTGCTCCTCCCCTGGGCACGCGACCCCCACCCGGACCACCGGGCGGCCTGGGCACCGCTGCTGCGGGCGGCCCGCGCCTTTCCCGGTGTCCGGCTGCTGGCCTATACGGTCTGGCTGGAGGAACGCGGCGACCCCGCCGACCATCCCCGCCCCGGCGAGACCCGGCCCCTCACGCTGGACGTGCGCCCCTGGCTGGCCCCCAAGCGGCGGGCGATCCGGGCGCACCGGACCCAACTCGGCCTGATCGCCGACGACCCGCGCGGCTTCTCCCTGCCCACGAGCCTGGTGGGGCGGGCGCTGAACGGCACCGAGACCTACCATGAGGTCGCTCCCCAGGAGGTCCCCGCATGACACCCCCCGACGAGACCCTGCCCGACGCCTACTTCGAGGACGTGTACCGCGCGAGCGCCGACCCCTGGAACTTCGAGACCAGCGCGTACGAGCACGCCAAGTACGCCCGCACCCTGGCCGCCCTGCCGCGCGAACGCTACGCCCGCGCCCTGGAGGTGGGCTGCTCCATCGGGGTCCTGACGGGCCTGCTGGCGGAGCGGGCAGACACTTTGCTGAGCGTGGACGTGAATGAGCAGGCCCTCGCCCGCGCCCGCGAGCGCAACCGGGACCGCCGGAACGTGACCTTCGAGCGCCGCCGCCTCCCCGCCGAGGCGCCTCCCGGCCCCTTTGACCTGATCGTGCTCTCCGAGGTGGGGTACTACTTCAGCACGCGGGACCTGGAAGAGGTGCTGGACGTGCTGACGGGGCGCCTCGCTCCCGGCGGCGACCTGATCCTGGTCCACTGGACGCCCTTCGTGCCCGACTACCCGCAGACGGGCGACGCGGTGCACGGGGCCGCCCTGCGCCGCACGCCCGCTTCCCTGACCCACCGCTGCGGCGAGCGCCACGAGCACTACCGGCTGGACGTGCTGAGCAAGCCCGGAACCTGAACAGAGCCCGCCGCCCACCCGCCCCGGAGCCTCAGCGGTGGCCCCACCGCTTAACCGGAATGGGGATGGGCGGCGGGCACCCGCCCGGGGGCGAATGCCTGAAGCTGCCCGCGCACCTCGGCCAGCGCCCGCGCGACGGGGACCGGGGCGTAGCGCTCCTGCCACAGCCCGGCCCCGAGGCGGGCGGCGTGGGCGGCTTCCAGCCCCAGGCCGAGGGTGGGTGCCCGCAGCGCTTCCCGGAGCTGGGCGGCCGGCGCCAGCCAGCGCCCCGGCAACCCGGCGTGCCAGCCCCGCCGCCGGGCTTCTTTGAGCGCCGCTTCGGCCTGGGCGAGTGCCGCCACCTCGGCGGCTCCGGGCACCCGCCACGCTGCCGGGGCCGCGTGCCACTCGGCCAGCTGGGTGCTCAGGCCCACCGGCACGCGGCCACCCAGGCGGGCGCTGGTGTGCACGCGGGCGTGCGGGGTACGCCGCACCCGCAGGTCGTGGCGGCGCAGGCCCTGAATCAGGGCCACGTCCTCCAGATGCGGCACGTCGGGCACGCCGCCCACCTCGCGGTACGCCCGCAGGGTCAGGGCCAGATTCGCCCCAAAGTGCTGGTGGTGCCGGGGCCAGGGGTCGAAGGGGTCAGGGTTGAGCTGCGCGGTGAGGCGCTCGGCGGCCAGCCGGTAGGCCGCGTCTTGCAGGTACACCCGCCGCACCGGGCCGGGCAGCCGCGCCCGTTCCTCGGGCCGCAGCAGGATGCGCCCGCACACCGCGTCGGCCCCCGACTCCGCGGCCCGGCGCAACTGCCACAGCCAGTCCGGCGCGGGCACGCTGTCGGCGTCGGTGGTCACGATCAGGCCCTGCGGGTCATCCCCCAGCCGGGCGGCGGCCAGCTCCAGCGCGGCCCGCCGGGCGCCCACCACGTTGGCGCGGCCGGGAGGCAGGGTGCAGCTCAGCACCCGCACCGGGCGACCCGCGGGAAGAGCCTGCACCGCCCGCCGGGCCGTGTCGTCGGTGGAGTTGTTCACCAGGATCCAGACCTCGTACCCCTCCAGCGGCGCTCCGCCTGCCCCCACCTGCGCGGCGAGGGCACGGACCGCGCCGCCGATTCGCCCGGCCTCGTTGCGGGCCGGGACGGCGACGACGGTGTGAGGCAGGGCGGTGTGGGAAAGGGGCACCGGCATGACTGGGGTGCAGGCTAGCCCAAGCGGACTCGACCGGACGGCAAGAATTCACCGAATCTGCCCCGCGTGCCGGACCCCACCCGGCGGGGCTCAGCCCGCTTCCCAGTACCGCTCGCCCGCGCAGTCCCGGCACAGCGGCCCGCCGGGTCCGGTCACCTCGCGCCCGTTGATGATCTCCTCGCCGCAGGCGCCGCAGACGGCCCGCACGCCCGGCACGCTGACCAGCGCCGCGAGGTCGAGGGTCAGCCGCACAGGCTGCACGGTGAACACCTCCTCGTCGGGCCAGGTCCGGTAGGCGGCCATATAGGCGTCCCAGCGCTTTTGCCCCTCCGGGCGGCCCTCCCGCACCCGGGCACGCAGGTCGGGGCGGGGTGCGATCCTCACGGCGCGGCCCGTCCGCGTGTCCACGAACGTCGCCGCGACCTTGCCGTGGTCGACGAGCCGCATCGTGCGGCGCCCCAACCAGCAGCCGCTCGCCACCGACACGCCGTCCGCGAAGCAGCCGTCCGTCTCCACGAACACCAGCACCCGCTTGTCGGTGCGCGGAAACTCCAGCTCCAGCCACGCCCCGGCCAGCAGCCCCGCACGGGCGCCCAGCACCTGCCGGGGGCAGAGGTGCCGGTGCAGGGCGGCGCTCTGTGCCAGCAGCGCGGGCAACCGTTCCAACCGGGCGGGGAGGGGGTCAGGGGGGGTCATGGGGGCTCCTTCTGGGGACGTCGGGGGCGCGGCGAGGCGCCGCCCCGGACGATACCCCGGGGCCGCCCCGTGGACGGCAATCCTGCTCACCCCCGCCCGCCACGACACGGGCGGCCGGAGGCCCAGGCCCCGGGGCCGGGAGGCGATCCGGCAGGGGCAGACCTCGGCTCCCCAACAGGAGGAGCCCATAGGCCACAAAACGTTCCGTGAGACCTACGCGCCTACCGGGGGCGGCGGCGTGCAGATCGCCGCGGCTGCCCCCTCCGTCCCACAGGGGGCGCCTGGAGGACAGCCGTGACGTGGGTGCGGATGAACTTTTCGGAGGCGCCGGGGGGACGCGGCCAGGAGAGGAGGCCCCTTTAGTTGCGCGTGAAGGTGAGGGTGACGCCCTGTGCCCGCAGGGTCAGGCCCGCCGCCGTGACGGTCAGGGTGGGCCGCGCGGCCAGCAGGGCAGGCAGGTCCACGGGTGCGGGCGGCTCGGAGCAGGCCCGCAGGGTGCGGATCGGCTCTCCCGTCAGGACCAGGGTGGCGGCGTCGAGGCGGTAGGGAGCGGCGTACCCGTTGCAGCCGTCGCTGCCGCTCAGGCGCGTGGCCTCGAAGGTCAGCGTGACGGGCGGGACGGCCGGAGCCACCGCCCGGCCTCCCACGGCCGTGAGGGTGTAGGTCTGGCCGCGCAAGGCGGCGGACGTCGGCTGGCCACTCTCCTGGGCGGTGCCCACGCGGCGGAAGACCAGCGTGCGGCCATTCGCCGCCGTCAGGGTGAGGGTCTGGCCGTCCACGCTGGCCCGCAGGGACGGCCCGGTCAGGAAGCGCAGGAAGACCGCCTCCTGGGCATTCACGGCGGGGGCGCACGCCATCCGGGTGGTCGCCAGGGGGCCGAAGGTCACCCGGCCCGCCCCCGCCTGCACGCTTCCGGTCAGGCGGTTGCACCCGCCCGAGCCCGTCACGCGGGTCCCCGCAAAGGTCAGGCTGGGCGCGTTCCCGGCCAGCGGCCGCAGGGCCGTGCCGCCCGCGAGCTGCCACGTTCCGTCCAGGGTCAGGCGGTGTTCGGTCACGCTGCCTCCTGCGGCCGGGGCCGGTGTTCCCGCCCGGAACAGCAGGCGGTCGCGGGCTCCCGCGAAGAGGGTCAGGGTCTGGCCGCTGAGCTCATAGCCCGTCACCTGCCGCAGCAGGTTCAGGAAACGGGTCTCGCCCTCCCCCACCGCCCCCGGACAGGCCCGGCGGGTCGTCGCCAGCGGGCCGAAGCGCAGCACGTCGGCGCGGCTCGCGTACCCCCCCCGGTAGGTGTTGCAGCCGGTGGAGCCGGAGGCCGTGCGGCCGTCGAGCCGCAGGGTGGGCCGCTCCGGTCCCGTGGGCGTGAAGGTCCGCCCGCCTTCCTGAAGCGACGCCAATATCCACGTGACGCCCGTCGGCACCGGAGACGGAACCGACTGGGCACCGACCGCCCCCGCGAGGGCGAGGGCCGTGAGGGAAATCAAGGCAGTGAGGCTGCGCATGCTCCTGTTGTAAGCCACGAAGCTGACAGGGGCCTGAGGAACCTGCGGCGGGGTGAGACGGAGTCCGGCCCAGCAGGAACCAAGACTGTTCAATCCGGGCGGACCTGCAAAGCTGCGGGGCAGAGCGAGCAGGAACGTGACGGTTGCCAGGAGGGCACCGATTCGGTCACGGCCAGGAGGCATCACCCGCTCCCAGACACTTTTCAACCGCTCTCAGCCAAGCCCCAGACGGGGCGACGGCTTGGACACGAACCGCATGAGCCGCGTGTGGGAGCGCTTGGCCGCGCTCTCATCACGGGCACCGCTTCCGGTCAAGGCGCCTTGGCCCCGGCCAAACGCGCCTGCCTGGCCCGCTGGGGCATCTTCCGGGGGCAGGGCGAAGGGAGGCGTCCACCTTCTCAACAACGGACGTGCGAGCGGGCCGGAGGCCGGTCCCCCGGCGGGTTCGATTCCCGCTGCCCGCACGGGGCGGGGCGGCCACGGCACGGTCGCCCCTTTCGCGGGTGTGCGGGGGCGCTCCGCTCTACCGGTGGCCGTCCCCGAGTTCCCCCACCGCCGCCCGGAAGGTCTCCCAGGGCAGCAGGGCACACCGGGTCCGCGCGTGCAGCCGCGCCACGCCCCGCAGGGCCACGAGGTCCCCCAGGGCCGGGTCGGGCGCCTCGCCGCGCAGCATCCGCTCAAAGGCCCCGGCCAGGGCGAGGCCCCCTTCCACCGAGCGCCCCCTCAGGGCCACCGCCATCAGCGAGGCAGTGCCCTGCGACACCGCGCAGCCCGAGCCGGTAAAGGCGACGCCCGTGATGACGCCGCCCTCCACACCCAGGTGCAGGCACACGCGGTCCCCGCACGAGGGGTTCAGGCCCTGCCGGGTGACGGTCGGGGCCGCCAGCGTGCCGTGGTGCCGTGGGCGGCGCGAATGGTCGAGAATCAGCGTCCGGTACAGTTCGTCGGCCTTGGTCATGTCGCCTCCCGTGCTTCCCCGGTGTCGGTGCCCCAGGCTACCGCGCCGCGCCCGGTCGGCGCCTGGGAGGGAGGGAAGCGCCCCCATGAAGCTCCCGGAACACAGGCGGGCCGACCGCAACAGTTCGCTCTCCTGCGGGGACGACCCAGGCTCCTCTTCCCTGCCCGCCCGAACGGCGCCCCGCATGAGTGCCCCGGCGATCCGGGCTTTTCCGCCTTCGACTGGCCCCGGCTGCTGTTCGGGGCGGACTCCAGCGTGCTGCTGGAACTCGCCGCCCGGACGGGCGTCATCTTCCTGCGGCCGCTGTTGTTGCGGCGCATGACCGGCAAGCGCGACCCCGCGCAGGGCGCCTTGTACGCTGCCCCCCGCGCCTCGCTCTGGAACTTGCCGGGCCGGTTCCACCCGGCCAGACCGGCACAGCTCGCAGGAGAGCGGAAAGGGACCTGACGGCTACGGGGAGAACGGACCGAACGGAAGCCGGACCGGTCCCGATGGCATTGGAGGGGCCTGCACCCGGCCTCTGCTGTAATGCGGGCCGATGACCCCCCCCTCTCCCGCCGCCTCCCGGCGCCCGCTGCTCGCCTCGCTCGCCTTTCTCGCCTTTGTCAGCCTGGGCCTTCCGGACGGATTGCTGGGGGTGTCGTGGCCCTCCATGCGGGGGGACCTCGGCGTGCCGCTCGACGCGCTGGGGCTGCTCGCGGCGGTGCAGACGGCGGGGTACCTCACCTCCAGCTTCTTGAGCGGGCGGGTGCTGCGGGTGCAGCCCATCGGAACGGTGCTCGCGCTCTCCACTCTGGCCGCCGCCGTGGCCCTGCTGGGCTTTGCCCTGACGCCCGCGTGGCCGCTGCTGCTGGCGTTCGGCTTCCTGGCGGGGCTGGGCGGGGGGGCGGTGGACGCCGGGCTGAATGCCTACGGGGCGAGACACTTCAGCGCCCGCACGCTCAACTGGCTGCACGCCTTTTTCGGGTTGGGGACCACCCTGGGGCCGCTGATCGTGACCGCGGTGCTGGGGTCGGGGAATGTCTGGCGCTGGAGCTACGTGATCGTGGGAGGCGCCCAGCTCGCCCTGGCGCTGACCTTTTTCCTGACCCGGCGGCGCTGGGTGACGGCAACGGCACCGGATGGCGAGAGCGCCGCGCCCGTCCCGGCGGCCCGCACGCGCGAGACCCTGCGCCGCCCCGTCGTGTGGCTGGGCATGCTGACCTTTTTCCTGTACACCGGGGTCGAGGCCGTCACTGCCCAGTGGAGCTACTCGCTGCTGACCCTGGGCCGTGGGGTGCCGGAGACGGCGGCGGGGCTGTTCGTCAGCCTGTACTGGGGCAGCCTGATGGTGGGACGGATTCTCTTCGGGGCGGTCGCCAACCGGGTGCCGCTGGTGGGCACGCTGCGGCTGTGCCTGATCGCCAGCGTCGCCGGGGCGCTGCTGTTCTGGCTGGAGCCGACCCGCGCCCTCTCGGTCGCCGGACTGATGATGATCGGCTTTTTCCTCGCGCCCATCTTCGCCTCGCTGATCAGCCTGACGCCGGGGCGCGTCGGGCAGGCGCACGCCGACAGCGCCATCGGTTTTCAGGTCGCCGCCGCCGGGCTGGGCGGGGCCGCCCTCACGGCGCTGGTGGGCGTGCTCTCGCGCTGGGGCGGGCTGGAGCTGATCGGGGCGTCGGTCACCGTGCTCGCCGCGCTGCTGCTGGCGCTGTACGAGGTGTTCATGCGGGTAGGCGGCGGGGAGACGGCGCCGGAGAGGGTGGGGGGGTGAGAGAACGGCGAGAAGAAGGGGGCGGCGCATCATACGGATTCCGGCCCAGCAGTGACAAAACCTGGTCCACCCGAGCGACGCGAGCAGGACCACAACGGTGGCCGGGAACGGATGGGACGGCCACCGGATCAGGCATCGGTGAAGGGATCGCCCGCGCGGTTGTGCTGGCGAGGGATCGGGTTTACACGTACGGTTCCGACGAGGCCACGACCGAGGCCGTGAGCACCGCGGACTGGCTGCGGTCGGCGCTGCCGAACGGCGCCTGACCTGTGGGAGGACCCTTCATGACTGACGCGCAACCGGATGCCCTGACGCAGCTTCTCTCGGGTCTCTCCGATCTGCTGCCCACACTGGAGGCGACCTACAAGGACATTCACAGCCGTCCCAACTGTCGATGCAGGAACACCGCACCGCCGAGATGGCCGCGAGGCATCTGGCGGACCACGGCTACGAGGTGACGACCGGCGTCGGAAAGACGGGCGTCGTCGGCCTGCTGCGCAACGGCGACGGCCACAGACGCGGCAGGGAACACGGTGCCGGTCGTGCCGGTCTCCCATGCCTGCGGCCATGACCTGCACGTGGCCTGGCTGAGCTGAGCGACGGCCCTGTTCTCCCGCAACCACGGGGCCTGGCGCGGCGGTCGTGGTGGGCGGCCGTCTGCTCGATATGCCGATCATCGTCACCGCCGTGGGAGGCGGCCTGATCTGCCTCGTCCTGCGGATGCTGGCGATCCGGCGCAGTTGGCGCCTGCCGGTCGCGCTCAGAAGCGATCCACCAGCATCTTCTGCTATGGATTCCGGTTGAGCGGTTTGGGAACTCTTCAACCCGAGCGGCCGGGCGAAGCTGCGAAGCAGAGTGAGCAGGAACGCAACGGTTTCCGTCCAGCAGGCGGCGACAGGTGATCTCACCGCGTCTCCACTCTTCTCCCGATGCAGGGCTCCGCCCCGCCGCACCTCCAAGCGGCTGGGCCTAGGCCTCACCCGGCCCAGTGGGGCGGAGGCCACAGCCGCTACACCGACGCCTGCGTCACCTGGCGGCTCTTGCCCATTCCGGCGACGACCTGATTCACGATCCGCAGCCAGGCGCGGGCGCTGGCCTCGACCACGTCGGTGGCGACGCCGGTGCCGTGCAGGCTGATCTCGCCGTAGCGGGCGCCGATGCTGACCTCGCCCACCGCGTCGCCGCCGCCGGTCACGGCCTGGATGCGGTAGCTCTCCAGCACCGGGCTGATGCCGGTGAGGCGCCCGATGGCCTGAAACGCCGCCTCGACCGGGCCGTCGCCGTGCGCGGTGGCCTCGGCGGAGCCGTCCGGGGTCTTCAGGCGTACAAAGGCCACCGGGGTCATGTTCATGCCGGAGGTGATCTGGAAGCCCTCCAGTGCGAAGGTCTGCGGCACGTCGCTGCGGCTGTCCACCAGCGCCCGCAGGTCGTCGGCGGAGACCTGCCCCTTGCGGTCGGCGAGGTCCTTGAAGCGGGCGAACAGCGGCCCCACCCGGTCTTCTTCCAGCGCGTAGCCCAGGTCGGCCAGCGCCTTGCGGAAAGCGGCGCGGCCCGAATGCTTGCCCATCACCAGTACGGCGGCCTCGCGGCCCACCTGCTCGGCCTGCATGATCTCGTAGGTCTCACGGGCCTTGAGGACCCCGTCCTGGTGGATACCCGACTCGTGGGCGAAGGCGTTGTCGCCCACGATGGCCTTGTTGGGCTGCACCGGCATCCCGCTCAGGCGGCTCACCAGCCGCGAGGCGCGGTACAGTTCGCGGGTGCGGATGCCGGTCTGGAAGCCGTACACGTCCCCACGGGTGTGAAACGCCATCACGATCTCCTCCAGGCTGGCGTTTCCGGCCCGCTCGCCGATGCCGTTCACCGTGCATTCGATCTGCCGCGCCCCCCCCTCGGCGGCGGCGATGGAGTTGGCGACCGCCATTCCCAGGTCGTCGTGGCAGTGGGCGGAGAGGATGACGTGCCCCGGCAATTCGGCCTTCAGAAAGGCGAACAGTTCGCGCATCTCGGCGGGCGTCGTGTAGCCCACCGTGTCGGGCACGTTGATGGTGCTCGCCCCGGCCTCCACCACCGCGCGGAAGATGCGGACCAGAAAGTCGCGCTCCGAGCGGGTGGCGTCCTCGGCGCTGAATTCCACGTCGTCCACGAAGGACCGGGCCAGCCGCACCGCCTCCACCGCCCGCTCGACCACCGCGTCCGGCTCCAGGTTCAGCTTGCGGGCCATGTGAATGGGGCTGGTGGCGATGAAGGTGTGGATGCGGGGCCTGTCGGCGGCCTCGACCGCCCTCGCCGCCGCCTCGATGTCGGCGCGGCCCGCGCGGGCCAGCCCGGCGATCACCGGCCCGCGCACCTCGCGGGCGATGCGCGACACGCCCTCAAGGTCGCCGGGGCTGGCGATGGGAAACCCCGCCTCGATCACGTCCACGCCCAGCCGGGCGAGCTGGTGGGCGATCTCCAGCTTCTGGCCGTGGTTCAAGGCCACGCCGGGCGACTGCTCGCCGTCGCGCAGGGTCGTGTCGAAGATGCGGATGCGGTCGGGCTGGGGCTGCTGGGTCATGGGGTCTCCTGAAGCGCGAGGGACAAAAGAAGAGCCCCCGGAGAGGCTTTCCTCCGGGGGCCGGGCGGGCACTGCCTTTCGCCGCTCACTCCACCGGAGGAACGCGAAGAAGAAGCAGGCCGCTGAACATGGGCATAGGTCACTGTACAGGCCGGGCCGCCAACGGAGGACCAGTTGTCTGCACGGGGTCACGCGGCGGGTCAGTGGAGGTCAGCTCGCGGAGCGTTCCGGCCCGGCCTGCGCCTCCAGCCGGTGGTGCCGCCGGACCTCCTCCTCGGACGCGGGTGGAGGAGCAGCAAAACGGACGTTCTGGACGGAGTTTTTCCAGAACAGGCGCGGGCGAGCGCTCCGCGAACGTGAATGGGACAGTGTGGCCTGACAAGGGCCGCCCATCCACCGGGAGGGCGGCCTGGAAGGGAGGGACCTAGACCTCCAGTTCCTTCTTCTCGATAAAGGGCATCTTGTCCCGCAGGTCCTTGCCCACCGTCTCCAGCAGGTGGCCGCGCATCTTCCCGCGCTGTTCATTCATGTACGGGAAACCGCTCTCGGCGTCCTGAATGAAGCTCTGGGCAAACTTGCCGGACTGGATGTCGCCCAGCACGTCCTTCATCGTCGCCTTCGTCTCGTCGGTGATGATGCGCGGCCCGGTCACGTAGTCGCCGAACTCGGCGGTGTTGGAGATGGAGTGGCGCATCCCCTCGAAGCCCTTTTCGTAGATCAGGTCCACGATCAGCTTGACCTCGTGCAGCGTTTCGAAATAGGCGATTTCGGGCTGGTATCCGGCCTCCACCAGCGTCTCGAAGCCCGCCTGGATCAAGTGGGTCACGCCGCCGCACAAGACCGACTGCTCCCCGAAGAGGTCGGTTTCCGTTTCCTCCTTGAAGGTGGTTTCGAGCACGCCCGCGCGGGTGCAGCCGATGCCGCGAGCGTAGGCCAGGGCCAGAGCACGGGCGCCGCCCGAGGCGTCCTGCGCGACCGCGAAGATGCCGGGCATGCCGCCGCCGTCGGCATAGATGCGCCGCAGCATGTGCCCCGGTCCCTTGGGGGCAACCAGAAACACGTCCACGCCCGTGGGCGGCGTGATGCGCCCGAAATGGACGTTGAACCCGTGGCCGAAGGCGAGCGCCTTGCCCGGCGTGAGGTGGGGGGCGATGCTCTGCTCGTACACCCCCGGCTGCGCCTCGTCGGGAATCAGCAGCATGATCACATCGGCCTCGCGGGTGGCGTCCTCGACGGTGGTCACGCGCAGGCCCGCCTGCTCGGCCTTGGCGCGGCTGGCGGACCCCTCACGCAGGCCGACGACCACGTTGAGGCCGCTGTCGCGCAGGTTCTGGGCGTGGGCATGGGCCTGCGAGCCGTAGCCGATGATCGCGATCAACTTCTCCTCAATGGGCGAGAGGTCCACGTCGCGGTCGTAGTACAGGGTCGCTGCCATGAGGGATTCTCCTACACAGTGTGAGCGGGGTTGGATGGCGGACTAGAGGAGGCCGGGGACAAGGGACCAGGCGAGCCCGACTCCTCCGCCAGCGCGGGGGTGAGCGCCCGGCTCTCGCCGCCGTGGTAGACGTGCCCCGGAATGTCGGCGTTGGACCCTCGCGTGAGGGCCACCCGCCCGGTCCGCATGGTCTCCAGAATGCCGAAGGGCCGCATCTGCTCGATGAAGGCGGTGACCTTGCCCTCGTCGCCCGTCACCTCGAAGGTCAGGGCGCGGCGGCCCACGTCCACGATGCGGGCGCGGAAGTCCTCGGCGATCTGGCGCACCTCGACGCGGCTTTCGGGGGTGATGGCGACTTTCACGAGGACGAGTTCGCGGTCCACGAACTTCTCCAGGCTGTGATCGACGACGTGCAGCACGTCATGCAGCTTTCCGAGCTGTTTCATCGCCTGCTCGACGATGGCGCGGTCGCCGGTCACGACGAAGGTCATACGGCTGACTCCCGGCTGCTCGGTGCTCCCCACCGACAGGCTGCGGATGTTGTAGGCGCGGCGACCGAAGAGGGACGTGATGCGGGTCAGCACGCGCGGCTCGTCACGCACCAGGGCACTGACCAGGTGATCGGCGGTCATGCGGGGCCTCCCGGAACGGGCACGGGTTCGGTCTCGATCATCTCGCTCAGCGCCGCTCCGGCGGGCACCATCGGGAAGACGCCGTGCTCGTTCGGCACCACGACCTCCAGCAGGGCGCTGCCGTCGTGCGCGAGCCAGGCGTCGATGGCACTTTCCAGGTCGGCCGGGTTGTCGGCCCGCCAGCCGGAAATCCCATAGGCGTCGGCCAGCTTCAGGAAGTCGGGGTTGGAATCGCCCAGGTAGACCTCCGAGTAGCGGCGCTCGTGGAAGAGTTCCTGCCACTGGCGGACCATCCCCAGGTAGGAGTTGTTCACGACGCAGATCTTGACGTTGCGGATGCCGTACTTGGTCAGGGTGGCGAGTTCCTGGGCGGTCATCTGAAAGCCGCCGTCCCCGGCGATCACCATGCTGGTCACGCCGGGTTCGGCCAGCGCCGCACCGATGGCCGCCGGGAAGCCGAAGCCCATCGTGCCCAGCCCACCCGAGGTCAGCCAGCGCCGGGGCTTTTCGAAGCGGGCGAGCTGCGCGGCGAGCATCTGGTGCTGGCCCACGTCGGTGCTGAGGAGGTCGTCCGGTTTCAGGCGCGAGACGACCTGCCGCACCGCCTGCGCCGCGCCCCAGTGGCTGGGGTGCTCGCCGCGCGTGCGCCACTCGGCCAGCGCGGCGGTCCAGTCGGGGTGACTCAGGGGCTCGGCCTGCTCGGTGAGCCGCCGGGCCGCCTGGGCAGCGTCGGCACGCACCGGCACGTGCGCCCGCACGATCTTGCTGATCTCGGCGGCGTCGAGGTCGATGTGGATGATGCTGGCCTGAGGGGCGAAGTCCTTGACCCGCCCCGTCACCCGGTCGTCGAAGCGCAGGCCGATGCCGACCAGCACGTCGGCTTCGGAGATCGCGCGGTTGGCGGCGACCGAGCCGTGCATCCCCGGCATCCCCAGCCAGAGGGGATCGGAGGCGGGGAAGGCCCCCAGACCCATCAGGGTGGTGATGGTCGGGAGGCGCCACGCCCGTGCGAAGGCGGTGACCTCGGCGGCAGCTCCCTGAGCGCCTCCGCCGACCATCAGGACGGGCTTGCGCGCGCCCCGCAGCAGTGCGGCGGCAGCTTCCAACGCCCCCGGGTCTGGAGCCGGGGCCTCGGGCGAGGCCTGTGGGCCGTGGACCTCGCCCGAGAAGGCCGCGAGCTGCACGTCCTTGGGAATGTCCACCAGCACCGGGCCGGGACGCCCCGAGCGGGCGATGCGGATGGCCTCGGCCACGACGCGCGGCAGGTCGTCCGCCTCCTGCACCACGTAGTTGTGCTTGGTAATGGGGAGGGTGATTCCGGTGATGTCGGCCTCCTGAAAGGCGTCGGTGCCCATCAGGTGCCGGGCCACGTTGCCGGTGATCGCCAGCAGCGGCACCGAGTCCATCATCGCGTCGGCCAGGCCGGTGACCAGGTTGGTGGCGCCCGGCCCGCTGGTCGCCAGGCACACGCCAAGGTCGCCGGTCGCCTTGGCCCAGCCTTCGGCCGCGTGGATCGCGCCCTGCTCATGCCGCGCGAGAATGTGGCGGATGTCCGGAAAGAGGGTCAGCGCGTCGTACACCGGCATGATCGCGCCGCCGGGATAGCCGAAGACGGTCCCGACGCCGTGCGCGGCGAGTGTGTGCCAGAGGGCCTGGGCGCCGTTGGGAGGGGTCATGGCAGGCTCCGCGCACAGTGGTTCCGGGCAGAGTGGGTCCGGGGCTGCGGGTGGGGCTGGGGACGAATGCTCATCTCTTGACCTCCTGTGACCTGTTGTGCGCTGAAAACGAGAAATCCCGCCCTCTGGTTGGGGGCGGGGTTTACGGGAGCAACGCGCGGGCGCTCAGCCTCCAGAAACCCCGGGGCCAAGAAGAAGCGCGAGCGTGGTGCGCGGCGGCATAGCAGCACCGTACGGCGTGGGCGGGGGCCGGGCGGGGCGGCGACCTAGACGAATGGGGGGAGTGGGCCTCCGGGACTCCACCTTCCCCCCGCTTGAACGCGCCGCCCCGCAGGCCCCACACTGAGCCCCATCCCTCTGGTCCGCCACCGGCCTGCCGCCCCCCGGTCCCCCCAGGAGAGTGCATGAACGACCCTTTCCCCCGCAGGCAGGCTGCCCCCACCGCCACGGCCCTCCACCCCCGGCCCCAGCTCACGCGCGGGCGCTGGGAGGACCTGGGAGGCCCGTGGCGCTTTGCCCACGACGACGAGAACCGGGGCTTGGAGGAACGCTGGTTCGAGGGGGGCGCAGCAGCGGCGGCGTTCGGGGAGCAGATCGTGGTGCCGTTTCCGCCCGAGAGCCGGGCCAGCGGGCTGCGGGCGACGGGCTACCACCCGGTCGTGTGGTACTCGCGCGAGGTGCGGGTGGCCCCGGAAGACCGCGCGGGCCGCGTGCTGCTGCATTTCGGGGCAGTGGACTACCGGGCGCAGGTGTGGGTGAACGGGCGCCTGGTGGCCGAGCACGAGGGCGGCCACACGCCCTTTACCGCCGAGATCACGCCCACGCTGGAGCCGGGGGACACGCAGACCGTCGTGGTCCGCGCCGAGGACGATCCCCATGACCTCGCGCAGCCGCGCGGCAAGCAGGACTGGGAACCGGGACCGCACGCGATCTGGTACCACCGCACGACCGGCATCTGGCAACCGGTGTGGCTGGAGGTCGTGCCGCGCACCTTCGTCTCGGGGCTGCGCTGGACGCCCGACGTGGAGCGCGGGCGGCTGGGCCTGCACGTCCGCCTGAACGAGCGGCCCCGGCAGGCCCTGCGGGTGCGGGTGCGCCTGAGCCTGCGCGGCGAGCGGCTGGCCGACGACACCTACGCCCTGGACGGCCAGGAGGTCGGGCGCGAGATCAACCTGGGGGCGCAGCGCGTTCAGGCCAGGCGCAAAGAGCTGCTGTGGTCCCCCCGGCGGCCCAACCTGATTGACGCCCGCATCACCCTGCTCGACGACGACAACGTGGTGGACGAGGTCGGCAGCTACGTGGGGCTGCGCAGCGCCGGGGTGCGCGACGGGCGATTCCAGCTCAACGGCTCGCCCTACTACCTGCGGATGGTGCTGGCGCAGAACTACTGGCCCGAGTCGCACCTCGCCGCGCCCTCGGCAGAGGCCCTGCGGCGCGAGGTCGAACTTGTCAAGGAGCTGGGCTTCAACGGCATCCGCATCCACCAGAAGGTGGAAGACCCGCGCTTCCTGTACTGGTGCGACAAACTCGGCCTGCTGGTGTGGGGCGAGATGGCGAACGCCTACGTCTTTACGCCGGAAGCGCAGCGCCGCCTGACGCGCGAGTGGCTGGACGTGCTGGAGCGCGACCACAACCATCCCTGCGTGGTGACCTGGGTGCCGGTCAACGAGAGCTGGGGCGTGCCCAACCTGGAGGGGGACCCGGCGCAGCGGGCCTTTGTGCGCGGCCTGTACCACCTGACGCGGTCGCTGGACCCGACCCGCCCGGTGATCGGCAACGACGGCTGGGAGATCGTGGAGGGCGACATCCTGGGAGTCCACGACTACGCACTCGACGGCGCGACCCTGCGCGAGCGCTACGGCTCCGAGGGGGCGCTGGAGCACACCCTGAAGGCGGTGCAGCCTGCCCGGCGCAACTTCTACCTCGCCGGGCACCACCGCCAGGGCGAGCCCGTGATGCTGACCGAGTTCGGCGGCCTCAGCCACGCGCCGGGCGACGCCGAGCGCTGGTGGGGCTACGGCACCCTGCCCGACACGGACGCGCTGCTCTCGCGCTACGAGGAACTGCTCACGGCCGTGCTCGATAGTCCTGTGATCGCGGGGTTTTGCTACACCCAGCTCACCGACACCGAGCAGGAGACGAACGGCCTGCTGCGCGAGGACCGCACGCCCAAGCTCGACCCGGAGCGGGTGCGGGCGATCACCACCCGCGTGTCCCGCGCCGTGCAGCACGACGTGCTTCAGGAAATCCATGCCCTGGCCGACGAACGCCGCCTGGAGCAGATGCGCGGGGCGTCCGGGACGGAAGCCACCGACGAGGAGTGAGCCCCCAGGGTGGGCGCTCACCCGCCGCCCGCCCGGAAGGCGCACCATGACCCCACCCCTTTGTCAGCCCGTCAGCATTCCCCCGGGAGGAGAGACCATGACCACGACCCCTGAACCCCGGCCTACCGTGACCCCCTACGACGTGCCCGCCATCATGGCCGGGCTGTACGGCGACGGCATCATCGGCCTGAAGGGCGCTTTTTCCCGCGAGTGGGTCGCCCGGCTCGGGGAAGAACTGCCGGTCCTCTACCGCGAGGCCCTCGCCCGGCCCGGCGGCGCCGTCGGGCGCGGCACCAACCGCCACTACGTCGAGATTCACCCCGAGGACATCAGCGGCTTTCTGGACCTGGTAACCCACCCCTGGGTCCGCACCGTGTGTGAGAGCGTGCTGGGGCCGAACTACCAGATCGTCGAGATCGGCTTCGACGTGCCCAACCCCGGCGCGAAGGATCAGCCCTGGCACCGCGACTTCCGGGCCGGACCCGAGACGCTCGTGGACCGCCGCCTCAACTCGCTGGCCTTCAACCTCACCACCGTGGACGTGGAGGAGGACATGGGGCCCTTCGAGATCGCGCCCGGCACTCAGTGGGACGACCCCAGCGAGTACGACCACGGCATGTTCCCGCCGGTCTCGTTCTTTCCGAGGTATCAGGCCCTGGCCCAGCGCAAGCTGCCCCGGATGGGGGACATCTCGGCGAGAAGTGCGCTCACGATTCACCGCGGCACCGCCAACACCAGCGACAAGCCCCGCCCGGTGCTGGTCCTCGGCGTGGACGCGCCGGGTGCCGGGCACGACGAGTTCCACGACCTGCAATTCACGCGCGGGTACTACGAACGGCTGCCGCAGGAGGTCCGGGACCACCTGATCTGCCGGGTGGTGGAGAGCCTTGAACCCATCGTGCAGGGCCACACCATCGAGGGCCTGATGATGGGCGACGCCTGACGTGACGAGAGAGTTTGGCCGCGTGGTGGCCCATTTCGGGGGCGCGGTGATTCACGGACGGATCGCGGCGCTGGAGGGCGGGCGGGGCCTGATGCGGGTGGCGCTGGACCTGCCGCCGGGGCACCAGAAGCCGGGCGAGGGTGACGAGTGGGTGCTGGAGATGCACGACGGCGCCCGCTTCCGGGTCAGCGTGACCGGGAGGCTGGGCGGCGAGCCTCCCGAGTTCCGGCTGAGGCTGCTGGGGCGGGGCTGAGGCGGACCTGCCCCCACCCGTCTGAGCAACTGCCTGTCCCCACCCTGCCCAGCACGTTAGGGTGGTCTATGGGAGACTCCGCGCCAGCACGCCGCAGCGACACCATCAAGTCGGGCTTCGAACGCGCCCCGCACCGCAGCCTGCTGCGGGCGACTGGGGTGATCGAGCGCGAGAGCGATTTCGGCAAGCCCTTTATCGCCGTGTGCAACAGCTACATCGACATCATTCCGGGGCACGTGCATCTCCAGGAGTTCGGGCGGGTGGTCAAGGCGGCGGTCCGGGAGGCGGGCGGCATTCCCTTCGAGTTCAACACCATCGGCGTGGACGACGGCATCGCGATGGGCCACGCGGGGATGAAGTACAGCCTGCCCAGCCGCGAACTGATCGCGGACTCGGTGGAGACGGTCGTGCAGGCCCACCAGTTCGACGCGATGATCTGCATTCCCAACTGCGACAAGATCGTGCCGGGGATGCTGATGGGCGCGATGCGCTGCGACATCCCCACCATCTTCGTCAGCGGCGGGCCGATGCTGCGCGGCCTCACGAAGGCGGGGCGGCGGGTGGACCTCGCCTCGGTCTTTGAGGGGGTGGGGGCCTTTCAGGCGGGCCGGATGGGTGCCGACGAGTTGCGCGAGCTCGAAGAACAGGCCTGCCCCACCTGCGGGAGCTGCTCGGGGATGTTCACCGCCAACTCGATGAACTGCCTGTGCGAGGCGCTGGGAATGAGCCTGCCGGGGAACGGGACCATTCCGGCGACCGACCCCCGGCGGCATGAGCTGGCGCGGGCGGCGGCGCGGCAACTGCTGGTGCTGCTGGAACGCGGCATCACCCCCCGCCAGATCGTGACCGCCGAGGCCATCGACAACGCCTTTGCCCTCGACATGGCGATGGGCGGCTCGACGAACACGGTGCTGCACACCCTCGCCATCGCGCACGAGGTGGGGGTGGAGTACCCCCTTTCCCGGCTCAATGAGGTGTCCGACCGGGTGGCGAACCTGTGCAAGATCGCGCCCAGCAGTGACTTTCACATTCAGGACCTCGACGAGGTGGGCGGCGTCAGCGTGATCCTGCGCGAGCTGTTTCAGCGGGAGGGCATCTTGCACCGGGGCTGCATGACGGCGACCGGGCAGCCGCTGGAGGCCAACGTGGAAGGGGCGCCCGCTCCCGACGGCGACGTGGTGCGGCCCTGGGAGCGGGCCTACTCGGCCACCGGGGGACTGCGGCTGCTGTTCGGCAACCTCGCGCCGGAGGGGGGCGTGGTGAAGTACGCGGGCGTGGTGCCCGCCATGCGCCGCTTCGAGGGACCAGCCCTCGTCTACGACTCCATGGAGGCCGCCAACGCGGGCATCCTGGGGGGCGAGGTGCGGGCCGGGCACGTCGTCGTGATCCGCTACGAGGGGCCGCAGGGCGGGCCGGGAATGCAGGAGATGCTCTCTCCGACGGCCAACCTCGCCGGGATGGGCCTGGGCGAGAGCGTCCTGCTGCTCACCGACGGCCGCTTCAGCGGGGCCACGCGCGGGGGGTCCATCGGCCACGTCTCGCCGGAAGCGAGCGCGGGCGGTCCCATCGCCCTGGTCGTGAGCGGCGACCGCATCCGGGTGGATATGGACGCCGGAACGCTCGACCTGCTCGTCCCCGACGAGGAACTGGCGCGGCGCCGCGCCGAGTGGCAGCCCGTCGTCAAACCCACTCCGGGCCGCTGGCTGAAGCGCTATGCCCGGCTGGTCACCAGCGGGAGCCGGGGGGCGGTGCTGGACGACGGCATGGGACCGGAAGCCCCCGCGCCGCAGCCCCGGCAGGAGGCCGTGCCCGGGCGGTAGTTCCCTGCCCGCCTGGCCCCCGGCTTGAGCAGACAGGCTCTCCTCTCCCCCGCCCGCGCCCAGGTAGGCTGCCCCCATGTTCACCGTTTCCGGCCGGAGTGGAAGCGCCCTGCGCGGGCAGCTTCTTCTTCGGTGGGGGCGCTGAGCGCGAGCACCCGCGTTCACCACCGGCCCCCGGAGTCCACACGGCTCCGGGGGCCTTTCTCTTTTCTCCCGCAGGAGGTCTTTCCAGATGGGCATGACGATGGCACAGAAGATTCTGGCGGCGCACAGCGGCCACGCGGCCGTGGTACCCGGGCAACTGATCGAGTGCGCGACTGACCTCGTGCTGTGCCACGAGATCACCACCCCGGCGGCCCTGCGGATGCTGGAGGAACGCGGCATGAACCGGGTGTTCGACCCCGAAAAGATCGTGGCGATTCCCGACCACTCGGTGCCCGCCATGAACATCAAGGCCGCGAAGATGTACCAGAAGCTCAAGTCCTGGGTGCAGGAACAGGGCATCCGCCACTTCTACGACGTGGGGCGCGGCGGCATCGCGCACGTGGTGCTGGAGGGGAGCGGCCTGCTGCGGCCTGGGCAGACGCTGGTGAGCGGCGACTCGCACACCTGCAACGGCGGGGCGCTGGGGGCCTTTGCCACCGGGGTCGGCAGCACCGACCTCGCCGGCGCGATCTACGCGGGCCGGGTGTGGTTCAAGGTGCCGGAAACGATGCTGATCCGGGTGACGGGAGAGATGCAGCCGGGCGTGACGCCCAAGGACCTCGTGCTGGAGGTCATCCGGCGCATCGGCGCGGATGGCGCGAACTACCTCGTGATGGAGTGGGCCGGGGACACCATCGACCGCATGGACATGGAGGGCCGCTTCACCCTGACGAACATGGCGATCGAGGCGGGCGGCAAGACCGGGATCATCGCGGTGGACGACACGACGCGGGCATACCTCGCCGCGCGGGGCGTCACGCCCGACGGGTACACCGAGTACGCCTCCGACCCGGACGCGCCGTACAAGGTCGTGATCGAGCTCGACGCCTCGCAGGTCGAGCCGACGGTCGCCTACCCGCACATCCCCAGCAACGGCCGCGTGGCGGGCAGCGACCGCATCCCGGTCACGCACGCCTACGTGGGGAGCTGCACGAACGGGCGCATCAGCGACCTGCGCGAGGTGGCCCACATCCTGCGGGGGCGGCGGGTCGCGGACGGTGTGCAGATGATCGTGGTCCCCGCCACCCAGGCGATCTGGAAGCAGGCCGCGCAGGAGGGGCTGCTGGAGGTCTTCGTGGAGGCGGGCGCCAGCGTGAGCTATCCGAGCTGCGGCGCCTGCCTGGGGATGCACTCGGGCGTGCTGGGACCGGACGACGTTTGCATCTCCAGCTCCAACCGCAACTTCGTGGGCCGGATGGGCGACCCCTCGGCGCAGATCTACCTCGCCTCGCCCGCGACGGTGGCGGCAAGCGCGGTGGCAGGTGTGATCTCGGACCCGCGCGAGTATGCGGAGCTGCCCCGCGTGGAGGTGGCGTGATGCCCAGAGTCCATGTCTTCGCCCGCGACCACATCAACACCGACGAGATCATCCCCGCGCGGCACCTCACCAGCGACGTGGAGAGTGAACTGGCCCGCTACGCGATGGAGGACTACGACCCCAGCTTCGTGCGGCGGGTGCAGCCCGGCGACATCGTCGTGGCCGGGGCCGATTTCGGGTGCGGTTCCAGCCGCGAGCACGCCGTCTGGGCGCTGCGTGGAGCCGGGGTGGGGGCCGTGATCGCGCCCAACTTCGCCCGCATCTTCTACCGCAATGCGATCAACAACGGCTTTCTGGCGCTGGAGTGCGCGGGCATCGTGGACGCCTTTCAGGACGGCGACGAGGCCGACCTCGACCTCGTGGGCGGCACGATCACCAATGCCCGCAGTGGGCAGCGGCTCAGCTTCGTGCCTGTGCCCCAGTTCGCGCTGGACGTGCAGCGGGCGGGCGGCTGGCTGGAATACATGCGCGAGCAGGACGCAGTGGCCGCCGGAACCTTGACCACCCCTAGCACCGAGGCCGGACACGGCCACCCCGGAACCATACAGGAGGAATCCCATGCCTAAGATCGTCACGCTGCCCGGAGACGGGATCGGCCCCGAGGTCACCGCCGCCGCCGTGCAGGTGCTGCGCGAGGTCGCGCCGGACCTGACCATCGAGGAGCAGCTCATCGGCGGGGCGGCCATCGAGGCGACGGGCGAACCCTTCCCCGCCGCCACCCGCGAGGCCGTGCGCGGGGCCGACGCCGTGCTGCTGGGCACGGTGGGCGGCCCGCAGGACTCGCCCTGGAACCGCCTGCCGCGCCCGCAGCGGCCCGAGTCCGGCCTGCTCGCGCTGCGCCGGGCGATGGGCTGCTACGCCAACCTGCGCCCGGTGCGGGTGCTGCCTGGGCTGGAGCACCTCTCGCCGCTGAGGCCCGAGCTGGCACGCGGGGTGGACATCCTGATCGTGCGCGAGCTGCTGGGGGGCCTCTACTTCGACGGGGACCGGCGGCTGGACGGCGACGCGGCCCACAACACCATGCGCTACACGCGGGCCGAGGTCGAGCGGGTGGCGCGGGTGGCCTTCTGGGCGGCGGCGCAGCGGCGGGGCCGCGTGACCTCGGTGGACAAGGCCAACGTGCTGGAGGTCTCCGAGCTGTGGCGCAGCGCCGTGCAGGACGTCCACGACCGCAAGTACCGCGACCTGCACCTGAACCACGAGTACGTGGACAGCGTGGCGATGCTGCTGGTGTCCAACCCCGGCCGCTACGACGTGGTCCTGACAGAGAACCTGTTCGGCGACATCCTCTCGGACCTCGCGGCGGTGATTCCCGGCAGCTTGGGCCTGATGCCCTCGGCCAGCCTGGGGGACGGGGCGGGGCTGTTCGAGCCGATCCACGGCTCGGCCCCCGACATCGCCGGGCAGGGGGTGGCGAACCCGGCCGCCGCAATCCTGAGCGCGGCCATGCTGCTGCGCCACGGGCTGAACCGCCCGGCGGTCGCCAACCACGTCGAGGGCGCGGTGGCGCGGGCCTTGCGGTCTGGGCCCACCGCCGACCTGGGGGGCCGCGCGAGCACGGGTGCCTTCACGGACGCCGTGCTGGAAAACGTGCAGGTCGTGAGCGGGGCGTAGGGCGGAAACCCGGGCGGACAGGCCTGGCCTTTAGCCGATCCCGGTGGCCCTGTCGGCGGGAGAGCGGACGGCCTGGCGGCGCTGCCCGGCCTCGTTCAGTCGCAGGGTGGTGTTGATCGGCAAGCCCACCGCTCTGAGCGCCGTGAACATCTTCAGGTGCAGGACGGCCACCCAACGTCGTCATGGACGGCAGCACACGCCACGTCGTCAGCGCCTCCGCGACCGATGCCGAACCCTGCGACCTCGCCGCAGAGCCGACGCGCGGAGCCAGCTCTCCCCACGACGCCGACAGGCCGAACCAGAAGGGCACCGTCGGTACACTCTACGGCCAAGGCATCCGGAACGCGGAGGGGCTGGCGACGGCTTCCGGCACCCATGATCTGTGGGTCACCGTCAACAACCGCGCCGACTGGGGGACGGCCTACAAGCCGTCGCCCCCTCCCCCATGGACGAATCAAGCAGAGAGGAACAGGGCAACAGAACTGCTCGTCACGGCGCAGTTCTGTTGCCCCTGGAGAGCTCAGCGCGGCAGCTCGCTCGCCCCCATCAGGAACTCGTCCACGGCCCGCGCGGCCTGCCGTCCCTCGCGGATGGCCCACACGACGAGGGACTGGCCCCGGCGCATGTCGCCCGCCGCGAAGACGCCGGGGACGTTGGTGACGTAGCCGCCCACCTCGTCCGTCCCGGCCTTCGCGTTGCCCCGCTGGTCCCGTTCAACCCCGAACACGTCGAGGATGCTGCCCACCGGGCTGACAAAGCCCATCGCCAGCAGCACGAGGTCGGCCCTCAGAAGCTCCTCGCTGCCGGGAATCTCGGTCATTTTGCCGCCCTGCCACTCCAGGCGCACGGTCTTGAGGGCCGTCACTTGCCCGTTCTCACCGATAAATTCCTTCGTGGCGATGGCGAACTCGCGCTCGCCGCCCTCCTCGTGGCTGGAGGACGTGCGGAGCTTGTGGGGCCAGTACGGCCAGGTCAGCGGCTTGTTCTCGTGCTCGGGGGGCATGGGGAGCAGCTCGAACTGGGTGACGCTGGCGGCACCGTGGCGATGCGAGGTCCCCATGCAGTCGGAGCCCGTGTCACCGCCGCCGATCACGACGACATGCTGGCCCCCGGCGTGAATCTGTCCTGCCACCCGGTCGCCCGCGTTCACCCGGTTCTGCTGAGGCAGAAACTCCATGGCGAAGTGGACGCCCTTCAGCTCCCGTCCCGGCACGGGCAGGTCGCGCGGCTGTTCGGCCCCACCCGCGAGGAGCACGGCGTCGAACTCGGCGCGGAGTTGCTCCGGCGTCACCGTCTCGCGCGCCAGGTTGGTGACCTTCGACCCCTCCGGCAGTTCGCCCACCAGCACGCCGGTGCGGAAGGTCACGCCCTCAGCCTCCATCTGACGGACGCGGCGGTCGATCAGTTCCTTGTCGAGCTTGAAGTCGGGGATGCCGTAGCGCAGCAGGCCGCCGGGGCGGTCGTTCTTCTCGAAGACGGTCACGTCATGCCCGGCGCGGGCGAGTTGCTGAGCGGCGGCCAGCCCTGCCGGACCCGAGCCGATCACTGCGACCCGCTTTCCGGTCTTGAAGGGCGGCGGCTGGGGCGCCACCCACCCTTCCTGCCAGGCGTGGTCGATGATCGCGCGCTCGATGGACTTGATGCCCACCGGCTCGTCGGTCGTGAGGTTCAGCGTGCAGGCCGCCTCACACGGGGCGGGGCAGATGCGCCCGGTGAACTCGGGGAAGTTGTTGGTGGCGTGCAGCGCGTCGATGGCCGTGCGCCAGTCGTTCTGATAAACGAGGTCGTTCCAGTCGGGAATGAGGTTGTTGACTGGGCACCCATTGTTGCAAAACGGAATGCCGCAATCCATACAGCGGGCGGCCTGCACCCGCGACTGCTCGACGGTGAGTTCGTGGACGAATTCGTTGTAGTTCCGCAGGCGCTCGTCGATGGGCTCGTAGGCCTCTTTGACGCGCCGGTATTCCAGAAAGCCGGTGACTTTTCCCATGCTCGCTCCTCAGCTCACTTCGTCAGGACGCCCTGGCCGGTCGGCTGGCCCACCTCGGCCGGGCCGCGCCCCGTCTCCTTGCCCAGGTCGCCCAGCGCCCGCTCGTATTCGCGCGGGAAGACCTTGACGAACCGCGGCAACGCCTCCTCCCAGCCGTCGAGGAGTTCGCGGGCGCGCAGCGAGCCGGTCCAGCGATGGTGCTCCTCGATCAGCCCCCGGAGTTGCGTCTCGTCCGTCTGCCCCCGGTGCCAGAAGCGGCGCTCGATGGTCGCCTCCTGCTCGGCGGTGGAGACCACCCGGTCCAGCGACACCATCGCCGCGTTGCAGCGGCTGGCGAAGGTGCCGTCCTCGTCGTACACGTAGGCGATGCCGCCCGACATGCCCGCCGCGAAGTTGCGCCCGGTGCGGCCCAGCACGACCACCGTGCCGCCCGTCATGTACTCGCAGCCGTGGTCACCCGTGCCCTCGACGACTGCCGTCGCCCCCGAGAGCCGGACCGCGAACCGCTCGCCCGCCACCCCCCGGAAGAATGCCTCGCCCGAGGTCGCGCCATACAGCACCGTGTTTCCCACGATGATGTTCTTCGTGGCGTCCCCCCGGAAGTCGATGGAGGGCCGCACCACGACCCGCCCGCCCGAGAGGCCCTTGCCGGTGTAGTCGTTCGCATCCCCGATCAGGTAGAGGGTGATCCCGCTCGCCAGGAACGCGCCGAAGCTCTGGCCCCCGTTGCCCTCCATCTGGATGAAGACGGTGTCGTCGGGCAACCCATCCGGGCGGCGGCGGACCAGCTCGCCGGAGAGCATCGCGCCCACCGTGCGGTTGACGTTGCGGGCGGCCTCCAGCACCTTGACCTTCTCGCCGCGCTCAATGGCGGGGCGACACTTCTCGATCAGGGTCACGTCGAGGGCGCGTTCCAGGCCGTGGTCCTGCGTCTCCACATGGCGGCGGGCGACATCCAAGGGGACGGCGGGCTGGTGGAAGACGCGGCTGAAATCCAGGCCGCGCGCCTTCCAGTGCTCCACCCCCCTGCGCGTGTCGAGCAGGTCCGCGCGTCCGATCAGGTCGTCGAAACGGCGGATGCCGAGCAAGGCCATGATCTCGCGCACCTCCTCCGCCACGAAGAAGAAGTAGTTGATGACGTGCTCGGGTTTGCCCGCGAACTTCTGCCGCAGCACCGGGTCCTGGGTCGCCACGCCCACCGGGCAGGTGTTCAGGTGGCATTTCCGCATCATGATGCAGCCCTCGGCCACGAGCGGCGCGGTGGCGAAGCCGAACTCGTCCGCGCCCAGCAGGGCGCCGATCACCACGTCGCGCCCGGTCTTCATCTGGCCGTCGGCCTGCACACGGATGCGGCCCCGCAGGCGGTTGAGCACCAGCGTCTGCTGCGTCTCGGCCAGCCCCAGCTCCCACGGCGAGCCCGCGTGCTTGATGGAGGACCAGGGGGAGGCGCCCGTGCCGCCGTCGTGGCCCGCGATGACCACATGGTCGGCCTTCGCCTTCGCCACACCGGCCGCAATCGTCCCCACGCCGACTTCCGACACCAGCTTCACCGAAATGTCGGCCTGCGGATTCACGTTCTTGAGGTCGTGGATAAGCTGGGCGAGGTCCTCGATGGAGTAGATGTCGTGGTGCGGGGGAGGGGAGATCAGGCCCACGCCAGGGACTGAATGCCGCAGCATCCCGATGTACTCGCTGACCTTGCCGCCCGGCAATTGTCCGCCCTCGCCCGGCTTGGCCCCCTGCGCCATCTTGATCTGGATTTGATCGGCGGAGACGAGGTATTCGGTGGTGACGCCGAAGCGGCCCGAGGCGACCTGTTTGATCTTGGAGCGCAGGGAATCGCCGTCTTGAAGCGCGTAATTTGCCGGAGCCTCGATGCGGCCCTCGCCGAGAATTTCTCTCAGGGTCATGCCCGCCGTGATCGTCCCGCCCTGCATCTCCTCCCGGTAGCGGGCCGGGTCCTCCCCGCCCTCACCCGTGTTCGACTTGCCGCCGATGCGGTTCATGGCGACGGCGAGGGTGGTGTGGGCTTCCGTCGAGATGGAGCCCAAGCTCATCGCGCCCGTGGCGAACCGCTTAACGATCTCAGAGGCGGGTTCGACTTCCTCCAGCGGAATCGCCTTCTCCGGGTCCGCCTTCAGCTCGAACAACCCGCGCAGGGTCATATACCGCCGCGACTGGTCGTTGATGATCCGCGCGTACTCGCGGTACGTCTCCACCCGGCCCGAGCGGGTCGCGTGCTGGAGCTTGGCGATGGCGTCCGGCGTCCACATGTGCTCCTCGCCGCGTGCCCGCCAGGCGTACTCACCGCCCAGATCGAGCATGGAGGCGAGCAGCGGGTCCTCGCTGAAGGCCGCCCGGTGCAGCCGCAGCGCCTCCTCCGCGACCTCGAACACGCCGATGCCGCCGACCTGGGTGGAGGTGCCGCGGAAGTACTTCTCGACCAGCTCCTCGCCCAGGCCGATGGCCTCGAAAATCTGGGCCCCGCAGTACGACATGTACGTGCTGATGCCCATCTTCGACATGACCTTGGACAGGCCCTTGCCGACGCCCTTGACGTAGTTGGCGACCGCCTTCTCCGGCGTCACGCCACCCGGCGCGTCCCGGTACAGGTCCGCCAGCGTCTCCAGGGCGAGGTACGGATGAATCGCTTCCGCCCCGTATCCGGCCAGGACCGCGAAGTGGTGGACCTCCCGCGCCGAGCCCGTCTCGACGACCAATCCTGCCGTCGTCCGCAACCCCTGGTGGACGAGGTGCTGGTGGACCGCCGACAGCGCGAGCGGCGCGGGGATGGCGACGTGCTCGCGGTCCATCGCCCGGTCAGTCAGGATCAGGATGTTGTGCCCTTCCCGGATGGCATCCACGGCGTGCGCCCGCAGTGAGGCGAGCGTGGCCTCGATGCCCTCGCGGCCCCAAGCGGCGGGGTAGCAGATATTCAGCTCGTAGGGCCGGAACTTGCCGCCCGTCTGCGCCTCGATGGAGCGCAGCCGCGCCATGTCGGCGAAGTCGAGGACAGGTTGGGTCACCTCCAACCGCATCGGCGGGTTCACCGCGTTGATGTCGAGCAGGTTCGGTTTGGGGCCGATAAAGGACACCAGCGACATCACGACCTGCTCGCGGATGGGGTCGATGGGCGGGTTGGTGACCTGCGCGAACAGTTGCCGGAAGTAGTTGTACAGCGGCTTGTTACGGCTGGACAGCACGGCCAGCGGCGAGTCGTTGCCCATCGAGCCGATGCCCTCCTCGCCCGCGGCGGCCAGCGGGTCGAGCAGGAACTTCAGGTCCTCCTGCGTGTACCCGAACGCCTGCTGACGGTCGAGCAGCGACTCCCGGAAGGCGAACGGCGGCGCGGCGGCAGCGAGGTTCCCCAGTTCAACGCGCACATTCTGAATCCACTGCCGGTACGGCTTGGCTGAGGCGTACCGCGACTTCAGCTCCTCGTCCTCCAGAATGCGCCCCTCGTCGAGGTCGAGGAGGAACATCCGCCCCGGCTGGAGGCGCCACTTCTTCAGAATCTTGTGCTCGGGAATGGGCAGCACGCCCGACTCTGAGGCGAGGATCACGAGATCGTCGCGCGTCACGATGTACCGCGCCGGGCGCAGGCCGTTGCGGTCCAGCGTCGCGCCGATCTGCCGTCCGTCAGTGAAGACCATCGCGGCGGGGCCGTCCCAAGGCTCCATCATCGCCGCGTGGTACTCGTAAAAGGCGCGGCGGCGCTCGTCCATGCCGGTGTGCCCCTCCCACGCCTCGGGAATCAGCATCATCGCGGCGTGGGCGAGGGGGTAGCCCGCCATCGTCAACAGTTCCAGCGCGTTGTCGAAGGTCGCGGTGTCCGACTGCCCGCGCAGGCTGATGGGGTAGAGCTTCTGAAGGTCGTCGCCGAGGACGGGCGATTTCATCACGCCCTCGCGCGCCCGCATCCAGTTGAAATTCCCTTTGACGGTGTTGATCTCGCCGTTGTGCGCGACCATGCGGTACGGATGCGCCAGATACCACTCGGGGAAGGTGTTGGTGGAGAACCGCTGGTGGACGAGGGCCAGGGCCGACACCACCCGCTCGTCCTGAAGGTCGAGGTAATACTCGCCGACCTGCCCCGCGAGCAGCAGCCCCTTGTAGATCACCGTGCGGCACGACATGGAAGGCACGTAGTATTCGCGTCCATGGGTCAGCTTGAGGCGCAGGATCGCCAGCGACGCCCGCTTGCGGATCACGTACAGCTTGCGCTCCAGCGCGTCGGGCACCAGGATGTCCGGCCCGTGGCCGATGAAGACCTGCCGGATGATGGGCTCTTTGGCCCGCACCGTCGGGGACATGGGCATCTCGCGGTTGACGGGCACGTCGCGCCAGCCGAGTAAAACCTGCCCCTCGGCCCGGATCGCGCGTTCCAGTTCCTGCTCGCACGCCAGGCGGGAGGCATGCTCCTTGGGCAGGAAAATCATGCCCACGCCGTAGTCGCCGGGACGGGGCAACGTGACGCCCTGCTTCGCCATCTCGGCCCGGTAGAACTCGTCGGGAATCTGGATCAGGAGGCCCGCGCCGTCGCCCATGAGTTCGTCGGCACCGACAGCCCCCCGGTGGTCGAGGTTTTCCAGAATCCTGAGGCCCTGCGTGACGATGCCGTGGCTCTTGTGCCCCTTCAGGTGGGCGATGAAGCCGACCCCACAGGCGTCGTGCTCCTGGTCTTGCCGGTACAGGCCCTGCTCGCTGAGCGCTGCTCTTTCCTGAGGCGTGGGGTGACGCATCGTGTCGTGGTCCATCAGGCACTCCTCTCCGGTCGGCGCCAGGCGCTGCGGAGTTAGAGCATACACAACATGTATACACACGCCGCTCAGTTGTCCATGTGTGCCTCGTCCGCCAAACCCGCGCTAGACAAGTTCGAGCGGTGATCGGCAGGGGCGGCGAGCCCCCGGTGCCGGTCCATAGAAATATTCATAAACCTGCATAGTTTTGAAACTCCGAACACGGGTCGTTCTTGGCGCTCTGCCACTGGGGTATGTCGGGAAGTGGGGGCGACCTGACTCCCCTTCAAAACGCGGCTTGGGAGTCGCGAGGGTGTGCCAAGACGACCGAGCGGTAAGGCTCGCCTCCCTCTTCCGCTTGACAATAGTTGTTGCAACGACTATATTCCGAGCGTCGCCCTGTGGCGCCCAGGAGTCTTCCCATGTCCCTTCCCACACTCCCGCACCCCGAACCTGCCAGCAGCCTGGAACATCAGGTGTACCTGGGGCTTCAGCGTCTGGCCGCCGATCTGGGGCACCAGACGGCCGAGCTGCTCAAGGGCTCGGGCCTGAGCCTGGCGCAGTTCAACGTGCTGCGGATTCTGCGGGGTGCGGGCGAGGGTGGGCTGACCTGCGGCGAGATCGGCGAGCGGCTGATCACCCGCGACTCGGACGTGACCCGGCTGCTCGACCGGCTGGAAAAGCAGGCGCTGGTCACCCGCACGCGCAGCACCCAGGACCGCCGGGTGGTGCTGAGCACCCTCACGGACCAGGGCCGCGCCCTGCTCGCCGACCTCGACGCGCCCCTCGCGGCCCTGCACCGGGCACAGCTCGGGTCCCTGGGACCGCACAAGCTCCGGCACTGGCTGACCCTGCTGGGAGAAGCCGCCGCCGCGAGCCAGGAGGTCGGCTGAGCGACTCGCCCCCTCTCCGTGCTCACGGTCCTGCGGTCACTGCCCTTTGCCCGACGTTTCGCACCCGATACTCGTTTCAACAACTTTCTGCTCAACAAGGAGACGCCCATGACCACCCTTCCCGCTGCCCCGGCCCGCTCCATCGCCCCCGACCTCGGCCTGACCGTCTTGCGCGTGCTGATCGGCGTGATTTTCGTAGCGCACGGCCTGCAGAAGTTTTTTGAGTTCGGCCTGCCAGGCACGGTCGGCGCCTTCACGCAGATGGGGGCTCCGCTACCCGCGCTGAGTGCTCCCCTGGTCGCTGGGGTCGAGCTGCTGGGCGGCGCCGCGCTGATCCTGGGGCTGCTGACCCGCGCTGCGGCGGCGCTGCTGGCCCTCAATATGCTGGGTGCCCTGCTGCTGGTGCATCTGGGTGGCGGGTTCTTCGCCCCGAGTGGGATCGAGTTCGTGCTGGCCCTCTTTGCCGCCAGCGTGGCCCTCGCGCTCACGGGAGCGGGCCGCTACTCCCTCGACGCCCTGCTGGCCCGCCGGACCTGACGCCCTTCCCACACGCCCTTCATCTCCCCGGAGGCCCCCCATGACCACCCCCACCTCCCGCCTGCATCCCGAGCTTTCCCTCGGCGCCGCTGAACTGACTGTCTCTGACCTGGGCCGCAGCCTCGCCTTTTACGAGCAGGTGCTGGGCATGACGGTGCTGGAGCGGGAGGATGGGACCGCCCGCCTGGGCACGCCCACGCGCCCGCTGCTGAAGCTGACGGAGGTGCCCGGCGCCGCGCCCGCGCCCCGCTCCTCGCCGGGCCTGTACCACTTCGCGGTGCTGCTGCCCACCCGCGTGGACCTCGCCCGCTGGGTGTGGCACGCGGCGGGGCTGGGGCTGCGCCTCGGGCAGGGCGACCACCTCGTCAGCGAGGCCTTTTACCTGAACGACCCCGACGGGCACGGCATCGAGGTCTACCGCGACCGGCCCCGGCAGGAGTGGCGCTGGAACCTCGATCAGGTCGAGATGGCCTCCGACCCCATCGACATCGCGGGGCTGCTGGCGGAACCCGGCGCGGACACACCCTTTGCCGGGCTGCCGGAGGGCACCGTGATGGGCCACTTCCACCTGCGGGTGACGGACCTCGCCGCCACCGAGGCCTTTTACCGGGGCGTGCTGGGTTTTGACGTGGTGGCCCGCTGGCCGGGAGCGCTGTTCGTGTCGGTGGGCGGCTACCACCACCACCTCGGCCTGAACGCTTGGCAAAGCGAGGGAGGCCGTCCCGCGCCCGAGACGACAGCCCGGCTGCTGGGCGTGGAGCTGACGCTGCCCGGAGCCGCCGAGGTCGAGCGGCTGGCCGCGCACCTGGAGGCCGCCGGAGTCCCCTTCACGCGGAACGGAAGCGAAGTCACCGTGCGCGACCCGGCGGGCAACCGCCTGAGCTTCGGGACGACGGCGTAGGTGGGCAGCGGCCGGGGCGGCCTGTTTTTCCGTCCTGTGCCCGTCCGGCTGTCCTGCACTCGTCGGCGTTGGGGGAGCGCGGAGTTCTCGCACACCGGGGGGCACTCTCTCCCCCTTCCCGAGGCGCGGCGGCACTGCAGCACGCCCGAGGACCTGCACGACGTGGCCTTCTTGCCGGGCACGGGCCACACCGGGCACACGAAGGGCCGCCGCGACGCGGAACACGCTCGGCAGGACCCTGGGGGGCGGCGCGGTTCCGCGTTCCGGCACGGCCGCTTCTTGAGGCCCCCCTGAGGGACGGCCCGGCCCGCTGGCGCGTCCCGTAGACTGTCGGACATGAGCGGCTGTGCCCTGATTCCCCTTCCTGTTCCGGCCCGCCGGAGGGAAACCGCATGACGCAGCGACCAGAGTCTGGCGGCCCAGGAGCGCCCACCCTGGCCGGGGCGGTGGCGCTGTGGCAATCCGGCGACCTCGGCCGGGACGCACTCGTCGGGCAGCTCACGGCCGTGGGCGGGGGCGAGGCGATTCACGCCCTGATCGGGGACCTGATCGGGGAGGCGCCGGGGCACGAGGTCGCGGGCGCCGCCGACACCGACGGGTGGCGGGCCGAGTTGCTCGCCTCGCGGGCCAAGGCGTGGGCGCACCCGGCGAGCGCGGGGCTGCTGGTGGGGCCGCACGTCCTGATCCTGACCGACGGGCGCCGGGGGGTGGTGCTGACGCCAGAGGGCACCCGCGTGCTGGGGGGCAGCGTCAGCGCGTCCATGCTGCTGCTGTGCCAGACCATCGTGATGGCCGACCACGCCGTGGATGCCCAGGAACTCGGCGCCCTGCGCCAGCAGCGCATCGAATCCACCTCCACGTCCCTCTCGGAGATCGAGCCGCTGCCTTAACTTGGCCGCCACGGCACACGGCGGGCCTGCTGCCTCCAGCGCTGGGCCATGAAGAAGCCCCCAGGCGAACGCCTGGGGGACCCTTGCTTTCAAGCTCAGTAGCGGTAGACGGTGGTCTCGCTGACCTCGACGACGATGGTGCGGTTGGCCCCCCGGTCGACGGTCAGGGTGACGGTGCCGGTGCGGCCCTGGAGGGTGCCCACGTAGCCGCTGGCGGTCTGCCGGGTGCTCTGGAGAACGTAGCCCTGGCGCTGGAGGTCGGCGACCTTCTGGTCGTAGGCGCTGCGGGCGGGGTCCTGAAGCTGGGTGCCCGCGATGGCGCCGAGCAGGCCCCGGAACAGGTCCAGCACGATGTTGCCGGGCTGCGCGGGCTGGACCGGCTGCACCGGGGTCACGGCGACGGGCGCGGCGAAGTCCACGTTCAGGTTGGTGGTCACGCCCGCGCGGACGGTGATGGTGGTCGAGAAGTCCTGGAAGCCGGGGGCCTGCACGCGCACCGGGTAGGTGCCGGGGCGGATGTTGCTGTAGGTGACGTTGGCGCCGCCCAGCCGCTGGCCGTTGAGGGTCACGGTCGCGCCCGCCACGTTGGTGCCCACGAACAGCCCGCCGGTCTGCACCGGGGTCTGCGCGGCGACGTTGAAAAAGGCGGTGTCGGTCACCCAGTTGGTCTGGGGCAGCGGCGTCACCACGATGCTCAGCGCCTGCGCGAGCTGGTCCTGCCCACGGGCGGTCACGGTGGCGAACTGGTCCTGCTGGGTCTTGAAGGAGCTGACCTGATCGAGGTTCAGCGGCGTCAGGCTGGCGAGCGCGAGCACCTTGTTCAGGCCGACCGGGCCGTCGACCGTGAAGGTGAAGGTGTCGCCCGCCGCCGGGAAGACCTTGGTGGTGTTCGCCTTGATGAAATTCGCGCCGCTCTCGAAGCGGTTGGGGAGAATCTGGGTGACCTCGCCCGTCGCGTCCACGTTGAAGAGGTAGACGTAGGCGTCGCGGTTGACGGTCGTCGAGATGCGGATGTTCTCGCCCACGCGGTAGCTGGGGGTGCCGGTGCCGCTGGCGTCCCTGTCGACCCGCACGCTCACCGAGAGGTCCGGCTGCACGGGGTTGACGATGATGCTCTGGGCGCTGAGGCGCGGCTGCGCGAAGGCGGAGGTCGTCAGGGCGGCCCCGAGGGCCAGGCTGGTGGTCAGGACTTTCTTCATGCGGGCCATCATGCCGCGTCCGCTTAACGGCTTTCTGATGCCCCGGCGCCGGAACTTGAGCCTGCCTTTAGCGGCCGTAAGGTTCTCGCCAGGAAACTGGGGGACCCCCCGGAGGTGGCCCGGCGCCTTCAGGATTTCCGCGCCAGCGCCCCGGCCGCCGCCGCCGCCGCGAGGCCCCCCGCGAGGTACCAGGTGGCGGTCAGCGCGGGCGTGCGGGGCGACCGGGCGCCAGGCTGCCGCCCCAGCCCCAGCGGCTCCGGGAGCGCCACGGCGCCCACTCCGGCCGCCAGCCCCAGCGCCGCGCCCCGCGCCCAGTGCCCGCCGGTCTGGCCCACAGCAACCAGGCTGTAGTACAGGGCGTTGGAAAGCAGGTCGGCGGCCAGGGTCGCCCGGTAGAGGTCACGGCCGCGTGGCGGCTCGGCGCCCGCCGCCCGCAGGGTGCCGCTCAGGGCACGCTCCCCGATCACGTCCATGCGCGGCGCGTGGGGCAGGACGCGCCGCACGCCCTCGTTGAGCAGCGTCACGGTGACGGCCCCGGCGACTCCGGCGGCCACCGCGGCGGGCCAGCGCGGGCGGGGGGGACGGGGGGCAGGGGCCGTCGCGTCTTGGTCCGGTCGGTCCTGGGGATGGGCTGGGGTCACGCCTCCTTACATAGCGCATCCGGGAGCCAGCGGTGGGGCGCAGCCGGGGGGCCTCCCCGGCGGGTCCTGCCCGGCGGGTGCAGACGCCGCCCGGCCCAGGCCGCATACTGGGGCGGTTCGGCCTTCTTTCCAGCCCCTCCAGCCCCCTCCCATTCAGGAGCCTTGCCCCATGCCTGCCCGCCTCTTGTCTGCCCCGGCCCCGCGCTGGCTGCCCCGGTCCGTAGGATGGCTGAGCGCCGCGCTGCTGCTGGGCATCACGCTGGCCGATCTCCTCACGCCGGGCGGGCTGGTCGTGGGCACGCTGCTGACCGTGCCGGTGGCGCTGGCCGCGCTGGGTGGGCGGCGCAGGCTCACGGGGTGGCTCACCGCGCTGGCGGTGGCGGCGAACGTGGGCGCGGGGCTGCTGGGGGGCGTGCGGGACGCCCCGGGACCGGAGGAACTCGGCAACCGGGCGATTAGCGTCGCGGCGGTGCTGCTGGTGGGGGCGCTGTCGCTGCGGGCACGGGAAGCCTCGGCGCGGGCGGCGCGGCTGGCCGCCGAGGAAGGGCGGCTGGTGCGGGAGCGGGCGCTGCGGCGCGTGGGCGAGGCCGTGGGCGGGGCGCTGGGCGAGGCCGACTTCGTGGCGCGGGCGGCGGAGGCGCTGCGGGAGCTGGCGGGCGCAGACTCGGTCGAGATCGGGCGCCTGTCACGCGCCACCCTGCGCGGGCCGCACGCCCTGAGCCCGCCCGGCGCTCCCTCGCACCTGGGCCGCCGCCTGCCACTGGAGGTGCTGGCGCGGACGGGCGCGGAGGCGAGCGGGACGGACTCGCCCTTCGTGGGGCACCTGCGCCGCGCGGGGGAAGACGATCTGCTGGTGCTGGTGACGCGCCCGGCGACGGAGCCGGAACGGCTGCGCGAGGCGCTGGCGACCCTGGAAGCGCCGCTGGAGCGGGCCGCACTGCTCGACAGCCTGCGGGTGCAGGGCGAGCGGCTGGCCCGGCGTGGGGAGGTGCTGCAAGACCTGGTGTACGCCTTTTCCCACGACCTGCGCACGCCGCTGCTGGCAAACTCCATGAACATGCGGGCGGCGCTGCGGGGAGCGTACGGTCCCCTTCCCGACGCGTACCGCGCCACCCTGGACAACGGGCTGGAGGCGAATACCGAGCTGCTCGCGCTGGCCGATCAGCTCCTGCTGCTCGCCAAGTACGAGAGCGGCGAACCCGGCGGCGAGCGGCGCGAGGTGACGCTGCGCGACCTGACGCTGGGCGTGATCGGGCAACTGGAGGAGCGGGCGCGGGCGCGGGGGGTGGTGTTCGAGCCGGAGCTGGAGGGCGTGCGGGTGTATGGGCTGGCGCACGACCTGCGGCGGGCGGTGCAGAACCTGCTGGAAAACGCGGTGAAGTTCAGCCCGCCGGGGGGCACGGTGTGGGTGACCCTGCGCGGGCGCGGCGACGAGGCCGTGCTCGCCGTCACCGACGAGGGGCCGGGCGTGCCCCCCGCGCGGGAAGCGACCCTGTTCGGGCGCTTCCGGGGCGGGGGGGCGGGGGGCGGCACCGGGCTGGGGCTGTACCTCACCCGGCAGATCGCAGCGGCGCACGGCGGCACGGTGACTTACGCCCGCACCGCCCGCGCCCAGAGCGTCTTTACCCTGACCCTGCCGCGCGGCGAGGCGGGGTAGCCTGCGGGCATGAGCGCCCCCGCCGCCCCCATCCGCGTGCTGCTGGTCGAGGACCACGCCTTTACCCGCGACGGGCTGCGGGCCACCCTGAACCTGGAACCCGACCTGCGGGTGGTCGCCGAGGCCCGCAGCGGCGAGGAAGCGCTGGAGGTGCTCGCCCGCGTCGCGGTGGACGTGGCTGTGCTCGACATCGGGCTGCCGGGGATGGACGGGGTGCGGGCGGCGGCGGAGATCAAGCGCGGCTGGCCGGAGGTGCGGATCGTGATGCTCACCGCCCACGACCTGCGCGACGAGGTGTTCGCGGCGCTGGCCTCGGGGGCCGAGGCCTACTGCCTCAAGCGCGAGACGCCCGAGCTGCTCCTCCTGGCGGTGCGGGCGGCGGCGGCAGGCAGCGCCTACCTCGACCCCCGCATCGCGCACCACGTGCTGGGGGGGGTGCGGGCGCCCGACGCCGCCTCGCCCCTGACCCCACGCGAGACCGAGGTGCTGCGCCTGATCGCCGACGGCCACCCCAACCGCGAGATCGCCGCCCGGCTGGGCGTCAGCGTGAGCACCGTCAAGCTGCACGTGCAGGACGTGCTCGTGAAGTTGCAGGCCGCCGACCGGACGCAGGCGGCGGTCAAGGCGCTGCGGCAGGGGCTGCTGTAGGGCCGCCCCCCCGCGCCCGCTGGGGGAGGCGCACCCACGAACAGGCCCTCAGGGTGGACGGGACAGCCCCTTTTCCTCGCGTTTGGCGCGGTACATGGCGGCGTCGGCGCGGCGCAGCAGGGCCTCGCCGTCGGGGTCCTCGCCGGGCAGGGTCCCGGCCACACCGACCGTGACGTGCAGGGGCAGGCCCCCCACCCGCCGGGCGTGCAGCGCCGCGTGGATGCGCCCGGCGACCACCTCGGCCTCGGCGGCGGCGGTGTGGGGCAGCAGCACGGCGAACTCGTCGCCGCCCCAGCGGAAGACCTCGTCCCCGGCCCGCAGCACGCCCGCGACGGCCGCGCCGATCTGCACGAGTGCCTCGTCCCCGGCGGCGTGGCCGAGGCCATCGTTGATGGTCTTGAAGTTCGACACGTCCAGCACCAGCAGCGAGAGGGGCTGCCCGTGGCGCCGGGCGGTGGCGACCTGCCGGGCCAGTGACTCGGTAAAAGCGCGGCGGTTGGGCAGCCCGGTCAACACGTCGGTGCGGGCCGCTTCCTCGATGCGGGCACGCTGGGCCGTTTCGCGCAGCAGCGCCGCGGCGTGCAGGGCAAAGGTGCGGGCCACCTCGACCGAGTCCCCGCTGAAGGCCTGCGGGTCGTGCAGGGCGTCGATGTTGAGAAAGGCGTAGACCTCGCCCCGGTAGGGCACCGGGACCCCCACGTTGGCGGCGATCCCATGCACCGAGGGCAGCAGGTGGTCGACCCACACACCCGCGCGGGTATACCCGGTGCCGTGGACGCCCTGCCCCGGCTGCACCAGCACGCGCGGCACCCCGGCGGCCCACGCGTCCGCCCCCAGGCCGTACCAGCGGTCGCGCACGTCCCCCAGGGTAAAGGTCACGTCGCGCAGCTCGGTCATGTCGTGAACGATGGCCGCCCGGTACCGGAACACGTCGCCCTCGCGCACGAGCAGCGAGCCTGTCTCGGCGCCGGGAATGATCCGCAGCGCCTCTTCGAGCAGGGGCTGGTAGGCGGCTTCCGCCCCCAGCGCCAGCAGGTTTTCCTGAAGCCGCAGCAGCGCGGCCATGTGGCGGGTGAGCTGCACCCGCTCGAACTCCAGGCCCGCCGCGTGCGCCATCGCCCCCAGCAGGTCAAGGTCGTGCGGGGACCACGCGCGGCCGGGAGGCGCCGTGAACCACATCGCCAGCCGGGGCCGCCAGCGCCCGGCGAGGGGCAGCAGCAGGCCCTCTGGCCGGACGAGAGGCTGGCCCCGGCGCAGGGCCGAGCGCTCCCCAGCGCTCCAGTCGGGCAGGGGACCGGGGTCGCCCATCCGCCAGCGGGCCTCGGGGTGCAGCGTGCCGTGGCGGTCGCGCAGGCCCTGGGCACCGCGCAGGCCGAACTCGGCCACCACTCCCCGGAGCAGCCGTCCCACCAGGCCGAGGTCCTCGCCCTGCCCGGCAAGCTGTTCGGTGAGGCGGTGCAGCCGCTCGGCCCGCGCCCGACCGGCCCCCACCTCCAGCAGCGCTCCCACTCCGGCGGCGAACAGCAGCCACGACCCCAGGGGAGCGTCCGGGGGCAAGCGCAGTTCGCGCACCACCTCGTCCCGGCAGCGCAGCGGCACGCCCCCCGCCCCCGGCAGCACGACCTGCGCCGCATCCGGCCCGATCCCGGCCAGCAATCCCGGCAACTGGGCCAACACGTCGTCGCCCGGCACCCGCCCCAGAGCGGTGAGCACCGTCGCCAGTCGTCCGTCCAGAGTGTGCGCCAAGGCTGTCCTCCGCGCTCAGCTTAGGAAGCAGGTCCTGACGGCACTCTTTCAACCCCACGTGCGCCGGGTGGTCCTGCCAACCCGTTTATGACATAATAACGGCGGATTTGATCTGTTCACAACAGAACGACCTCTCTCCCTTCGAGGTAGCCATGACCCGAGCCGCAAAGAAAAAGGACGTGACCGAACAGCCCGCTTTCCCGAAGGGGGCGGACATGCTGACCCAATTCGCCGACCTCGTCGCCACGGCGGGCGTGGCCAGCGAGGCCCCCGCCCTGCACGCCGACGGCGTGGACGAGGGCCGCCTGAACGCCGTGCTGAGCGCCGAACTGCGGCTGGCCCACGACCGCTGGGGGCTGGGCCTGCTGCACCTGCACCACGCGGCCGAGCTGCGCCGCGCCGAGGCGGGGCTGGACATCGCCCTGCTGGTCGACGGGGCCGAACGCGCCCGCGTGAGCGAGGGGCCGCAGACGGTCGCCGCGACCTACGCGGTGATGACGGCGCCTGGCGCCGACGGCCTGAGCGAGTGGGGCGTGCTCGAAGGTGGCCACCGGGTCACCCTGCGCCCCGGCCTGGGCCAGATCAAGGTTCTGGTCGAGGACGCCCGCGACTTCGAGACCCACTGGACCCAGGAGCGCGGCGGCCTGTGGACCCGCACCTGGCGCCAGGGCGAGACATTGGCCGTCGAAGTCCACCGCCCCGCCTCGCCCACGACGGCACTCGCCGACGCCGCCTGGGACGTGATCGCGTCCATCAAGGACCGCAACTTTCAGCGGGAGCTGATGGAGCGCTCCAACAGCGTCGGGATGCTGGGGGCGCTGCTGGGCGCCCGGCACCGCGGCGCAGGCGAGGCGCTCGCGCTGCTGCCCGAAGCGCACTTCGCCGTCAGCTCGGCCGTGCTGCGCGTGCAGGGCACCGAGGCCCGCAGCCTCGACCGCTGGAAGGCCATGCTGCGCGAGGGTGCCGAGCAACTCGACGACCTGCAACGCGCCGGGACCAAACGGCTGGCCTCTGTCCTGAGCGGCGGCCTGCGCTGAGCGCTCCTTCTCCTCTCCCCTCCCGCCCTGGGAGGGCTTTTTTATGAGACACCGGGTGCAGTGGGCCGTCTACACTGCTGTGGGGTCCCCTCCGTGCTCTATGAAAATGTAAGCTGATTCTGGGGTTGCGGGTCGCCCCTGAGGGTGCGCGAGCGGGTCAGGGGGCCGTGCTTCCGAAGTGTGTTCCCCACGGGTGTGGGGATGGTCCGCTGGTTATTCGTGGCGGCGTCAAGGTTGAGTTGTGTTCCCCACGGGTGTGGGGATGGTCCGGCCACCGCGCCTGGCCTCGCGGGGTTCGGGCAGTGTTCCCCACGGGTGTGGGGATGGTCCGAGTCCCCCATCACCGCCGCTCAGATCGTCAAGGTGTTCCCCACGGGTGTGGGGATGGTCCGGAGCGGCGGTCCGTGTGCTGCTGGTTTAGTCGGTGTTCCCCACGGGTGTGGGGATGGTCCGGGCAGACGGTGGGGCGCATCATCACCTCCACTGTGTTCCCCACGGGTGTGGGGATGGTCCGCGGCTCAATTTGAACAGGGCATGGCGGAATTGGTGTTCCCCACGGGTGTGGGGATGGTCCGGCGAGGACGGCCAGCACGCCCAGGAGGTCACTGTGTTCCCCACGGGTGTGGGGATGGTCCGGTGTTGTATTCCTGTTCACCCTTTGCGTAGGAGTGTTCCCCACGGGTGTGGGGATGGTCCGACACCGCAGAGAACTTCTTCGACCTCCAGAACGTGTTCCCCACGGGTGTGGGGATGGTCCGGGAGACTCCCTTGCCAGCATCCCCGCCAGCTCGTGTTCCCCACGGGTGTGGGGATGGTCCGGGAGGGGACGCCGATGAATGAATGGAGTGACCGTGTTCCCCACGGGTGTGGGGATGGTCCGGGATGGACGCGGGACAGCATTAAAGGCAAAGGGTGTTCCCCACGGGTGTGGGGATGGTCCGCGGAGGAGGTCGCCGCCCTGGAGGAGCAGGTAGTGTTCCCCACGGGTGTGGGGATGGTCCGTCCTCTAGCGCGTCCCTTTTCTTGCCCACCCTGTGTTCCCCACGGGTGTGGGGATGGTCCGCTCCAGAGCGAGTACAACGCCACGACCTCTCAGTGTTCCCCACGGGTGTGGGGATGGTCCGTCGCCCGCCCATGCCCTCGCCCTGGCGCTGCTGTGTTCCCCACGGGTGTGGGGATGGTCCGGAGAGGACAGCGTGAAGCTCCGCCTCAAACTGGTGTTCCCCACGGGTGTGGGGATGGTCCGCTCATTCCCATGCCAGAGCGGGGGCTGTCAGTGTGTTCCCCACGGGTGTGGGGATGGTCCTGCGGGCATGACCTCCAGATGACGCGGGAGCTAGTGTTCCCCACGGGTGTGGGGATGGTCCGTGAACGTGTTCAAGCGCGGCGGACGCGTGCGGGTGTTCCCCACGGGTGTGGGGATGGTCCGTCGCCGGGGCGCTGGCCGGCATTGGGGCGGCCGTGTTCCCCACGGGTGTGGGGATGGTCCGGTGCAGCTTACCCGGGAGAGTCCCCCTGCGGCGTGTTCCCCACGGGTGTGGGGATGGTCCGCCCGCCGCCGCCCCGGTGGATTACGGCTCATGGTGTTCCCCACGGGTGTGGGGATGGTCCGCCCCCACAACGCCCTGTGCTCGCGCTACTTCAGTGTTCCCCACGGGTGTGGGGATGGTCCGCGGACCTGAACGCCGTCCGGCTCCGGGTGCCGGTGTTCCCCACGGGTGTGGGGATGGTCCGGCGGCGGCCTGCCGGTCAGTCGGGAGGGCAGTGTTCCCCACGGGTGTGGGGATGGTCCGGCCCCCAGCCGGAGCCGGGGGCAGGAGGGGGAGTGTTCCCCACGGGTGTGGGGATGGTCCGGTCACGCCGGAGCAGATCGCGGCGGCTGAGGAGTGTTCCCCACGGGTGTGGGGATGGTCCGATGTTCTGCACGGCGTCCCGCGCCAGCTCGAAGTGTTCCCCACGGGTGTGGGGATGGTCCGCTCATCCCCATGCCGGAGCGGGGGCTGTCGGTGTGTTCCCCACGGGTGTGGGGATGGTCCGGTGTACCTGGACAGCAACAATTCCTTCGGGCAGTGTTCCCCACGGGTGTGGGGATGGTCCGAGCAGCGCGTGGGGCAGGCGGAATGGAATGGAGTGTTCCCCACGGGTGTGGGGATGGTCCGGCCCGCGCCCAGCTCTATATGGTCCTGATGCGTGTTCCCCACGGGTGTGGGGATGGTCCGCACGGTAGCGAGGTGAGGCGGATGCTCCTGTTGTGTTCCCCACGGGTGTGGGGATGGTCCCCCGTCCCGACCGGCCAATTCGCTACCCCGTCCGTGTTCCCCACGGGTGTGGGGATGGTCCGACGTGCATACCGAGTTTGGCGACACCCCCGCCGTGTTCCCCACGGGTGTGGGGATGGTCCGGGTTCGATGGGCGCGATCTTCAGCGGTCCCATGTGTTCCCCACGGGTGTGGGGATGGTCCGCTGCGCTTCCAGCAGGGCCACCGTCGCCTCGCGTGTTCCCCACGGGTGTGGGGATGGTCCGGCCATCGGACTCAAACCCGTGGCAGGCTCTGAGTGTTCCCCACGGGTGTGGGGATGGTCCGGCCTTTTGATTGGCTTCGTCCACCTGCTCGTAGTGTTCCCCACGGGTGTGGGGATGGTCCGGCCCGGAGCGCGTGCGCCTGCCCCTCCCGGATGTGTTCCCCACGGGTGTGGGGATGGTCCGGCAAGCAGACAAGGCAGAGCGGCGGAAGTGCCGTGTTCCCCACGGGTGTGGGGATGGTCCGCTGTCGTTTGACCAGCTCCGCGAGGCCATCCGTGTTCCCCACGGGTGTGGGGATGGTCCGATGCGCCGGGCAATGGGAGCGGGGCGGGCGTGGTGTTCCCCACGGGTGTGGGGATGGTCCGATTGGGATTGCACTGCGTCAGGCCCGGAAACGTGTTCCCCACGGGTGTGGGGATGGTCCGTCGGGCTTGTCGGTCGTCTCGGTCGTCATGCGGTGTTCCCCACGGGTGTGGGGATGGTCCGGGGACAGCGGCGCACCCGGCCCTCACGGGCAAGTGTTCCCCACGGGTGTGGGGATGGTCCGGCATTGGCGACCCGTGGAGGGGAACGGGGGGTGTGTTCCCCACGGGTGTGGGGATGGTCCGCGGAGGTAGACCTGGGCGGGGATGCCCTTCAAGTGTTCCCCACGGGTGTGGGGATGGTCCGAAAGCGGCTCCCCGTCCCCGCTGGCCGAAGGGGTGTTCCCCACGGGTGTGGGGATGGTCCGCGCAGCTCGTGCACCTCGTCGACCAAGGCCAGGTGTTCCCCACGGGTGTGGGGATGGTCCGTGTCGCCAGTAACGCTGGAGGATCGCTGCTGTGTGTTCCCCACGGGTGTGGGGATGGTCCGCAGATGCAGATGGACGCCCTCGCGGGCATCTTGTGTTCCCCACGGGTGTGGGGATGGTCCGGCCCTGGGTCGCGCGCAGAAGTTCTTGCAGGAGTGTTCCCCACGGGTGTGGGGATGGTCCGACCCTCACGGGACGCATCGGCACGCTCGCCAGGTGTTCCCCACGGGTGTGGGGATGGTCCGACGGGCTCCGTCCGGGCCATGCCGCTGGCGGGGTGTTCCCCACGGGTGTGGGGATGGTCCGGGGATGAGCGCGGCCGACACGGGCGCCGACGCGTGTTCCCCACGGGTGTGGGGATGGTCCGAACTCTCGTGATACGTGTCCCAGTTTTTAGAGGTGTTCCCCACGGGTGTGGGGATGGTCCGCTTTAGCGGCGTTCGCCGCATCTTGCGCGGTGGTGTTCCCCACGGGTGTGGGGATGGTCCGGCCGCCGCCCTGGAGCACCTCGTGAGCAGCGGGTGTTCCCCACGGGTGTGGGAATGGTCCGGCGTTACTCAGGCGGAGGCACTCGTCGTAACGGTGCTCCCCACGGCCCTGCTGAGCAGCCTGCCCCTCCCCTACCCGGCCGACGACCCGTTCCGGCGCTCGTCGGCCTGGCGGCGCTGGCTGGCGAGGTGCAGCAGGGCGCGGGCCGAGCGGGCGTCGCGCGGCCACAGCGCGGTGCCCACGCTGACGCCGGGCAACTCGAATCCGGCGTCCCGCGCGGCGCTCAGGGCGCGGGCGGGGGCCTCGCGGGCCTGGCGCTCGGCGGCCTCGCGCTCGCCTTCTGCGGGAGCAGTCAGCAGCAGGGCGAAATGCACGCCGTCGAGCCGGTAGGCCTGGTCCCCACCCGTCAACCCGCTTCCCAGTGCCTCGGCACACCGCGCCAGCAGGGCGTCTCCCTCCACGTGCCCCAGCGCCCCGTTGAGGGCGGCAAAGTCCGTGAACGCGCAGCGCACGAGCACGAACGGCGCTCCCCCGGCCACCCGCGCGTCGAGATCGCGCTCGAAGGCGCGGCGTCCCGGCAAGCCGGTCAGGGCGTCGAAGGTGGCTTCGCGCTGGGCGGCGTCCAGGGCGGCGCGGCGGCGCACGCCCGCCATCACGCTGCGGCCCACCGTTTCCAGGAGCACGCGGTCGGCAGCGGCCCAGGCCAACGGGCGGGTCCGTACCGCCAGGAGCGAGAGCGCCTGATCGCCGGACGTGACCAGCGGCACCTGCGCCGCCACGCAGACTCCGGCCGCCGCAAGGTCCGGCCGTGCGCGGGCGAGGCTGGTGGGGTGGTCCAAAAACAGCACAGTCTCGCCGCTGGGACCAGCCTCGCGGGAGGGCGGCCGGGTCAACTGCTCCTGCACGTGCGGACTCAGCCCCGGCGCCTGCCAGACCGTGCGGGCCTGTTCCAGTTCCCCCCCGGTGGAGATCAGCCCGGCCCAGTCGAGGTCCGTCACCCCCGCGACAAGGGCGACGGCATGCTCGGCCAGCTCGTGCGGCAGCAGGTCGAGGTCGGCGAGTTCAAAGACGGCCAGCAGGGTCTCGCTGTGCTGGGTGACCCGGCGCAGCTCCTGCACCAGACGGTCGCGGGCGCGGGCCTCACGTTCCAGTTCGGTGGCGACCCGCCGCAGTTCGAGTTCGTCGATAGCCAGGGCCGCGAGGTTGTGCAGCGCCTCCCGCTCGGCCGAACTGACCTCCTCGCGGGGCACCGTGTCCAGCACGCACAGGGTGCCGATATTGTGGCCGGACGGCGTCGTCAGGGGAGCGCCAGCATAAAAGCGGTACCCCCCCGGAGCCGTCACCAGTGGGTTGTCCACGAAGCGGTCGTCGGAGCGCAGGTCAGGGACGACCAGCACGCCAGGCTGCATCACGGTATAGCTGCAAAAGGACACCTGCCGGTCCAGCACGCGCAGGTCAACGCCCACGCAGGCCTGACACCGGGTGCTGTCCTCGGCGACAAAGTTGATCAGCGCGATGGGTGCCCGGAAAAATTGCGCGGCCAGCGTGGCGAGGCGGGCAAAGGCCTCTGCGGGAAGGTCATCCAGAATCGCGTACCGGGACAGCGCCTCCAGCCGCGCGAACTCCTCTGTCGGAAGGATGGGGGACATGCCCGGCCACTCTAGACCGTGGCTTGTCACTTCCTCCTCACAGAAAGCTCAGGCGAAGTGGGTCCGTCGGAGCGCGTGGACAAGCCGCGCCGTAGCGCAGAGGCTTAGCCCCGCCGGACTTCCGGGGAAACGGGGACCTCTGGCCCGGAGGAAGGAACGCCGCGCTCGGCCCATGTCCGGGAGGGACGAGGTTCGTCGTTCAGCGACATGAAGCCCAGGGCGACCAGCAGCAGGGTCGTCGCGGCCATCACCAGGGTCAGTTCCATGCCCCCAGTGTGCGGAGCCGCCGCCGCGCCTGCCAGGACCCTGGATTCAGTGAGCCCAGAGGGAGTCTAGAGCCCTTCTTCAGACGCCGGGGAGGAGCACCAGCAGCCGCAGGTCGCCGAGGTTGTGGCCGGTCGGCCCGGTGAGCAGGGCGTCGCCCAGGTGGGTGAAGAAGGCGCCGGAGTCGTTGCGGGCCAGAAAGGCGTCCGGGTCGAGGCCCAGCCGCCGCGCCCGCATCAGGGAGTCGGGGGCAAGAAAGGCTCCGGTCGCCGTGCTGTTTCCGTCTACCCCGTCGGACCCGGCGGAGAGGGCGTAGATTCCGTACTCACCCAATTCCCGTAGCAGCCACAGCGCGAATTCCTGGTTTCTCCCGCCCACCCCATCCCCGCGCAGGGTCACGGTCGCTTCGCCGCCGGAGAGGAGGACCACTGGAGCAGTCAGGCCGGAGCGGCGCCGCCGAAGCTCCGCCGCGTGCCAGGCCGCGAGGTCGCGCACGTCGCCGTCCTGGGTCGCGGAAAGGAGGTGGGCCGCGATCCCGCGCCGGGTGAGGGCGTCGCGGGCCGCCCCCAGCAGCACCCGCCCGGAGCCGACGATCTGAGTCTGGGCCTGGGGCAGCTCGCCGGGCTTGGGGGTTTCGGGGAGGTCGCCCCGCGCTCCGGCCTCCAGATGGGCGCGGGCCTCCGGGGCAGCGATGCCGAAGCGGTCCAGCACCGCCAGCGCGTCCGCAAAGGTCGTGGGGTCCGGCACGGTCGGCCCCGACGCGATCACAGAGGGGTCGTCCCCGATCACGTCGGAGATCAGGAGCGCCCGCACCTGGGCTGGCGTGGCCGCCGCCAGCCGCCCGCCCTTTATCCGCGAGAGGTGCTTACGGACGGTGTTGATCGCGGTGATGTCCGCCCCAGCCGCCAACAGCTCACGGGTCAGGGCCTGCTTCTGGGCCAGCGTGACCCCCCAGGGGGCCGAGAGGAGAGCGCTGCCGCCGCCGGAGACGAGAACCAGCAGGCGGCTTCCGGCGGGCAGGGCTGAAACGCGGGCCAGCACCGCCTCCGCCGCCCGCACGCTGTCCTCGGTGGGGACGGGGTGGGAGGCGGGGTGGACTTCGGCGCCGGGGGGAACCGACAGGTCGGCCGAGTCGCGGGGCGGAACAGCGAGACCGGGAACCCCTGGGGAGGCTTCCAGCGCCGCCCGCAGCATGGGCAAGGCCGCCTTGCCGAACGCGACCACGAGGTCGGGGCGCGGCCCGTCCAGATGGGGCGCAAGCAGCCGGGCCGGGGCCACCGCCGCCAAAGCCTCCCGGTAGGTGTCTTCCAGCACGGCCCGCCAGTTCATAGAGAGAGCATAGAAAACCCCTCTCCTACCAGGGGAGAGGGGCGCTGCAAAGCAGCGGGGTGAGGGGCTCAGTACGGCTGCGCTTCCTTGCTGCGCTCCTCCGCCTGCTGCACGGCCTCGCGCTCGCGCTCCTCGCGGCCCCGTCGCACTTCCGCGAGTCCCTCGGCCACCCGGCGGCCATAGTCCTCGTCGCACTTCGTGAACAGCTCGACCATCCGGGCCTGCACCTCGGGGGTGGCGGCGGAGATGTTCTCCACGAGGTTCGAGATCAGGTCGTCGCGCTCCCAGTCCTCAAAGGCGCGGTACTGTTCGCCCGCCTGCTGGAAGTCGTTCGTGCGCTCGAGGGGTGCCCGCTGGAGGTGGCCCTCGACCCAGGGGGTGTATTCCACCACGTCACGCGGCGCCTCACGCAGGCCGTTCATGGAGTTGGGTTCGTAGTTGACGTGCGGGTTCTGCCCCGGCGCCACGTCCACCCGGTAGGCCATCTGCCCGTCGCGCTGGTTGGTGGCGACGTGCTTTTTGGGCGCGTTGATGGGAAGCTGGAGGTAGTTCGTGCCCACCCGGTAGCGCTGCGTGTCCGAGTACGAGAAGGTCCGGCCCACCAGCATCTTGTCGTCGGAAAAGTCCAGCCCGTCCACGAGAACGCCCGTGCCGAAGGCGGCCTGCTCGACCTCCGCGAAGTAGTTCTCGGGATTGCGGTCCAGGGTCATCTTGCCGACCGGGAGCCAGGGGAACTGCTCCCTGGGCCAGATTTTGGTGTCGTCGAGCGGATCGAAGTCGAGTTCGGGGTGGTCGTCGTCCGACATGATCTGGACGAACAGTTCCCACTGCGGATAGTCGCCGCGCTCGATGGCCTCGTAGAGGTCCTGGGTGGCGTGGCTGATGTTCTTGGCCTGAATGGCTTCGGCCTCGCGCTGGGTGAGGTTCTTGATGCCCTGCACCGGCTCCCAGTGGTACTTCACGAGGACGGCCTCGCCCTTGTCGTTCACCCACTTGTAGGTGTTCACGCCGCTGCCCTGCATGTGGCGGTAGTTCGCCGGAATGCCCCACGGCGAGAACAGCAGGGTCAGCATGTGCATCGCTTCGGGCGTGTGGCTCATGAAGTCGAAGATGCGCCCGCCGTCCTGCCGGTTGGTGACCGGGTCGGGCTTCAAGGAGTGGATCACGTCGGGGAACTTGATCGCGTCGCGGATGAAAAAGACCTTGAGGTTGTTGCCCACGAGGTCCCAGTTGCCGTCTTCCGTGTAGAACTTCACCGCGAAGCCGCGCGGGTCGCGCATCGTCTCGGGCGAGTGGCTGGAGTGGATCACGGTGGAGAAGCGCACGAAGACGGGGGTGCGCTTGCCCGGCTCCTGAAAGAGCTTGGCCCGCGTGTACTTGCTCACCGGCTCATCGCCCACCTTGCCGTAGGCCTCGAAGTAACCGTGTGCCCCGGCGCCACGGGCATGCACCACCCGCTCGGGGATGCGCTCGCGGTCGAAGTGGCTGATCTTCTCGAGGAACTGGTAGTTCTCCAGGGTGGCGGGGCCGCGCGTGCCCACGGTGCGCTGCTGCTGGTTGTTGCGGACGGGGTGGCCCTGCCGGGTGGTCAGGGTGCGCTCGCCCTCGGCGGCGGTGTGGTGGTCGGGAAGCTTCTGGTCGCTCATGGGTCCTCCTGTGGCTCAGCGTGCAACCGGGCGACGTGCCCGGCCGTGTCCTGGCCTCCAGTTCCAGACTGCCATACCCCGCCGGGGTGTTCCTTCGGCGGGAGACAGTCTTCAGGGGGCATGAAGGCGGCGCGGGCAGAAGGCGCCTGCGTGCCTATACTCGGGCGCATGAGTCCGCGACCCGGCGACCCCGCGCCCGACTTTCAGGCCCGCAGCGAGCAGAATGAGCCCCTTCACCTCGCGGCCCTGCGGGGGCGGTGGGTCGTGCTGTTCTTCTTTCCACGCGCCAACACCACCCACTGCCAGCTTCAGGCGCGGCGCTTCGAGGCCCTGATGCCCGAGTTCCGGGCGCTGGGCGCCCAGCCCATCGGCGTGAGCAGCGACAGCCGCACCCAGCTCGTCACCTTCCACGACGTGTGCCGGGTGAGCTACCCGCTGGTGCCCGACCCGGAGCATGTGCTCAGCGAGCGCTACGGCGTGCTGGACGACGCCTGGCCCGACAGCCCGGTGCGTCCGGCCCGCCGCGAGACCTTCCTGATCTCGCCGGACGGCACGGTCGTGCAGCACTGGACGAACGTGGACCCCGGCACCCACGCGGCGGAGGTGCTGGCCGAGGTGCGGGAGCGGGTCGCGGCGAACGCCTGAGGGTCACGCCTCCCGCGCCGCCCGCAGCAGTTCCCCACTGACAATCAGCTCGCGCACCCGCAGGAGGTCGGGGCGGTAGTAGCGGTCGCGCTGCATCGGGGCGACCTCCTGCCGCAGCCGCTCCCACGCCGCCTGCACGCCCGCCCCCGCCCGCAGCCCGCCAAAGTCGAGGGCTTGCGCCGCCGCAAGGAGTTCGACCGCCAGCACGGACGCCACGTTCTCCACGATCTGCCGGAGCTGACGTGCCCCGTGCGCCCCCATGCTGACGTGGTCCTCCTGATTGGCCGAGGTAGGGATGGAGTCCACGCTGGCGGGGTGCGCGAGCACCTTGTTCTCGCTGACGAGGGCCGCCGCCGTGTACTGCGCGATCATCAGCCCGGAGTTGAGGCCGCCCTGGGGTGCGAGGAAGGCGGGCAAGCCGGAGAGGGCCGGGTTGAGCAGTTGCTCGGTGCGGCGCTCGGAGATGCTGCCGAGCTCGGCCACGGCCACCTTCAGCGCATCGGCGGTCAGGGCCAGGGGCTGGCCGTGGAAATTGCCGCCGGAGATGACCTCGCCCCCATCACCAGCAGCGCCGTCGGGGAAGATCAGGGGGTTGTCGGTGACGGACGCGAACTCGACCCCCAGGACACGCCCCGCCTGCACCAGTGCGTCGTGAGAAGCCCCATGCACCTGGGGCACCGCCCGCAGGCTGTAGGCGTCCTGCACCTTGCCGCAGTTCGCGTGGGCGGGGGCGATCTCGGAGCCGTGCAGGAAGGTACGGACTTCCGCGGCCACCGCCACCGCGCCGGGGTGGGGCCGCAGGGCCACAACGCCCGCCGAGAAGGGGCGGTGCGAGCCCGACAGCGCCTCCACCGTCATTGCGGCGGCCAGATTCGCGGTGCCCAGCAGGGTCCAGGCGTCGGCCAGCGCGAGGGCCAGCAGGCTGCCCATCAGTTGGGTGCCGTTGATGAGGGCCAGCCCCTCTTTCGCCTCCAGCACCAGTGGCGAGAGGCTGAGGTCGGCCAGCACGTTGGCGGCGGGGCGCACCGCTCCCCCGTATTCCATCTCCCCCAGTCCGATCAGCGCGAGCGCGAGGTGCGCCAGCGGCGCGAGGTCGCCAGATGCTCCCACGCTGCCTTGCGCGGGGATGACGGGGTGGGCGCGGGCGTTCAGCAGCGCGAGCAGCAGCTCCACGACCTCCGACCGCACGCCCGAGTGCCCCAGCGCGAGCGACTGCGCCCGCAACAGCAGCATGCCGCGCACGACCTCGGCGGGCAGGGCCTCCCCCACCCCGATGGCGTGCGAGACGATCAAGTTGTGCTGGAGCTGGGCGAGGCTCTCGCGCCCCACCCGCACCGAGGCGAACTTGCCGAAGCCCGTGTTCACCCCGTAGACCGCCTCGTCGCCGTCCACGATGCGCTCCACGACCGCCCGCGCCCGCGCGACGCGCTCCCGGGCCGCGTCCGCGAGGCTTACGGGTTCACCGCCACGCACCACGGCGAGAAAGGCGTCCAGGTCGAGTTGATGGTCCAGAATCACAGCTTGGCCTCCTTGACGGGCTGGCCGCCCACGTACACGCCGCGCACCGGACTGGTCCCCAGCGTGTAGGCGAGGTCGCGCCAGTCGGCGGAGTGCAGGGCGAGAAAATCGGCCCGCGCCCCGGGGACGAGGGCACCCCGGTCACTCAGTCCCAGCGCGGCGGCGGCATTGACGGTGCAGGCCGTCAGCGCCTCGGCGGGGGTCAGGCCGCACAGCCGCACCGCGAGGGCGAGGGCCAGTTGCGAGCTGAACACGGGCGAGGAACCGGGGTTGAGGTCGGTGCCCACCGCCACGCACGCCCCCGCGTCCACCAAAGCACGGGCGGGGGCGGCGGGCAGGCCGAGGTGAAGGGTGACGCCGGGGAGAACGGTCGCCACCGTGGATGAAGCGGCCAGCGCCGCGACCTGCGCCGGGCCGCTTGCCTCCAGATGGTCCACGCTGAGCGCCCCCATCTCGCAGGCGAGTTCGGTGCCGCCGATGGCGTGGAACTGGTCGGCGTGGAGCTTGGTGGCGAGGCCGTGGGCTTGGGCAGCTTCGAGGATGGCCCGCGTTTCCGCGACGCTGAAGGCTTCCTTTTCGCAAAACACGTCTACAGCCTGAGCCAGATTGTCCTGAGCCACTTCCGGAATCAGTTCCTCGCAAACGGCGCGGACGTACTCGGCGCGGCCCTCAGGAGGGGGAACATGGACTAAGAGGGTGCGGATGACAGAGCCAGCAAATTCCGTCTCGGCAAAGTAAGCCGCCTGGAGCATCCGGAGTTCAGCATCGAAATCCAAACCGTAACCACTTTTGACTTCAATGGTCGTCGCCCCTGAATGTTGCAGCGCTTGAAGGCGTGGGAGGGCCAGCCTTGCCAGCTCCTCTTCACTCGCTGCCGCCGTCACCCGCATGGTGGAGTGGATGCCGCCGCCCCGCGCGAGGATCGTTTCGTAGGGCACCCCCTCCACCCGCGCTTCGAAATCCGCGAGGCGGTCCCCGGCCCAGACCGCGTGGGTGTGGGGGTCCACCAGCCCCGGCACCACCGCCACCCCGCCGAGGTCGCGCTTGTCGGCGGCCCCAGGAGCGTCGGCGCGGCCGCCCACCCAGCGGACCAGCCCGCCGGAGACAAGGAGGGCGGCGTCCTCCAGCACGGTCAGCTCGCGCATCGCCCGTCCCCCCTGCGGGCCGGGGCGGGGGGTGACGAGCTGGGAAATGCCGGTGTAGAGCGTGTCCGTCATCGGAAGACCTCCGCCAGCGTCTCCATGATCAGCCGCGCTCCGATCAGTTCGCTGCGCCCCGTCGGGTCGAGGTTCGGCGCGAGTTCCACGAGGTCGAAACCCACGACCGTGTTGCGGCGGGCTGTTTCCGCCAGCACGCGCATCGCCTGGCCGTAACTCAGTCCATCCGGCTCCGGGCTGCTCGTGCCCGGCAGCACGGCGGGGTCGAGGGCGTCGGCGTCCACGCTGAGGTAGACGTTTTTCCCAGTCGGCAACTGCGTCAGCACCCCGGCGAGGTCGGCAGCCACAGCCTCCATCGGGATCAGGGTATGGCCCCGCGCCCGCGCCGCCGCCACCGCCTCGGGGTCGAAGCGCAGTCCGCGCAGGCCCATGGTGGTGATGTGAACGAGGTTGGGCAGGGCCTCTGCCGCCCGACGAAAGGGGCTGGAGTTGGAGTAGCGGGTGTCGTTGCGGGTGTCGGTGAAGTCGAGGTGCGCGTCGAGCTGGACGACATGGAGGTCAGGCACGTCATCGAAGGCCCGCAGCAGCGGGAAGGTGACCGAGTGATCGCCCCCCAAGAACACCGGCAGGCGGCAGCGTTCCCGTATCCGCCGCGCCGCCCCCGTCGTGCGGTCGCGGGCAAGTTCGGGTTCGAGGGAAGGCAGCACCACGTCGCCCGCGTCGGTGAAGGTCGCGCCCGCCAGCCGGGTTACGCCGTCCAGCCCGGTGAAGGGGGGCACGTAGCGCAGGGACGCTTCCCGCAGTGCACGGGGCGCGAAGCGGGCACCGGGGCGGAAACCCAGCGCGAGGTCGAAGGGAATGCCCAGCACCCCCACGTCCGAGCGCCAGTCGCCGTCGGGGGGGGCGTGGGGGGCACGGGCGAAGGTGGGAATGCCCCCGTAGGGGAGGTGGGTGGGCTGGCTCACCCCTGCTCCTTCGTGTGGTCCTCAACGCCCAGGCTCGGCAGGTCCAGCCCCCGCTCCCGCGCCACGTCCAGCGCGAGGTCGTAGCCCGCGTCCGCGTGGCGGATGACGCCCATGCCGGGATCGTTCGTCAGGCATCGGCTGAGGCGTTGCGCAGCTTCCGGTGTCCCATCCGCCACGGCCACCAGCCCGGAATGTTGCGAGAAGCCCAGGCCCACGCCCCCGCCGTGGTGAAAGCTCATCCACGCGGCGCCCGAGGCGATGCCCACCCCGAAGTTCAGCAGCGGCCAGTCGGACACGGCGTCTGAGCCGTCCCGCATGGCTTCGGTCTCCCGGTAGGGGCTGGCGACCGACCCGGCGTCGAGGTGGTCGCGGCCGATCACGATAGGCGCCTTCAGCCGACCGTCGGCCACCATCTCGTTGAACAGCAGCGCGGCGCGGTCGCGTTCCCGGTACCCCAGCCAGCAGATGCGGGCGGGCAGGCCCTGGAAGGCGATCTGGTCGGCGGCGTAGGTCAGCCAGGATTGCAGCCGCTCGTCTTCGGGGAACAGGTCGAGGAGCGCCCGGTCGGTCGCGCGGATGTCCTCCGGGTCGCCGGAGAGGGCCACCCAGCGGAAGGGGCCGCGTCCCTCGCAGAAGGAATCGCGGATAAAGGCGGGCACGAAGCCGGGGTAGTCGAAGGCATTCTCGACGCCCGCCTCCCGCGCCCGGTGCCGCAGGTTGTTGCCGTAGTCGAAGGCGACGGCTCCCCGCCGCTGGAGCTCCAGAATCGCGCGGACGTGCGCGGCTATCGCCTCGTAGGCACGGCGGCGGTACTCCTCCGGGTCATCCTGGCGCAGGCGGGAGGCGTCCTCGTCGGCGGCGACAGGCGGGATATAGCCCCACATGGGGTCGTGGGCGCTCGTCTGGTCGGTGACGAGGTCGGGGGTATAGCCGATCTCCACCAGCCGGGGAATCAAGTCGGCGGCGTTGCCCAGCAGGCCGATGGAGCGGGCTTCTCCCGCCGCCTTGTACCCCTCGGCCCGCGCGATGGCGTCTTCCAGCGAGTCGGCCACCTCGTCGAGATAGCGGGTGTCGAGCCGCTTCTGGATGCGGGTGGGGTCAATTTCGATGGTGATGCTGACTCCCCCGGCCAGCTTCACCGCGAGGGGCTGGGCGCCCCCCATCCCCCCCAGGCCCGCCGTGACGGTGACGGTGCCCTTCAGCGAGCCGCCGAAGTGCTTGCGGCCCGCCGCCGCGAACGTCTCGTAAGTGCCCTGAAGGATGCCCTGGGTGCCGATGTAGATCCAGCTTCCGGCGGTCATCTGGCCGTACATGGCGAGGCCCGCGCGGTCGAGGCGGTCGAACTCTTCCCAGGTCGCCCAGTGCGGCACGAGGTTGGAGTTGGCGAGCAGGACGCGGGGCGCCCACTCGTGCGTTTTCAGGACGGCGACCGGCTTGCCCGACTGGATCAGCAGCGTCTCGTCGTTCTCCAGGCGATCGAGCGTCTCCACGATCTTGTGGAAGGCAGGCCAGTTCCGCGCCGCCTTGCCGCGCCCGCCGTACACGATCAGCTCGGCCGGGTGCTCGGCCACCTCCGGGTCGAGGTTGTTCATCAGCATTCGCTTGGCGGCTTCCTGAATCCAGCCCCGCGCGGTGCGCTGCGGCCCGCGCGGGGCGCGGATGACGGGGGCTTCGGGGAAGTCTATCTGAGTCATGCTCGGCTCCTTGCGCGGCGGGCGGGGAACATTGGAAGGGTGGACAACGCCCTCATCCTGGCGCGGTTCCCCGGGGTTGTCAGGCCGGTTTCCGTTTGAGCCGGAAAGGGTGTGGAATTGTGCTGCTCCTGCAAGAACTGGCCCGGCATACTGCCCCCCATGTGGAGCCGTCTGGAACGGGCCTGGGCCGTGCGAATGAGTGACCGGGCGCTGGCCCTGGAGACGGCCGGGGAACAGCCCCGGAGCGTGGGGCACGAGGTCCTGCGGGCCTACCTGCACTGGCGGGACGCCCAGTACGACGAGGCCTTCTTGTGTCTGGAGCGGGCCGACGCGCGGATGGAGGAAGCCCCGCCCGTCTGGGCCGCCCGCGCCGCGAACGTGCGGGGGGTGACCCTGCTCAACCTGGGGCGCGGGGGCGCCGCCCTGGCGGCCTTCCAGAGCCAACTGACGCTGGCCCGCGAGGCCCGCGACCCCGAGACGGAAGGGCTGGCCCACAACGACATCGGGGTGCTGCTGGTCTGGGACGATCCGCAGCGGGCGCTGCTGCGCTTCCGAATGGCCTATCAGGTGTTTCAGGACGCGGGGGAGGCGCAGCGGGCCAACCTGGGGCTGGCGGCCTTCAACCTCAGCGTGGCCCACGCGGAACTGGGGCAGCACGAGCGCAGCGACGCCCTGCTCGCGCAGGCGACCGGGCTGGTGCGGGAGGCGCGGGCGTGGCCCTACTGGGTGGGCACCGTCAGCCAGCAGGCGCTGCGGGCCGCCGCCGCCGGGAATCTGGACTTGGCGCGGCACCTCGTCACCGAGATTCCTGCCGACCTCCCGGCCGACAGCCACGACACCCTGCGCTTTTTCGCGGCGAAGGTGGAGGCGCTGCACGGCGACCCCGCGCGGGCGATCACGGCGCTGGAGGAGCTTTCGGGGTGGCTCGCCGGGCGCGACGACATGCGCGACGACTTTCTGGAGACGCAAGCCTACGCGCTGGAACGGCTGGGCGACTTTCAGGAGGCCGCCCGCGTGCTGCGTGCCCTGCTGGCCTGCGTGCGCGGGCGCCATGGGCGCGAGCAGGAAATGGGCCTCAAGGTCACCGAAACCATGCACCGCACCGAGGAGACGCGCCGGGCCGCCGAGCAGTTCTGGGCCGAGGCCGAGACCCTGCGCTCGCTGCACCGCGAGGCGGCCGAACTCAGCCTGCGCGACGACCTCACCGGGCTGCCCAACCGCCGCCATTTCGTCACCTGGAGCCGGGAGCACCTGCATGCCGGACACAGAATCACGCTGGCGTTCGTGGACGTGGACCACTTCAAAGCGGTCAACGACGCGCACGGCCACGACGTGGGGGACGCGGTGCTGCGCGAGGTGACGGCCCTGCTGCGGGCTCATCTGGGCGCGGGCGACCTGCTCGCCCGCCTCGGCGGGGACGAGTTCGTGGCCGCGCGGGTGGGGGCAGACGCCGCCGGACTCTCGCGGGGCCTGGACGTGGCGCGGCGGGCCTGCGAGGAGCGCGACTGGGCGGCGCTGGGCGCCGAGGTCCCGGTCACCCTCAGCATTGGGGTGGCGGTGGCCGGGGCACCGCTTCCGGAAGGCCTGCGCCGGGCCGATCAGGCGATGTACGCGGCCAAACGGGCCGGGCGCAACCAGGTCCGGGTCTGGGAGGAGGGGACGCCCGCTTGACGCCGTCCCGCCGCGGGGGGCCGGAGGCGGGGCGGGGCGCCGTCGCGGCGGCCGTGCGGCTGCTCGAAGTGTTCGACGCCGACCACACCGAGTGGCACCTCTCCGACCTCGCCCGGACGCTGGGACGGCCGACCTCCACCCTGCACGAGCAACTGGAAACGCTGGCCGCGACCGGCCTGCTGACGCGGGTGGGCCGGGGCCGCTACCGGCTGGGGTGGCGCCTGCTCAAGCTGAGTTCGGCCCTGTACGGCAGCCTGCCCTGGTACGCCCCCGCCCACGCGGCGATGGAGAGGGTGGCGCGGGGAACGCACCTGCTGGCCTTTCTGTGCGTGCTGGACGGCCAGGACGCGGGAAGCAGGCGGCTGCTGTGCGTCGCCCGCAGCGTGCAGGGCCGGGACGGGCCGCCGGTGGCGGGGGAACTGGACTTCGAGCTGCCTGCCCACGCCACCGCGAGCGGCAAACTGCTGCTGGCGTTGGCAGAGCGTCCCCTGCCCTCCCCCGCCCCGGCCTACACGGCCGCCACCCTGACCGACCCCGCCGCGTGGGAGGCCGAGGCTGCCGCCATCCGGGGCGCCGGGCACGCGGCCACTGCCGACGAATGGGCCGTGGGCACCGGGGGCCTGGCCGTACCCCTGCATGGCGCGGGCGGAGAGGTGCTCGCCGCGCTCGGCGTCAGCCTGCCGACCTCCCGGCTGCGGGAACGCGAGACGCTGCTGCGCACCCTGCACGCGGCGGCGGCGGAGGTGGAGTGGGCATTGGGGTACCGCCCCCCGCCCGCTTCGCGCTAGCCGAGCACTGTGGGATGTGATACCTCTGGCCCTGGTTGTGCGAACGGGGCGAACCGGCCCGGAAAGGTGGGGGGCGGCGTGAAGACGTTTTTTCGGGACAACGGGCTGTCGGTGGTGACCCTGGGGCTGTTTCTGGTGTTCTGGGCGGCGCAGGCCCTGACGGGCTTTCAGGTCCACAACAGCGACCTGGAGGAACACGGCCGCGCGGCGCTTTCGTTCGGGCGGTACCTCGGCACCGGGCACTTCTGGGAAGCGACGGGCGAGAACTGGGAGAGCGAATTTCTCCAGATGGCCGCCTTCGTGCTGCTGACCGCGCGGCTCTACCAGCGCGGCTCGGCCGAATCGAACCCATTGCCCGACGAGGAGCCACCCCCCCAGCCCAAGCCGGACGGCCCGGTCCCCAGCCCGGTGCGGCGCGGCGGCTGGGCAGCGCAACTCTACGGCCACTCGCTGTCGCTGACGCTGCTGACCCTCTTCGCCGTGTCCTTCGTGATGCACCTGCTGGGCGGCACCGCCGAGCACAATCTGGAAGAGGCCCTGCACGGCGCTCCCCCCATCTCGGTCCTGGAGTTCCTGGGCAGCGCGGACTTCTGGCAGCAGTCCTTTCAGAACTGGCAGAGCGAGTTCCTGTCGGTCGGGGCGATGGTGGTGCTGACCATTTTCCTGCGCGAGCGCGGCTCGGCCGAGTCCAAGGAGGTGGAGGTGCCCCACCGCCACACCGGGAAGTGAACCCGGCTCCCGGCAACTGATGCCCGTCTGACCGCCCCGTTCACGCCCGCGTCATCCGGCGGCTTCTCACCGGGCGCACACTGGGAGCATGCAAAAGCTGATCGGTTCCGCGTTGCTGGGTGCCCTGCTCGTCGGCTGCGGGGGACCCGCTCCGTCACCTGCTCCCTCGCCGGGAACGCCGACCTACTCGGTCAGTGGGCAGGTGCTGCTGCCGGGAGCGGGCGCGGCGTCGCTGACGCAGGGTGAGTTGGAGGCCCTCTGGGCGCTGCCGCACGTCCCCGGCGAGGTACTGGTCCGGGACGCGCGGGAAGGGGAGCTGGGGGCACAGGCCCTTTCCGTGCTGTCGGGCGTCACCCTTCAAGCGGTGCCGGGCACTGACCTCAGCCGGGCGACGACCCCGGCAGGTGAGCGCGACGAGGCGTTCGCGCAGAGGCTCGTGGCGGCGGGGCTGGAGGTGCAGCCCAACCTGATCTACCGCCCGCTGGCGGTGCCCAACGACCCCGGATTCCCGGCCAACGAGGGGCTGGCGGTGCCGGGCCGTCCGTACCTTTACGATCAGGACTACCTCACCCGCATCCGGGCGTTGGAAGGCTGGAACCGTCTGGAGGCTCTGGGCCAACCCAAGTCGGGCGTCCTGACGGCCGTGCTGGACACCGGGGTGGACCGCAGCCATCCCGAGTTGGCCGGGCGGCTGCGTCCGGGGCGCGACTTCTGCTCGCGGCTGGTGAACGACACCTGTCAGGGCACCGACGACGACCCCGCCGAGGTCACGGCGGGCGACGTGGGGCACGGCACGAGTTCGGCGGGGATCATCGCCGCGAACACCAACAACGGTCAGGGCATCGCCGCGCTGACTTGGGGCGGCACGGTGCTTCCGGTGAAGGTCTTCGGGACCGACGGACGCATCTCCGGGGCCACCAGCGCCAGCCTGACGGCGGGCCTGAACTACGCGGTGGCGCAGGGAGCGCGGGTCATCAACCTGAGTCTGGGGTTCGCGGGAGAGAACGGGCAGCCCGCACAGACTGATCCCGCCATCGCGCAGGCGCTCGCGGCGGCGGCCGGGGCCGATGTGGTGGTCGTCGCGGCGGCGGGCAACACGCCGAATCAGGGGCTCTATTACCCTGCCAGCGATCCCAACGTCCTCGCGGTGGGGGCCATCGGGCGCGACGACAGCCTCGCCTGCTACAGCGCCCGCCCGGTCGCGGGGCAAAAGGCACTCGACCTCGTGGCGCCGGGGGGCAATGCGGGCACGGGCGGACCGAACTGCTACGTCACCAGCGACTATGACATCCTTACGTTGACGACCGTCGCGCTGGGGCGGTACACCCTGCGGGCCGGGACCAGTGAGGCGGCCCCGCAGGTGAGCGGCGCGGCTTCCCTGCTGCGCGGCGCGTTTCCCAACCTGACGGCGGCGCAGGTGCGGCAGGCCCTCACGGCGGGCGCCCGGCAGGCGAATGGGCAGCGGATTCTGGACGTAGCGGGCGCCGTCGCCCAGGCCGAGCGGCTCACGACTGCCCCCACCAACCGGGCGTACACCCTCGTCGTGGAGGCGCGGCGCGGCGGCAGCGCCGTGACGACCAAGACCTTCACGGGCACGCTGTCGCAGGGGCAGCGGGCGATCAACTACAGCCTGAACGGCCTCGCGGCGGGAAGCTACACCCTGACCGCCCGCGTCACGCTGAATAACCCGAATGAGACGGCCGCGGGAACGCGCAGCGTGCAGGTCAGCGGCAACCTCAGCGGCGTCGACATCCAGACCCAGCGCTGAGCGGGAGGGGACGGGGCGGCCGACCCACACTTGGAGCCGCCGCCCCGCCCCGCCGGGCTGACCCCGCCATCACCCGGCGGCGCCCGCTTGCGCCTATCATGAACCCGTTATGAAACGCTGGTTCCTGACCGCCGCGCTGCTGGGCTCCGTCGCCACGGCCGCGCCCCTCACCGTTACCATCCTCCACACCGACGACCTGCACGGGCACCTCGACCCGGTCAAGATCGGGGAAGGCACCTACGGCGGCTACGCCCGCCAGACCACCCTGATCAAGCAGTACGCCGCGCAGGACGTGAACCCGCTGGTCCTCTCGGGCGGCGACACCTTCCAGGGCACGCTGTTTTACAACGTCTACCAGGGCCTCGCCGACGTGCTGTTCATGAATTACCAGGGCTATCAGGCCATGGCCGTGGGCAACCACGAGTTCGACAACGGCCCCGAGGCGCTGGCCCGCTTCGCGCAGAAAGCGCAGTTCCCGCTGCTGGCCTCCAACCTCGACCTCAGCGCCGAGCCGCTGCTGCGCGACCTGATCAAGCCCTACGCGGTCCTGAGCGTGGGCGGCGACCGGGTGGGTGTGATCGGCGCCGTGACGCCCGACCTGCCGCTGATCAGCTCGCCCGGCCCGAACGTGAAGATGCTGGAACTGATGGGCAGCCTGAACAACAGCGTCAAGGCTTTGCAGGCCCAGGGCATCAACAAGATCGTGCTGGTGTCGCACCTGGGCTACACGGTCGAGCAGCAGGTCGCCAAGACGGTGCCCGGCATCGACGTGATCGTGGGCGGGCACTCGCACACCCTGCTGGGCACCTTCGACAACAAGGACTTCCCGACCCCCGAAGGCCCCTACCCCACGGTCGTTGCCAACCCCGACGGCAACCGCACCCTGCTCGTCGCCGCCTGGGAGTGGGGCAAGGTGCTGGGGCGCCTGAAGGTGACCTTCAACGACGCGGGTGCGGTGGACAGCTACGAGGGCAACCCCATCGTGGTGTCGGCGGCGGTCGCCGAGGACCCCACCGCCAAGCGCATGATCGAAACGCTCAGCGTGCCGATCGCCAACCTGCGCCGTCAGGTCGTGGGCACGACCACCCGTGGCCTGAACGGTGCCCGCGAGATCGTCCGCAAGCGCGAGAGCGGCATGGCGAACGTGCTGGCCGACGCGGCGCTCGCCGCCGGACAGCGGGCCGGGGCGCAGATCGCCTTCGTGAACGGCGGCGGCGTGCGCTCCTCCATCGACGCGGGGCCGATCACCTTCGAGGAAGCGATCACCGTGCAGCCCTTCGGCAACACGCTGACGATCCTCGACCTCACGGGCGCCGAGATCAAACGGGCGCTGGAGCACGGCGTGGCGACCTGGAGCGAGAACAAGGGCCAGTTCCTGCACGTGTCCAAGGGCATGAGCTACACCTTCGACCTGTCCAGGCCCGCCGGAAGCCGCGTCACCTCGGTGACCCTGAACGGCCAGCCGCTGAGCGACACGCAGACCTACACGGTCGCCATGAACACCTTCACCGCCAACGGTGGCGACGGGTTCGACGTCTTCAAGGGTGCGAAGGGCCGCCGCCTGGATACCGGCACCCTCGACATCGACATTCTGGTGAACTACTTCAAGGCCAACCCCACCATCGACGCGCAGCCGGAAGGCCGCATCGTGCTGGTGAACGAGCCGAAGTAAGGGAAGAACCGGTCAGAGGGGGCGTGCCTGCGGGTACGCCCTTTTTTCATGGATGTGGTTATCAAATGTAAATCTGTTGACACCTCTATCATTCGCTTGTAAGCTTCAATGCATGACCGCCCTTGCGACCGCCAGCAAAAAACCCACCGCGCCCCCTGGGTGAGGTGAGTGCTGTCGTGAGACGCGTGCCCCGCCTGACCCGAGCAGGCGGGGCTTGTTTTGGCCCCTCCCCCATCCCCCCTATCCCCGGAGAGAGACATGACCCCAGCCCCACCTCGCCGCCCCCTGATCGTGGACACCACCCTGCGGGAAGGTGAGCAGTTCGCCGCCGCGCACTTCAGCTCCGAGCAGAAGTTGCGGCTGGCCCGCGCCCTCGACGCCTTCGGGGTGGAGTACCTCGAACACACCTCGCCCGTGGCCTCGCCGGGCAGCGAGCGCGACCTGCGGGCGCTGGTGGGGCTGGGGCTGAATGCCCGCGTGGTCACCCACGTCCGCTGTCACGAGGACGACGTGCGCCGGGCGCTGGACTGCGGTGTGGACGGGGTGAACCTGCTGTTCGGCACCTCGGCCGTGCTGCGGGAGGCCAGCCACGGGCGGGGCGTGGAGGCGCTGCTGGCCGAGGCGCTCACGGCCATCCGACTCGCGCAGGGGGCGGGGGTGGAGGTGCGCTTCTCGTGCGAGGACGCCTTCCGCACCGAGACGGCCGACCTGCTGCGGGTCTACACCGCCGTGGACGCCTGCGGAGTGGACCGGGTGGGCGTGGCCGACACGGTGGGGGTTGCCACCCCGCGCGAGGTGGAGCGGCTGGTGGGCACCGTGCGGGCGGCGGTGCGCTGCGACATCGAATTCCACGGGCACAACGACGGCGGCTGCGCGGTCGCCAACGCCGCCGCCGCGTTCGAGGCGGGGGCCACCCACCTGAACGTGACCGTGCTGGGCATCGGCGAGCGCAACGGGATCGCGCCGCTCTCGGGGCTGATCGCCCGGCTGTACCTCTCGGACCCGGCGCTGGTAGACGCCTACGACCTCGCGGCGCTCCCCGCCCTCGACGCGCTGGTCGCGGAGATGGTGGGCGTGAACATTCCCTTCAACGCCTGCATCACGGGCGAGACGGCCTTTACCCACAAGGCCGGGCTGCACACCAACGCGGTGCTGCGCGAGCCACGGGCGTATGAGGCACTGGACCCCGGCGTGTTCGGGCGCGAGCGGCACCTGCTGAGCGGGAGCCGCCTCACCGGGCGCCACGCCGTCGCCCACCGCGCCGCCGGGCTGGGCGTCCACCTCTCCCCCACCGACCTGCGCCGCCTGACCGCCGAGGTCAAGGCCGCCGCCGACGCCGGGGCGCTGGGGAATGCCGAGCTGGACGCGCTGATTCTCGCCTTTGCCGGGACGCTGCCCGTGCCCGCCGCCCTCGTCTCGAACGCCTGAAAGGACTTCCCATGACCCTGACCTCTCAACCTCAAACCCTCGCCGAACAGATTCTCTCGCACGCCTGTGGGCAGCACGCCTACGCGGGCGAGGTCGTCACCTGCGCGGTGGACCTCGCCATGGTGCACGACTCCATCGCGCCCGCCGTGATTCGCATCCTGACCGGGGAGCTGGGCGCCGCGGGCGTGTGGGACCGCGAGCGGGTGGCCGTCGCCATCGACCACGTCGCGCCCGCCGCCACCATCCAGACCGCGACCGCCCAGGACGGGGTGCGGCGCTGGGCGCTGGAGCAGGACCTCCCCCACTTCTTCGAGACGGGCCGGGGCATCTGCCATCAGGTGATCCTGGAGGAGCGGCTGGCGCGGCCCGGCATGCTGGTCGTCGGCTCGGACTCGCACTCGACGGCGTACGGAGCGGCGGGGGCCTTCGGGACCGGGATGGGCGCGACCGACATCGCGCTCGCGCTGGCGACCGGGCAGACGTGGCTGCGGGTGCCGGAGACGGTGCTGATCCGCGCCCGTGGGGAACTGCGCCCCGGCGTCTCGGCCAAGGACGTGGCCCTCCACATCGCCCGCGAGCTGCGGGCCGACGGCGCGACCTACGAGGCCATTGAATACCACGGCTTCGATGCCTTCACCCTGGGCGAGCGCACCACCCTGACGAGCATGGCGGTGGAGGTCGGCGCCAAGGCCGGGATCGTGGCACCCACGGGTCCGGCGCTGGCCGAGTACGACGTGCCGGAGTGGTTCGGCGTGCAGCCCGGCGCGAGCTACCGCCGGGTGCTGGAGATCGACCTCGGCGCCCTGGAGCCGCAAGTCGCCGCCCCCAGCTTCGTGGACAACGTGACCGACCTGGACGAGGTGGCGGGCGGGGACCCCATCGCCGTGAATGTCGTGTACCTGGGCACCTGCACCAACGGGCGCCACGAGGACATGGCGGCGGCGGCCCGCATCCTGCGCGGGCGGCGGGTGGCGCGGGGGGTGCGGCTGATCGTGGTGCCCGCGTCGTCGCAGGCATTGGCGCAGGCGGCGGAGGACGGCACCCTCAGCGTGCTGCTGGAGGCGGGCGCGGCCATCGGCACGCCGGGCTGCGGCGCGTGCATCGGGCGGCACATGGGTGTGCTGGCTCCCGGCGACGTGTGCCTCTTTACCGGCAACCGCAACTTCCGGGGCCGGATGGGCAGCCCGGAAGCCCAGATCTACCTCGGCTCGCCGGAGGTGGCCGCCGCCACCGCCGTGACGGGGTACCTCACCGATCCCCGCACCCTGGCGCCCCTTTCCGCCTGATTCCCTTTCCGGAGGCCCTGCCATGACCCTGACCGCTCCCCCGACCCAGACCTCCCCCAGCCTGACCGCCCGCGTCTGGCGCTTCGGCGCCGACGTGAACACCGACCAGATCGTGCCAGGACGCTTCGCCCCCTACATGACCTCGGAGGCGGAGCTGCGCAAGGCCCCCTTCATCGAGGCGCGGCCCGAGTTTGCGCCCACCGTGCAGCCCGGCGACCTGATCATCGCGGGCAACAATTTCGGCTGCGGGTCGTCGCGCGAGTACGCTCCGCAAGCGCTGAAGCTCGTGGAGGTCGGCGCGATCATCGCTCCGAGCTTCGCCCGCATCTTCTTCCGGAACGCCCTGAACCTCGGCATCCCCGTTTTCGAGGCCGACCTGACCGAGCTGGAGGACGGCGAGCGGGTTTACCTCGACCTGGAAACGGCCGTGCTGTACACGGGGCGCGGCGAGCTTCGGCTGCCCCAGCCCCCCGCCTGGATGCGCGAGGTCTGGCAGGCGGGCGGCATCGTGCCCTACTACCGCGCCCACGGCCGCTTTCCCGGCGTGCCCTCGACCCTTTAACCCCTCCCGACCCCCAAGGAGTTCCCCATGACCTGCCCCGAATGCGACGCCCCCCTCACCATCGCCCCTGACGTGATCGAAGGCGAGATCATTCCCTGCCCCGACTGCGGCGCCGAGTTGGAGGTGCTGTCGGTGTCGCCGGTCGAACTCGCGCTCGCGCCCTCGGTCGAAGAGGACTGGGGCGAGTGACCGTGACCCCCCGCCTCGGCGTCCTCGTGTCGCGCGTCCGCGCGGAGGAGAAGCTGCTGCTCTCGGAACTGGACCGCCGCCGGGTGCCCTACACCCGCATTGACGACGGCGACCTCGTGTTCGACCTGCGCGAGCGCGAGTTTCCTTTCGATGCCGTGCTGGAGCGGTCCATCTCCTACGGGCGGACCCTCTACACCCTGCGGGCGCTGGAGGCGCGGGGGGTGCGCTGCGTGAACCCGGCGGCGGTCGTGGAGACGTGCGGGGACAAGTTCCGCACGACCCAGGCGCTGGAGGTGGCCGGCGTGCCCACTCCCCGCACCCTGATCGCCTTCACGCCGGAGGCCGCGCTGGAGGCGATCGAGCGGCTGGGGTACCCGGTGGTGCTCAAGCCCGTGGTGGGCTCGTGGGGCCGCCTGGTGTCCCGCGTGAACGACCGCGACGCGGCGGAGGCCGTGCTGGAGCACTTGCAGGTCCTGGGCTCGTGGCAGCAGCACATCTACTACGTGCAGGAGCATGTCCGCAAGCCGGGCCGTGACATCCGCGCCTTCGTGGTGGGGGACGAGCCCATCGCGGCGATCTACCGCACCTCTAGCCACTGGATCACGAACACGGCGCGGGGCGGGCTGGCGTCGAATTGCCCGCTGACGGGCGGCGTGGGTGACCTCGCCCTGCGGGCGGCGCGGGCGGTGGGCGGCGGCATCCTGGCCGTGGACCTCTTGGAGACGGCGGACGGCGAACTGCTTGTCAACGAGGTCAACCACACGATGGAGTTCCGCAACTCCATCGACACGACCGGGGTGGACATTCCCGGCGCGATGATCGACTACCTGCTGGCCCAGGCAAGGGCGGCGGCCCCCACGCCGGAGGCGGTGGCATGATTCGCGTCGCCATCGCGGGCGGGTCGGGCTACGTGGGCGGCGAGTTGCTGCGCCTGCTGCTGTGGCATCCGGAGGTGGAAGTCGTGGCCGTCACGTCCGAGCGCCGGGCCGGGCAGTACGTGGCGGCCACCCACCCCAACCTGCGTGGGTGGACCGACCTGCGCTTCGTGCCGCTCGCGGAGTTGACCCCCTGCGACGTGCTGTTCACGGCCCTGCCGCACGGGTACGCGGCGGAGCAGATTGAGCACCTCTGCACCCTGGCTCCCCGCCTGATCGACTGCTCGGCCGACTTCCGGCTGGACGACGCGGATGCCTACCGCGAGTGGTACGGGCGCGAGCACCCGGCTCCCCAGTGGCTGGGGCGCTTCGCCTACGGGCTGCCGGAAGCGAATCGGGAGGCCATCCGCGAGGCGCGGTACGTTTCCGGCGTGGGCTGCAACGCGACCGCCGTGAACCTCGCGCTGCTGCCACTGGTGCGGGCTGGGCTGCTGGACCCCGCGCGGCCCATCATCGCCGACGTGAAGGTCGGCTCCTCGGAGGGCGGCGACCGGGCCAGCGAGTCGAGCCACCACCCCGAGCGCTCCCACGTCGTGCGCTCCTTCGCCCCCACCGGGCACCGCCACACCGCCGAGGTGCGGCAGGTGCTGGGGGTGGACGCCGAGCTGTCGGTCACGTCGGTGGAACTCGTGCGTGGGGCACTGGCGACCGTTCACGCCTGGCTGCGCGAGCCGCTGGAGGACCGCCAGCTCTGGAAGGCGTACCGCGCGGCCTACGGCGCCGAGCCCTTTGTCCGCATCGTCCACGAGAAGGGCGGCAACTACCGCCACCCCGAGCCCAAGATTCTGGCGGGGACCAACCTAACGGACGTGGGCTGGAGCGTGGACCCCCGCACGGGCCGCGTCGTCGCCCTCTGCGCCATCGACAACCTGATGAAGGGGGCGGCGGGCACGGCGGTGCAGGCCCTCAACCTGACGCACGGCTGGCCGGAACAGACCGGGCTGCGGCTGATCGGGCTGCATCCGGTATGACCTCACAAGGAGACCTGACTTACGTGACTTCCCCCCTCGTCATCAAGATCGGCGGCGCCGAAGGCGTGGACCAGCAGGCGCTGTGCCACGACCTCTCCGCGCAGTGGCGCTCGGGCCGCCCGCTCGTCGTCGTTCACGGTGGCTCGGCCGAGACGGACGCGCTGGCCGCCGCGCTGGGCCACCCCTCGCGCACGCTGACCGCTCCCTCCGGCCACGTGAGCCGCTACACCGACCGCCGCACGCTGGAGATCTTTGCGATGGCGACCGCCCGCGTGAACCGCCTGCTGGTCGAAACCTTGCAGGGCCTCGGCGTGAATGCGCTGGGCCTCAGCGGGGCAGATGGCCGCCTGCTGCGGGCACGGCGCAAGGAGGTGCAGCGCAGTGTGGAGGGGGGCCGGGTGCGGCTCGTGCGCGACGACTGGACGGGCACAGTGACGGCGGCAAATGGCGAGCTGCTGCACCTGCTGCTGGAGGCTGGATACCTCCCCGTCGTCGCGCCGCTGGCGATCAGTGACCGGGGCGAACTCCTCAACGTGGACGGGGACCGGGCCGCCGCCGCCGTCGCCGGGGCGGTCGGAGCGGGGACGCTGCTGCTGCTCAGCAACGTGGCCGGGCTGCTGCGCTCTTACCCCGACGAGGGGAGCTTGGTCGGGCATGTCCCGGCCCACGGGGTGGAGGAGGCGCTGGGCTGGGCGCAGGGCCGGATGAAGCGCAAGGTGCTGGGAGCGGGCGAGGCCCTCGCGGCGGGCGTGCCCACGGTCGTGATCGGGGATGGTCGCCGGGCCACGCCCGTGGGGGACGCGCTCGCCGGACGCGGCACCGTGCTGGGCGCTCCGCTCGCCGGAAGGGTGCCCGCATGACCGCCACCCTGGACCCCCGCACGCTGGAGGCGCGGCACGGGACGGGCGTGTATGCCAAGCGGCCCCTCACGCTGGTGCGCGGGCAGGGCGCGACCCTCTGGGACGACGCGGGCCGGACGTACCTCGACTGCGCTTCCGGGCAGGGGGTGGCGAACGTGGGGCACAGCCATCCCCGCGTCGTCGCCGCCGTGCAGGCGCAGGCCGCCACGCTGGTCACCTGCCAGGAAGCCGTCTACAACGACGTGCGGGCGGCGTATCTGTCCGAACTCGCGGGGGTGCTGCTCGCCGGGCTGGACCGCATCTTTCTGTGCAACTCCGGCGCGGAGGCGGTCGAGGCCGCGATCAAGTTCGCCCGCGCGAGCACCGGGCGGCCCGGCGTCGTCGCGGCGATGCGCGGCTTTCACGGGCGCACGCTGGGGGCACTCAGCGCGACCTGGGAGGCCCACTACCGCGAACCCTTCGCGCCGCTGGTGCCGGAGTTCGGGCACGTCCCCTACGGCAATCTCGCCGCTTTGGAGGCAGCGATCACCGACCAGACCGCCGCCGTCCTGCTGGAGGTCGTGCAGGGCGAGGGCGGCGTGCGGCCCGCCTCCGACGAGTTCCTGCGGGGAGCCGAGCGGCTGTGCCGGGAGCGCGGTGCCCTGCTGCTGATCGACGAGGTGCAGACCGGCTTCGGGCGCACCGGGCGGCTGTTCGCCTGCGAGCACAGTGGGCTGGAACCCGACCTCCTGATTCTCGGCAAGGCCATCGCGGGCGGCGTGCCCATGGGGGCAGTGGCCCTGGGGCCGCGTGTGGGGCAGATGGCGCCGGGCACCCACGGCTCGACCTTCGGCGGCAATCCGCTGGCGTGCGCGGCGGCGCGGGCGGTGCTGGCCGTGATGCGTGACGAGAACCTGCCCGCCGAGGCGGCCCGCAAGGGTGAGTGGCTGCTGGACCGGCTGCGGGCGCTGCCGCACCGCCGCATCCGCGAGGTGCGCGGGCTGGGGTTGATGGTCGGGCTGGAATTGCGCGACCGGGTGGCCCCCCACCTCGCCGCCCTTCAGGAGCGCGGCGTCCTCGCCCTGCCCGCCGGGCCGAGCGTGCTTCGGCTGCTGCCCCCGCTGGTGATCTCGGACGCCGAACTGGAACAGGTCGTGCGGGCGGTGGACGAGGTGCTGGCATGACCGTCGCCCCCGTCCTCACCACCGAGGAAGCCCTTGTGTATGGCCTCGTCGCCATTCCCAGCGTGTCGGAGGAGGAGGGAGAGGCGGTGACTTGGCTGGTGGAGCAGATGACCCGGCTGGGCCTGAGCGCCCACGTGGACGCGGCGGGCAATGCGGTGGGCGTGCTAGGAACCGGCTCACCGCAGACCGTCCTGCTGGGCCACATCGACACCGTGCCCGGCGACCTTCCGGTGCGGGTGGAGGGCGGCGTGCTGCACGGCCGGGGCGCGGTGGATGCCAAGGGAGCGCTCGCCGCCTTCGTGAGCGCAGCGGCGCGGGTGGCCCGGCGGGGCGACCTGCGCGGCCAGATCGTCGTCGTGGGCTGCGTGGAGGAAGAAGCGTCGTCCAGCAGGGGGGCACACCACGCCCTGACCGAGTACGCGCCCGACTGCTGCATCGTGGGCGAGCCCAGCGACTGGCGGCGGGTCACGCTGGGATACAAGGGATCGCTGCGGCTGCGGGCGCGGCTCTCAGTGCCCTGCGGCCACTCCGCCCACCAGCGGCAGACGGCGGCGGAGGCGATGGTGGCTTTCTGGCAGCGGGTGGGGGCGTGGGCTGCCGACCTCACCGGGCATGCACCCCGCGCCTTCGACCAGCTTCAGCCCACCCTGCTGCACCTCAATACGGCCAGCGACGGCCTGACCGAGACGGCGGTCGCGGAACTGCACCTGCGCCTGCCCCCCGCGCACCCGCCCGGCCCCGTGCTGGAGGGGCTGCGGGGACTGGCCGCCGACCTCCCCGACCTCTCGCTGGAGGTCCTGGGCGAGTGCCCCGCCTTTCAGACCGACCGGACCTCGCCGCTGGTCCGCACCTTCACCCGCGCAATCCGGGCGCAGGGGGAGCAGCCGGGACTGGTGCTCAAGACGGGCACCGCCGACCTCAATGTGGTTGGTCCAGTGTGGGGCTGCCCGGTGGTGGCCTACGGGCCGGGCGACGCGGCGCTCGACCACACGCCGCACGAACGGCTAAGTCTCGAGGAATACAGGCGGGCGGTGGACGTGCTCGGGGCGGTGCTGGCCGAGGTGCACGGCTGAGAGCGTGTTTCAAAGTTCAAAGGTCGGAATTGATCTCCTACCCACCCGATGACACGGGCTTTCCGTCCCTCCCCTCTTGTGGGGACTGGTGCAGCTCGCACCGCGAGGGCTAAGACTCGCGGAGCTGCGAAGCAGAGGAGGGTGGGCGGCGAAGTCGTCCCAAGACGAGAACAGCATCTCCTGGCCTCCTCGGTGGGGCCTTTTGGCAACAGGGGCAGATACGGCTGCCGTCCAAGCCATTCTCGAACCGGCAGAGCGCCGACAGGGGAACTCCTTTCCCGGCCACCGTACCCAGCGGGAGAGGAGAGCCTCCCGCCGGGCGAAGACCGTGAGCCTAACTTGACTAATCTGGTCGGATTACTCCATGCTTCCTGCATGTCCAAGATGCTCCCGCTGCTGTGCCTCGGCCTGAGTGCCGCCCTGTCGGTGGCCCAGGCCCAGACCCTGACCATCAAACACGACGAGGGCACGGCGACCGTCAAGAAAAATCCGGGGCGGATCATCGCCATGGACGAGGAAGCGCTGGGCTGGCTGGCCGCGCTTGGGGTCAGCGACCGGGTGGTGGGGCTGGGCAGCACCTACTTCTCCCCCACCGACCTCAGCGGGGGCCGGATCAAGAGTGACGTGCTGAAGCGCGGCTTTTACGGGCGGGTCAACCTGAAGAACCCGGCCTATGTCGGCGACTGGCAGGCCCCCAATCTGGAGACCATCACGGCGCTGAAGCCCGACCTGATCGTGCGGCTGACCTGGGACGGCAACCAGAACTACGACAAGCTCAGCCGGGTGGCCCCCACCGTGGGCTACCAAGAGGCGGGCAGCGGCTTTTGGCAAAAGGGCCTGCGCGACCTCGCCAAAGTCTTTGGGAAGCAGGCGGAGGCCGAACGCGTCATCAAGCAGGTCGCGGACACCCACCGCGCCAACGCCCGCAAGCTGCTGGCGGCGGGGGTATTCAAGAAGTACAGCAAGGTCGTGGTGATCGCGCCGTTCGCCGGGGGCAGCAACTGGCTGTACACCGATGTGCGGCTGATTCCCGACCTGCGGGCGCTGGGCTTCAAGGACGGCCTGAAGGCCAAGGAAGGCTCGCTGGGCGTCGGCTCCCAGATCAGCGACGAGGCGCTGCTGGGCCTGGACCGCAAGACGCTGGTGGTCCTCTTTCCCCCCGGCGGCAAGTACAACGGTGCCGACGCCTTTCTGAAGACGCCCGTCGGCCAGCGGCTCAAGGCCCAGAGCGTCGTCTATGTCCCGGAGGACTTCAGCCCCTACAGCGGTCCCCTCGTCAGCGTGCGCAACAGCAATGAGCTGACCCGCCTGATTCTGGAGAAAACCAAGTGAGGCGTCCCGTCTTCGCGCAGGCGTTCACCGCGCGGGGCGGGGCGCCCACCATGCGGCTCTTTACCTCCAACAGCATGGTGAGCGAACTGCTGACCCAGGCGGGGCTGGTCAACGCTTGGACGGCGCGGCCGGAGCCCTACGGCTTGACCGAGGTCAGCCCCGAGCCCCTCTCGGCACTGAAGGCGCGGACCTTCCTGTACGTCGCCCAGGGCGAGGACAACGTGTTCGCGGCGTCCAGCGTGCGGCCGCTGTGGCAGGGCCTGGGCTTTGTCAAGGCGGGGCAGGCCGACCCCCTGAACGAGAAAACCTGGACCTTCGGCGGCCCCCTGGGCGCCGTCACGCTGATGAACGAACTCAGCCGCCGCCTGCTCCGCCCATGAGCGCTGCACCCATAACCGGGCGTGCCCCGAAGCTCCCCCTCTGCGCCGACGTGTCCCGCGCCCAGGGGGAAGACCCCATCGGCACGGCGGCCCACTGGAGCGAGGTGACGGTGCTGGAACTCGATGTCCGCACCTGGGCCGAGCTGCGCGACGTGGCGAACTGGACCCCGGAGCAGCAGGCCCTCTTCGGGCATCTGCGCGGCAAGGTCGAGGCGAGCGGGGCGGGCTTCGGCCTGCTGATGAGTGCGCCCGCGCAGGCGGGCCAGTCGCTGCGGGTGCGGCACTACACGCTGGGCGCCGGGGGCTACGTCCGGCGGGACTACGCCTCCGACCGGCCGCAGAGTGAGTGGGCGACCGGCCTGCGCGACACCCTGCTGGAGCCCGGCAACCTGCGGAGCTGGCAGCCGCGGCCCACCCCGGACGGCCCCGACCTGCACGTCTGCACCCACGGGAGTGTGGACGCGGCCTGCGGGAAGTACGGGGTCCCAGTGCACCACGCGCTGGAGCGGGCGGGCATTCGCACCTGGCGCACCGGGCATTTCGGGGGCCACCGCTTCGCGGCGACGGCGGTCGAGCTGCCGAGCGGGCTGTGGTGGGCGCACCTGACGCCCGAGCTGGCGGTGCGGGTCGCGCGGCGGGAGGTTTCGCCCGCCGAGGTCCGGGGGCACCTGCGCGGCTACTCGGGTCTGCCGCCGCTGGCACAGGTCGTGGACCGCGAGCTGCTGATCCGGCACGGCTGGGACTGGCTCACGGCCCACCGCCGGGCGGAGGTGGACGGCGAGCGGGTCACCCTGACCTACGACTGGGGGGGCCGGGCGGGGAGGGTGGAGGCCACCGTATCCCTGAGCCACACCCTGCACCTGCCCGGCAGCAGCCATCAGGCGAAGCACGCGGACGTGCCCCAGTACCAGGTCACGTGGTAACTGCGCCGCCCGCCCGCCGCCCCCGCTGGGGCTGGCTGCCCCTGGCGGCGGGGCTGGTCCTCGCCTGTGTCCTGGCGTCCCTGGCGCTGGGCGCGAGCGACGTGCCCCTGCGCGAGGTCGCCGCGCTCCTTCTGGCGCCGGACGACTCGGCCGAGAGCCTGGTGGTGCACACGCTGCGGCTGCCGCGCACGCTGGTCGCGTTGCTGGCAGGGGCGGCACTGGCCGTCTCCGGACTGATGCTTCAGGCCGTGACCCGCAACCCGCTGGCCGACCCCGGCATCCTGGGGGTGGAGGCGGGCGGGGCGCTCGCCATCCTGGTGATGGTGGTGTTCTTTCCGGCCGCGCCCGGCTGGGCCTTTATCCCGGCGGCGTTTGCGGGCGGGGCGCTCGCGGCCCTCGCGGCGTACGGGGTCGCCCGCAGCGTCGGGGCCACGCCCCTGCGGCTGGCGCTGGCGGGGGTGGCGATTGCCAGCCTCGCGGGGGCCATCACGCGCGGGGTGCAACTGCTGTGGGAGGAGCGGGCGCAGGGCGCCCTCTTCGCGCTCTCGGGCAGCGTGGCGGGCCGGAGTTGGGAGCAGCTCGCGCAGGTCAGCCCCTGGCTGCTGGCGGGCCTAGGGGGGGCACTGCTCCTCACGCCCCGGCTGAATGTGCTGGCGCTGGGCGAGGACGTGGCGCGGGGGCTGGGTGCCCGCACCGAACGCGACTCGCTGCTGGTGACGGGTCTGGGCGTCCTGCTGGCCGCCGCCGCCGTCAGCGTCGTGGGGCCGGTGGGCTTTGTCGGGCTGATCGTGCCGCACGCGGCCCGCGCCCTGATGGGGCCGGACCACCGCCTCAGCCTGCCGCTGACCGCGCTGCTGGGCGGGGCCTTTCTGGTGGCGGCCGATGTCGCGGCCCGGCTGATCGACCGCCCGGCCGAGACGCCCGTCGGCATCCTGGTGGCGGCGACCGGCGCCCCCTTTTTCGTGGCGCTGGCCCGGCGGGTCGGGCGCAGGGGGTAGGCGGTGCGCGGGACTTCCTCCTTTTCGTCCCCCTTCTCGGCCGCCCGGACCCTGGCGGTGACCCTGCTGCTGCTGGGGCTGACCCTCGCGCTGGGGGTGCTGGCCCTGGGCCTGGGCGCCGTGCCCACCCCGGCGGCGGACGTGCTGGCCGCGCTGCGGGGGCAGGGCGACGAATTGACGCGGCAACTCGTGCTGGAGTTGCGTACCCCGCGCGTGGCGGTGGCCGTGCTGTCGGGCGCCATGTTCGCGGCTTCGGGAGCGATCTTGCAGGGCGTGATTCGCAACCCGCTGGCCTCGCCGGACGTGATCGGGGTGGGGGCCGGGGCCGGGCTGGCCGCCACCCTCTTTCTGCTGGCCTGGCCGCAGGCGCCCGCCGGGGGGCTGCCCTGGGCCGCCCTGGCGGGCGCGTGGCTGGGGTTCGGACTCGTGCTGATCCTGGCCCGCGAGTGGCGCGGGGCCAGCCCGAACCACCTCCACCCGGTCCGGCTCGCGCTGGTGGGGGTGGCGGTCGCGGCGGCGCTGGGGGCCGCGCAGCAGCTCGTGCTGGTGCGGGCGCCCGACGGTCTGGGCGCCGCCCTGGGTTTCCTGACGGGCACGGTGTACGGGGCGGACGCCGCGCGGGCCTGGCGGCTGCTGCCCTGGGCGGCTGCGCTGCTGCCCCTGGCCCTGCTGGGCGCCCGCACGCTCGACGTGCTGAACCTGGGCGAGGACCTCGCAACCAGTCTGGGCACGCGGGTGGGGGCCGCCCGGCTGGCCGCCCTGGGCGTCGGGGTCGCCCTCGCGGCGGCAGCGGTGACGGGGGCGGGCATCCTGGGCTTCGTGGGGCTGCTCGCGCCGCACCTCGCCCGGCTGCTGGTGGGGGGGCGGCATGCCCGGCTTCTTCCCGTCGCCATGCTGCTGGGTGCCCTGCTGGTGCTGGCCGCCGACACCCTGGGCCGCGCCCTGCTGCCGCCCACCGAGGTCCCCGCCGGGATCTTCACCACGCTGGTGGGCGCTCCCTATTTCCTCTACCTTCTGCGGAGAACTGCCCCATGACCCCTCACCCTGAGCACCCACCCCTCACCACCACCGGGCTGCGCCTGGGGTACGGCCAGCAGATCATCGTTCCTGACCTCGACCTGCGTGTCGCCGGGGGCCGGGTCACGTCCATCATCGGCCCGAACGGCTGCGGCAAGAGCACCCTGCTGCGGGCGCTGGCGCGGCTGCTGCCGACCTCCGGGGGCCAGATTCACCTGTACGGACAGGCGCTGCATGCCCTGCCCAGCCGGGAGGTGGCCCGCCGCCTCGCCATCCTGCCCCAGGGACCCACCGCCCCGGAAGGGCTGAGCGTGAAAGACCTCGTGTGGTTCGGCCGCCACCCGCACCAAGGCCGCTTTCCCGTCCGCAGGCCGGAGGACCGCGAGGCCGTCGCCTGGGCGCTGGACCAGACCGGGATGCGCGTCTTCGCGGGCCGCCCGCTGGACGCCCTCTCTGGCGGGCAGCGGCAGCGGGCCTGGATTGCCATGAGCCTCGCCCAGCAGACCGACATCCTGCTGCTGGACGAACCCACGACCTACCTCGACCTGTCGCACCAACTCGAGGTCTTGCACCTCGCCGGGCGCCTGAACCGCGAGCAGGGCAAGACGGTCGTGATGGTGCTGCACGACCTGAACCAAGCGGTGCGCTACTCGGACGACCTGATCGCCATGCGCGAGGGCCAGGTCTACGCCCAGGGCCGCCCGGAAGACATCATGACGGCCGAACTGCTGCGGGACGTGTTCGGCCTCAAGGCCCACATCCTCGAAGACCCCGACACCGGCAAGCCGCACGTGATCCCGTACGCGCTCACCCGGTGAGACGGCTGAAATGGCCGCCGGAGCATCCGCCCCGCCCCCTGTCCCGCGGAGCTTTCCAGGTCCGCCTCGCGGCCGTGCCTCCACTCCCCTGCGCCGTCCTCGTTCCGGCTCCCTCTGCTGAGGCAGCTCCACGGGTCCGGTCAGGATCCACAGGTGTTCCATCCCTGTTCATTCGAAATCCGTATCGGTGAGGCAAAACGGCGCTTCACGCTTCTGACTGTCAGCCTGAGACAGACCCGAAGCGGACACTTCCGGGCTCGGACCGCCGTTCAGCGACTTCACACAGAGAGGCGAGGGAGCAGCAGGGACTTGGTGGCGGCAGTTACCGCCCCCCCGGCTCGCTGGGCAGGTAGATGCTGAAACGGGCGCCGCCCAGGGGAGAGGCCGCCGCGCGGGCCTGACCGCCGTGGGCTCCGGCGAGGGCCTGGACGATGGCGAGGCCCAGACCACTGCCGCCCGTGTCGCGCGTGCGGCTCTCATCCAGCCGCGTGAAGCGGGCGAACACGGCCTGGCGGAGGTCGTCGGGAATGCCGGGGCCGTCGTCGTCCACGTGCAGGGTGGCCTGCCCACCGCAGGGCTCCACCTGAAGCTCGACCCGCTGGCGGGCATGGCGCAGCGCATTGTCGACCAGGTTGGCCGTCACCTGCTGCACCCGGTCACGGTCGGCCACCAGGGGCGTCGGCTGGGCGCTGAGGCGCAGCTCGATGCCCCGAGCAGCGGCCCGGTCCCCCAGGTCCCGCACGACCTGGGCGGCGACTTCGGCCAGATCGACCGGCAGGGGCTGGAGGCCCAGCCGCCCCGCGTCGGCCAAGGTCAATGTCCGCAGATCGCCCACCAGACGGGTGAGCAGTTGGGTCTGGGCACTCAGCAGCGCGACCTGCTGAGGCTCGAGTGGGTAGACGCCGTCCTCGAGCGCGTCCAGCCGCGCCTGCATGATGGCGATAGGCGTGCGGAGCTCGTGGGCGATGTCGGCGATGGCCTGCCGACGTTCGCGCTCCAGGATTTCCAGATTGCCCGCCATGTCGTTGAAGGTGCGGGCCAGCTCCGCGACCTCGCGGTCACCGGGCAGCTGGGGCGCACGGGCCGAGAGGTCCCCGGCCGCGAGCCGGGTCGCCGCGGCCGTGACCGCGCCCAGGGGCCGGGCCACCCGGCGGGCCAGCCAGAGGCTCAGCACGGCGGCGAGTCCGGCCGCGACCAGTCCCCCCTCCACCAGGCTGCCCTGCACGTCCCGGACAAAGGAGCGGTTCCGCGGATTCAGGGCGGCGGGCAGCCCTGTTCCCCGCGGCCGCCCCGCAGACGCCCCACCTACCACGCCGGGGTCGAGCACCGCCTCGCCGGTGCCGGGGGAGGGGGCCGCCACGCTGGCCCGCCCCGGGGGGGACGGGGGCGGCGGCGGCTCCTCGCCCCGGCGCACCGCCTGCTCGCGCTCGCGCAGGTAGGTCTGGACCTCGGGGGGAAGCCGGGCCACCTCGCGGCGCACCGCCAGGTCCGAGAAGAGAAACATCGCTCCCACCGCCAGCCCCACCGCCAGCAGCATGGAGAGCAGCAGCGTGACGGCGAGGCTGGGTGCCCGCCAGCGCGGGGCGGCCCGCGGCCGGGTCAAGGACTCGCCTCCAGGCGGTAGCCCACGCCGCGCACCGTGTGAAGCAGTTCCCCGGCCCGCGCCGCGTCAAGCTTGCGCCGAACGCTGGCGAGGTGGGCGTCCACGACCCGCTCCAGGGCGTCACTCTCCGGCAGCGCCGCCGTCAGCAGTTCTTCACGGGTAAAGGCGCGGCCAGGTACCTGGGCGAGGTGCGCGAGCAGGCGGAACTCGGTGGGAGTGAGCGCGAGGGCCTGCCCGTTCACGCGGGCGCAGGCCGCCCGGCGGTCCACCTCCAGCGCCCCCACCCGCAGCGGACGTTCGGTGTCGTCCAGGGCCGTCGTCACGCGCCGCAGCACGGCCCGGACCCGCGCCATCACCTCGCGCGGGCGAAAGGGCTTGACCACGTAGTCGTCCGCTCCGAGTTCCAGGCCGACAATCTGGTCGGTCTCCTCCGCCCGGGCGGTCACCAGGATCACCGGGGTCGTGCTTTCCGTGCGTACCGACCGCAGCACGTCCAGACCGCTCCGGCCGGGCAGCATGATGTCCAGCAGAATCAGGTCCGGTCGGGCGGCGCGGTAGACCGCCAGGGCGGCGTGGCCGTCGGCGGCCCGTTCGGTGCGGTAGCCCTCCTGCCGCGCATACGCCTCCAGCACTTCTGCGAGCTGCGGCTCGTCCTCCACGATCAGGATCAGGGCGCTCATGGGGTCATGGTAGAGGCGGGCAGCGAAGATTCCGCGAAGTGAGGCTGGGCGCATGCTCGCAGCAGCCGGGCCGTCCTGGGGCGCACTTCCCTCCTCTCGGCTGCCGGGTCTTCGGCAAATCTTCACACGGCGTGCGCGCCTTCTTTGCAGGCTCGCCCCAGGGTGGAGGCATGACTTCCCCACCTCCTCCCCGGACGCCTGCGGGCCGGGGCCTCGTGCTGTTCCTGCTGCTGGGTGCAGGCCACGTGCAGGCCCAGGCCCAGGCGACGACCGCACAGATGACGGCAGCCCAGGCGGCTCCCGCCGCCCTGACCCTCGAAGAAGCCCTGGCCCGGCTCGCGCAGGCCCCCAGCGTCGCGGCGGCGCAGCTCAGCGTGCGGGTGGCCCAGGAGAACCTGACGGCTGCCCGGACGGCCCTGGGCCTCAGCGTCAGCGTGACCGGGAACGTGACCTATGCGGGCGGCGCGGGGACGGCGGAAGACGGCAGCGCTGCGGCCACGCCGGGGAGCCTCTCGGGCAGCGCGGGCGTGCAGGCCAGCCTGGGCCTGCTGCCCTGGTCGAGCGGGCAGGCCAGCCTGCGCTCAGCGCAGCGCAGCCTCACGCTGGCGCAGGCGAACCTCGCGGCCGCGCAGTCGGGTGCCCGGCTGAACGTGGTGACCCAGTACCTCGCGGCGGTCGTCGCCCAGCAGGACGTGACGCTGACCGAGCGGACCCTGGCCCAGCGCCAGCGGCAGCTCGCGGTGACCCGGACCCAGCGGGAGCAGGGCAACGCCACCGAGCAGGCTGCCTTGATCGCCCAGGCCAACGTGCAGCTCGCGCAGGCCAGCCTGACGGAGGCGCGGACCAGCCTGGAGGGGGCGCGGCTGGGCCTCGCGGCGGTGCTGGGGCAGCCGCTGACGGGCGTGACTTTCGCCAGCGCTCCCGTAGTCAGCGCCGCCCTGCCGGACCTGGACGCGCTGGTGGCCCGCGCCCGAATCGGGACCGTGGAGGTGCTTCAGGCGCAAAACGCTCTTGCTGCTGCCCAGGAATCGCTCGAAGAGCAGCAGCGCGACGTGCGGTTGCCGGACCTGACCGCCAGCGTGCGGTACGGCCCCAGCGGCGGCGGCGGCCTGAGTGCCAGCCTGAACGTGAAGGCGGGCAGCGCGGGCGTGGGCTACTCGCTGCCCTTCGGGGGGAGCGCAGCGGGGGGGGACAGCCGGGTGGCCGCCAGCCTCAGCGGCAGCTACGTCCTCTATTCCCCGGCGCTGCGGGCACAGGTGTCGGCGGCGCAGGCGGGCGTCACTCAGGCCGAGCTGTCTCTGCGGGTGGCCCAGCAGAATGCCGAACTCAACGTCCGCACCCTCTACAGCGCCGCCCAGAGCGCCGCGCTCGCCGTGGGCTCCCGGCAGACCGCCGTGGAGGTGGCCCGCTCTGCCCTGGACGCGGCGCAGGCCCGCCTCTCGGCCGGGACCGCCACGGCGGACGACGTGACGGCCGCCGCGCTGGACCTCGCGCAGGCCGAACGCGACCTCGTGCAGGCCCGCGCCGCCGGGCAGACCGCCCTTCTTCGACTCGAGAACGCCGCCGGAGGTTCCCTGTGATGCAGACCCGTACCCTCGCCCTGGGCCTGGCCCTGCTGCTCCCCACTGCTGCGGCCCAGACCGCCGTCTCGGTCACCCGCGCCGTGCAGGCCGCACTGACGAGCGGCACCGAGGTCCGCACCGCGCAGGCCAACCTGGACCGGGCCACCGCCGCCAACCGCGCCGCGCAGGCCGACCCCAGCACCCTCGCCGCCGCCAAGCTGTCGGCGGAACAGGCGCAGACGCTCGCCACCGTCGGGCTGCGGGCCGCGCGGCTCTCCACCCTTCAGAGCGCGGTCAACGCCTACACGACCCTGCTGGAGGCGCAGGAGAACGTGGAATTGCAGAGCCTTCAGGTGCAGGTCGACCAGAAGGCCGTGCAGGTCGCGCAGGTCAAGCGCGGCCTGGGCAACGCCACCGCGCTGGACGTGCAAAAGGCCCAGAACACCCTCTCGGGCAGCACCCAGGGCCTCGCGGACGCGCGGGCGCAGGTGAACCTCGCCTCCGGCAAGCTCGCCAGCCTGACCGGGCTGGCAGCCGGGGTGCGGGCGTCCGGGTTGGGCACGCTCCCCACCCTCAAGACCACGCTGGCCGCGCTGCGCTCGGGCCTGGAAAACAACCTCACCTCGGTCGTGGGCGCCGAACAGGACGTGGCCGCCGCGCAGCTCACGGTCAAGCTCTCCGACAACGACTTCACGCCCGCCCGCACCCTGCAAGACGCCCGCACTGCCCTCGCCAACGCGCAGCGGGCGCTGGACGCCGCGCAGAAGAACGCGAACACGGGCCTTTCCTCGGCGTACCAGACCGCCCAGAACGCCGCCGAGCAGCTCAAGGTCGCCCAGAGCCGCGAGAGCGCCGCCCTGCGGAGCTACAACCAGGACAGCGCCCGCCTGAAGAGCGGCACCATCAGCGCCGTGGAGTTGCAACAGACGCAGCTCGCCCTCAAGCAAGCGCAGTTCGCCCGCCTCCAGGCACAGGGCAACGTGCTCGAATCGCTCGCGGCGCTGTCGGTGGCCTCGGGGCAGAACCTGACCGGCATCGTGGGGACCTGAGATGGCCCCCACCACGACCACCTCATCCACCACGGTGACCCGCCCGGCCCGCCGCCGGAGGCGCTGGCCCTGGGTGCTCACGGGGCTGCTGCTGCTGGGCGCGGGCGGGGGCGTGTGGTACAGCCGCACCCGCGGGGCCGAGGCCGAGGCCCCGGCGGTGACCACCCAGCTTCAGCCTGTGCAGCCCGGCACCGTGCGCGTCAGCGTGAGCGGCCCCGGCACCCTGGAGGCCGCCGCCACCCGCACGGTGGGCGTGAGCCGCAACGTGACGGTCGGCACGCTGCCCGCCGTGGGCGAGCGCGTCACGAAGGGCCAACTCCTGACCACCCTCACCAGTGACGACGTGACCACGGCGGTCCGCACCGCCGAGCTGAACTTGCAAAAGGCCCGTGCCAGCCTGGACGCCCTGCGGGCCTCGCAGGAGGCCAGCCGGGTCAACCAGCAGAGCAGTGCCGCGCAGGCCGACGCCAGCGTGACGGCGGCGCAGGCCACCCTCGCGGACGCGGAGCGCACCCTCGCCAGCGCCCGCACCACCCTGAACGCCCAGGAACAGCTCTACGCAGTCGGGGCCGTGAGCGCCCAGGACCTCGCGGCCGCCCGCAACGCCGTGGCCGACGCGCAGGCCGGGGTGCAGAGTGCCCGCAGCAGCCTGGAGAGCGCCCGCACGAGTGCGGCGGGCACCCGCCAGCAGGCCCAGGCCAGCACCGAGAGCAGCGCCCAGGACCTGCGCAGCTCGCAGCTCGCGGTGCAGCAGGCCGAGGAGAGTCTGGAGGCGGCCCAGGCGGACCAGGCCGCCCTCAAGATCTACGCGCCCATCAGCGGCGTCGTGAGCGCGGTGGGCGCCACCGAGGGCGCCCCCCTGGCTTCCAACTCCACCCTCCTGACCCTGCTGGACGACACCACCCTGAATCTGCCGGTGCAGGTCGACGAGACCGAGATCGGCGGCGTGGAGGCCGGGCAGCCCGCCGAGGTCACGCTGGACGCCCGCGAGGACCAGACCTTCCGGGGCGAGGTCGTCCGGGTGTCGCCGGGGGCCACCCAGGAAAGCGGCATCAGCGTCTTTACCGCCACCGTGACGCTGGACAACGCCGACGGCCTGCTCCGCCCCGGCATGACCGCCGAGGCCGAGATCATCCAGAGCGAGGCGTCCGGCCTCCTGGTGCCCGCGCGGGCCATTCAGACCGTGCGGGGGCGCAGCTACGTGCAGATGCCCGGCGAGGAGGGGGCCGAACCGGAGCGCGTCCGGGTGACCCTGGGCGCGACGGACGGAACGAATACCATCGTCGAGGAGGGCCTCACGCCGGGACAGCAGGTCGTGGTGCCGGGCAGCCGCAGCGCCGCCCCAGCCTCCTCCGGCCAGCCCAGGCAGGGTCAGGGCGGATTCGGAGCAGCGGGCGGCCCTCCGGGGGGCTTCGGGGGAGCACCGTGACCCCTGTTCCGCCGGTCGTGGAGCTGCAAGACGTGCGCAAGACCTACGCCCAGGGCGACGTGGTCTTTGAAGCCCTGTCCGGCGTGAGTCTCCAGATTCACCAGGGGGAGATGGTCGCATTGATGGGACCCTCCGGCAGCGGCAAGACCACCCTGATGCAGATGATCGGGCTGCTGGACCGCCCCAGCAGCGGCAGCTACCACCTCGCCGGGCGCGACGTCACCACCCTGACGGAAAACGAGCGGGCCGAGGCACGCAACCGTGAACTGGGCTTCGTCTTCCAGGCCTTTCACCTGCTGCCGCGCCAGACGCTGCTGGAAAACGTGGAAGTCCCGCTGACCTACGCCGGGCTGCCCCCCCGCGAGCGCCGGGAACGGGCGCTGGAGATGCTGGCGCAGGTCGGCCTGGCCGACAAGGCGGGCAACTTACCCAGCCAGATCAGCGGCGGGCAAAAGCAGCGGGTGGCGATCGCGCGGGCGCTGGCCGGGCGGCCCCGGCTGCTGCTGGCCGACGAGCCGACCGGGAACCTCGACACCCGCACGTCCGAGGAGGTGATGGGCCTCTTCGCCCGGCTGCACGCCCAGGGCACCACCGTCATCCTGGTCACCCACGAGGCCGACATCGGCGCCTATGCCGAACGGGTGGTGCGGGTCCGCGACGGCCTGATCGAGCGCGACGAGCGGCAAAGGCCCCACCGCCCGCCCCTCCCGACGTCCCTCCCCGGCGAGGCGGCGCCGTGACGGTGGCCGGTCAGCCCGACACGGGTGCCCGCGAGGCGGCAGAGGCCCGGTCCCCGACCCGTGGGGGCATCGGCCTGGGCGGGGCCTTCGTGATCGCGTGGCGGGCCATCGTGGGCACGCCGATGCGGTCCTTTTTGACCGCGCTGGGGGTCATCATCGGGGTGGCGGCGGTCGTGGCCCTGACCGCCATCGGGCAGGGCAGCACGGCGGGCGTGACCCGGAACCTCGAATCGCTGGGCACCAACCTCCTGACCGTGCAGAGTGCCCGCGGCCAGCCCGGCGGCTCGCTGGTGCGCGGCGGCCCCCGGCAGACGGTCACGCTGGAGGACGCCGAGGCGCTGGCCGGGGCCTTCGGGGAGCGGGTCGCGGGCGTGGCCCCGACCGCGCAGAGCAGCGTGCAGGCCAAGGTCGGAAGCGCCAACACCCAGGTCACGCTGCTGGGCACCTGGCCCGCCTACGAGACCGTCCGCAACAGCCCGGTCCAGAGCGGGAGCTACTTCACCGAAGCCGACCTGGAGGACCGCAAGCGCGTGGCGGTGGTCGGCTCGCAGGTGGCGACCGACCTCTTCACTGACGGCAGTGACCCGGTGGGCCAGAAGATCCGCCTGGGTGCCGTGACGTTCACGGTGGTCGGCGTGCTGCCCGACAAGGGCAACAGCGGTTTCGGCAACGCCAACGCGCAGGTCCTGATTCCCCTGAGTACCTACCTGCGCCGCTTCTCCCGCACCAATAGTGCGAGCGGCGAGCCTACGGTCAATAACGTCTACCTTCAGGCCAGTGACAAAGACGACCTGACGCCTCTCCAGACCGACGTGACCGCGCTCCTCGCCGAGCGGCACGAACTGACCGACCCCGAAAGCTACGACTTCCAGGTTCAGAACCAGGCCGACTCGCTGGCGAGCCTCAGCAGCGTGACGACCACCCTGACCCTCCTGGTGGGGGCCATCGCGGGCATCAGCTTGCTGGTCGGCGGTATCGGCATCATGAACATCATGCTGGTCAGCGTGACCGAGCGCACCCGTGAGATCGGCATTCGCAAGGCGCTGGGCGCCAAGCCCCGCGACATCCTGACCCAGTTTCTGGTGGAAGCGGCCCTGCTGTCGGTCGGCGGCGGCCTGATCGGGCTGGCGCTGGGGATCGGCGCGGCCCATGCGGGCAGTGCTTTCGGCATCAGTCCGGTCTTTTCCGCCGCGCCCATCGTGGTGGCCTTCCTCTTCAGCGCCTTTGTGGGTGTGTTTTTCGGCTATTACCCGGCGGCCCGCGCCGCGCGGCTGGACCCGGTCGACAGCCTCCGGTACGAGTGACCCTCCCTCCGAGTTCAAGGAGCCTTTCATGACCCAGCGCCGCACGCTCGCCCTGACCCTTTTTCTGGTCCTCCTCCCCGTCGCCGCCGCCCAGACGGGCGCCCGGATGGCCCAGAGGCAGCCCGTGCTGGACCTCGCACAGACGGTGCGTCTGCTGCCCGAATTGGAAAAGAACAAGGCCACCGCCGTGACGAAGACGCAGGCCAAATCACTGATCACCATCCTGACCGCCCTGCAAAAAGCCAAGGCTGTGCAGCCGAACGATGCCAAGAAGTACTTGACCCAGATCGAGACCAAAATCCTGACGGGCCGTCAACTCACGGCACTCGACAGCCTGCTGATCGAGGCTGAGGAGGAGCGGGCTGCCCGGCGGGCGCAGGCGCAGAGTGGTCAGCCCCAGCGACAGGCGGGCGTGAGCATTCCGGGGATACCGGGCCGGATCGGCGCGGCGCAGGGCCAGCAGCGCCCTGGCACCCCGGGCACAGCCGCCGCCCGCTCGCCCCAGGACGACGCTTTCAACCCCTTCGTGCAGGGGCCGACAGCCGACCGTCTCAAGGCTTATCTGGCCCTGCTGCGGAAAAAGTAGGCTTCAGCGGTGGTGGCACGCCGTCAGTCCGGTTGAGGGGGACCCGGTACGGCGGAGATGGGATGAGCCTCGAAGACAGGAGGCGCCCTCATGACCCGCGGCAGAACATCTAGCGCCGAGTTCGATCGAGACGCCGCCGAACTCGCCCGAACCAGCGGGAACGTCGCGGGGAGCACGCGCGACCTGGGCACCGCCGCGTCCCTGCCGAGGAAGTGGATAAACACCGAGCAGGAGAAGGGCCATCGAGCATTTGACGGAAAAACGTCTGCGGCGGCGAAAGACCCCTCGCCCAACCCTCTCCCGCGGCGCTGTGCAGGTTTGCCAGCAGCTCTGCGAGTCTCCCCCCGGAGAGGGCTGAACCCTGTCAGGGCCGTTCTTTGGGAGACAGCGCCGCCGTGGCGAACCAGAAGGTGCCGAAGGACTTGATGACCTCCACGAACTCGCTGACCGTGACGGGTTTGGGGATGTAGGCGTTCGCGTGCAGGTTGTACGAGCGCCAGATGTCGCCCTCGGCCCGCGAGGTGGTCAGCACGACGACCGGGATGTTGCGCAGGGCGTCGTCCACCTTCAGCACGTCGAGCACCTCCAGCCCGCCCATGCGCGGCATGTTCAGGTCGAGCAGGATCACGTCGGGCACGGCGGCTGCCGCGTAGGGGCCTTCGCGCCGCAAGAAGGCCAGGGCGTCCACCCCGTCGCGGGCGACGTGCAGGCGGTGGGGAAAGTGCGCCTCCTCAAAGGCTTCTTCCGTAAGCAGGATGTCGGCCGGGTTGTCCTCGACCAGCAGAATCTCGATGGGTTTGTGGGGCGTCATGGGGTAGGCGGACTCCTGGGGGCTGAAACCGGACGAGCCTGGCGGACCGGAAAGCGCCAACGCTCGGACGACTAAAAATACGCCAAAACTAGCGGAGCACCGCCGCCCGCCGCTCTTTTTTGCATGAAGGGGGTCTTTAGGAGTGGCCACGCGCGAGAGAAAGGACGCGGCGGAGCAGGGTTTCGGTCAGGGGGCCGCAGCGACCCGGACCCACCTGCGCCAGCTTTCCAGACCCCGCGTCATGGGGTAAAGGGGCGAGCGGCGCCCGCCCCACCCGGACTTCACCCACCAGCCGGAAGGGCCAGCGGGCGTGATCAATGGTGCGGACTGTTGGCACTTCCATGTCAGCAAAGTGCGAGGAACATAGCGCTTTCAGCTCCTCCCCTTGAGGGGGAGGTCGGGAGGGGGTGAGCTGGCTTGGCGTCCCAGACGGCAGTGCTCCCCACTCCCCTCGTTGGCCCACCAAAACTGTCCGCACCCTTGGTGATCCGGGTGCCGTCCACTCCGTTCTCCGCCCGGAACACTGCCGGGTGGAGAACTCCCTTCCCGGCCACCGTTGCGCTCCTGCTCGCTCTGCTTCGCAGCTTTGCCAGTCCGCTCGGGGTGAACAGTCTTTGGGACTGCTGGTCCGGAAGCCGTATGAGCCGCTCCCGGTCGGGGGGCGCCTCAACCCTGGCGGGCGGCCATCGCGGCGCGGGCCTGTTCCTGAAGGGGGCGCCACGCCACCTTGCCGGTCGCCCCGCGCGGCAGGCTCTCCACGAACTCGTAGTCGCGCGGCACCTTGTAGGTCGCCATCTGGGTTCTGGCCCAGGCCTCGATCTCCTCGGCGGTGGCCTGCCCGCCGGGCCTGAGCACGATCAGGGCGCGGGCGCGTTCGCCGGTGCGCTCGTCGGGCACCGAGATCACGCAGGCTTCCTGAATGTCGGGGTGGCCGTGCAGCAGGTTCTCGACCTCGGCGGGCCAGACCTTCATGCCCGAGACGTTCACCATGCGCTTGAGGCGGTCGGTGAAGAAGAAGTACCCTTCCTCGTCCATGTAGCCCAGGTCCCCGGAGCGGAAAAAGCGCTTGCCGTCCAGCTCGACAAAGGCCTCGGCGGTCGCCTCGGGGCGGTTCCAGTAGCCCTGCATGACCTGCTCGCCGTGCATCACGATCTCCCCGATCTCGCCGGGAGGCAGCTCGCGCCCGGTGTCGAGGTCGAGGACGCGGGCGTCGACCCCAAAGAGGGCGACGCCGAGGCACTGCAGCTTCTGGCGGCCCTTGGGGTTGGAATGCGACTGCGCCATCGTCTCGGTCAGGCCGTAGCCCTCGGCAAAGGCGATGCCGGTCAGGTCCAGCAGCCGCTGTCCGATGGCCGCCGGGAGGCTCGCGCCGCCGCCCGTCACGCTGCGCAGGCTGGCGAGGTCCGCCGGATCGAAGTTCGGTGACGCCATCAGGTCGATGACCATCGTGGCGGTGTTCGTCCAGAGGGTGACTCCGCGGTCGCGGATCAGCTTCCGCGCCGCGTCCCGGTCCCAGCGGGCCATCGCCACGATGGTGCCGCCGCCATTGAGGGGCGCGAGCAGGCTGTTGACGAAGCCGGTGACGTGGAAAAAGGGCAGCGAGGCCAGAAACACGTCCTCCACCGTGCCGTCTACCCACGCCCCGGCCCCGAACACATTCGCCTGCACGCTGCGGTGGGTGTGCATGCAGCCCTTGGGCAGCCCAGTCGTGCCGCTGGTATAGGGCATGACCGCCAGATCGTCGGGACCGACCTCGGCGGCGGGGGCGGAGGCGGCCTGAAGCGCTTCTTCCAGGGTCACGTCGCCGGGTTGGAGTTCGGGAGTCACGCCCAGCTCGGTGGGCAGCGGGATTCCGGCCCGCTCCGCATCGGTCCCGGCCATGACGTTGGCGACGACCGCGTGGGCCAGCCCCCCCTGCTTCGCCTTCTCGTACAGCTCGGCGCCCACCACACCCACCCGGATGCCCGCGTCCCCCAGGAAGAAGCCGAACTCGCGCGGTTGCAGCATGGGCGCGAGGGGCACCACAACCGCCCCCAGGTGCCACGCGGCGTGCGCGGCAATGGCCCAGGCGGGGCTGTTCTGCAGCCACACCGCCACCCGGTCCCCCTTGCCCACCCCCTGCGCGGCGAGGTGTCCGGCGAGGCGCTCGGCAGATTCACGCAGTTCGCGGTAGCTCAGCTCGCGGCCGTAAAACCACATCGCCGCCCTGTCGGGATACCGCTCGGCCGACACGCGCAGGTTGTGCATCAGCCCGGTGCGCGGCAGCGTGAGCTGGCGGGGCTTGCCGGGAGGCCAGTAGCGGCCCGCTGTGGGGGTGGCCGGGGCGACCGGTCGGGGATGCTCGGTGGGCAGGTGGAGTTCGGGATCGTGCGACATGAGAAACCTCCGGAGGAGAGCCGGGCCACCTGCCCCCGCTGCGGGGAGGCGGGCGGCCGGAACGTATGTTGTGCGTGCCTGGAGTGTAGGGCATGGGGCTCGCACGGCAAAGGCGGGGTGCTGCTCGTCACGTGACGAGCAGGCGGAAAAGCCCCCCCGGCCGTCCCTTTCCGCCTGAACCCCGTAGGCTGGAGCGCAGGAGGTCCACCCATGTTCCAGCCGCCCGCGCCCGAAACGACCCACGAGACCCTCTTTACCGTCGAGGCCACCCCCTTCAAGTTCGGCTCCGGCGCGGCGGCCGACGCGGGCTGGGAGGCGGCGCGGCTGGGGATGCGCCGGGCCTTCGTGGTGGTGGACCCGGCGCTGGCGGGGGGCGAAACGGCCGGGCGCGTGCTGAACAGCCTGCGCGGAGCCGGGGTGGAGGTCGTGCTCTACACGGGCGTGCGGGTCGAGCCGGACCTTCCCAGCCTCGAGCGGGCGGGCGCGGCGGCGCGGGAAGCGGGGGCCGACGGCTTCGTGGGGCTGGGGGGCGGCTCGACACTCGACACCGCGAAAGTCGCCAACCTGCTCGCCACCCACGGCGGCGCGGTGATGGACTGGGTCAACCCCCCGGTGGGCGGCGGCCGGGCGGTGCCGGGGCCGCTGCGCCCGCTGCTGGCGATTCCCACGACGGCTGGGTCGGGGTCGGAGGCGACAACGGTGGCGATCCTCGACCTGCCGGACCTGGGAATCAAAAGCGGGATCAGCCACAGGTATCTGCGGCCCGCGCAGGCGCTGGTGGACCCCGAACTGACGCGCACCGCCCCGGCGGGCGTGATCGCGTCGGCAGGCCTGGACGTGGTGTGCCACGCGGCCGAAAGCCTGCTCAGCCGCCCCTACACCTCGCGCCCCCGGCCCGATTCTCCTGCCGCCCGCCCCCCCTACCAGGGCAGCAACCCGGTCGCGGACGTGTGGTCGGCGCAGGCCCTGCGCTTCGGCGGCGAATACCTGCGCCGGGCGGTGCAAGGGCCGGACGACCTGGAGGCGAGGGGCTTCATGATGCTTTCCGCGACGATGGCGGGGGTGGGCTTCGGGTCGGCCGGAGTGCATATCCCACACGCCTGCGCGTACCCCATCGCGGGGCTGCGGCACACCTACCGGGCCGCCGGGTATCCCACCGACCACGCCTTTGTGCCGCACGGCTACAGCGTGATCGTGACCGCGCCCGCCGCCTTCCGCTTCACCTTCGCGGCGGACCCCGAAAAGCATGTGCGGGCCGCGACCCTGCTGACCGGGCGCGAGTATGCTCCCGACGACGCAGACGCCCTGCCAAACGCGCTGCGCGACCTGATGCGTGACGTGGGGGCACCCACCACCCTGACCGAACTCGGGTACAGCGAGGCCGACCTGCCCGCCCTGGTGGAGGGCGCCTTGAAGCAGCAGCGGCTCCTCGCAGTGGCCCCCCGCACGCCGAGCGCCGCCGACCTGGAGGCCATCTTGCGGGCGTCGCTGTAGCCCCACCCAGCTATTCGAGTTCGCGCTGCACCTCTTCCAGACGGGTCCGCTCCTGGGCCGCGCTTTCGTGCTCCCCACGGGCCAGGTGCCAGTCGATCAGTTCAGTGCGTGCCCCCACGTCGAGAGGGTCCGCGCCGATCAGAGCACGCAGGGCGTCGCGGCGCTCCACGCTGTCGCCGGGCTGGGCAGCGGCGTACACCTGCAGGGCGTCGAGCACCAGCCGTTCAGCGAGCTCGCGTTCCTCGTGCAGCTCGGCGGCGAGGTCGGGGAGGACGGTGGGGGGAGTGGCCTCCCGGCGAATCAGGACCCCGAGGCGCTCCGGGTCGCGGTCGGTGACGGCGGCATACAGGTCCGCGAGGTCGCTGCGCACCGGGAAGGTCAGAGTGAGGCGTCCCCGCGCACTGCTGATGGGGCTGACCCCGAAGGTGCTGCGCAGGTGGTAGATCGCAGTCTGGAGGCTGGCCACCGGATTCTTGGCGCCGGGCCAGAAGCGTTCGGCCAGCCCCTCGCGCGGCTGCGAGCGCCCCGAGAGTGCGAGGGCCACCAGCAGCGCCGCGCTCTTGCGGGTGGGAAAGTCGCCCGACTCCCAGACCCGTCCGGCCTGCGTGACCCGCAGCGGCCCCAGCACCCGGATCTCCAGCGGGAAGAGGGCACGGGTGGCTTCGTCTCCCGCGTGGGCGACCAGACGGTGCGCCGTGCCCCCCCGCAGCAGCGGGCGGTAGCCGTGGGCACGAATCAGGGCAAGCGCTTCGGTCAGGTCCTCGGGCGTGCCCCGGTGCAGCAGGGCAGTGGCGAGTTCCAGGCGGGCGTCCTCCCGCCGGGCCTCTTCGACCACGGCACCGAGGTCCCCCTCCCCCTGGAGGGCCGCTTCGAGGTCGGCCCGCAGGCCCAGCGGCCGGGCCTCCTCCAGCGCCGCGCGGGCGGCGTCGGGGTCGCCAAGTTCGCGGCAGGTGCGGGCCAACAGCAGCGCGGTTTCGGCCCGCAGGCTGGGGTCCTCGGTCGGGATTTGCTCCAGCAGGGTGCGGGCGGTGCGGGGATGCCCGCCTTGCAAGGCAAGCAGCGCCTGCACCCGCGCGACCCAGCCGCGCAGGTCGGGAGCCACGCTCAGCGCCTGGGCGCGGGCGAGGTGCGTGCGGGCCTGCGCCGGGTCGTCGAGCAGCGCGTGGACCTCGGCGAGATTGACGTGGGTCAGGGCCGTCGCCCCCAGCCGGTGGCCTTCCAGCAGCGCCAGCGCCTGCCCGTAAGGACCCAGGGCCTCGGTCAGCAGGCCCCGGCCGAAGTGCAGCGCCCCCAGGGCTTCCAGGCTGCGGGCCTCGCGCCCCAGATCACCCGCCTCACGGAAGGCGGCCACTGCGTCGCCGAGGTCGCGCTCGGCCTCGGCATGACGGCCAAGCTGCACGAGCAGGGTCGCGCGGTTGTGCGCGGCCTCACCCCCGGTCAGGCCGCCCGCCCGCGCCGCGCCCCCGAGGTCCTCCAGCGCCCCGGCCGACTCGCCGCGCATCGCCCGCACCACCCCGCGGGCATTCAGGGCCAGGGGCCGCAGCGTGGGGGGCAGGTCCGGCAGGGCGCGGCTGTACAGCTCCTCGGCGCGGGCGGGGTCGCCGCAGGCGCGGGCCAGCACTCCGGCGAGGTACAGCGCGGCGGGCTGCTCGCGCCAGAAGGGAGGCAGGCCGCGCAGGGCTAGCCGCAGCGCGTCGGGTCCCGCGCCCACCCGCAGCTCGCGGGCCTGCAGGGTCAGCAGATCGTCCCAGGCCCCCGCCTCGCGCAGCAGGGTCAGGGCCTGGGGCGTGCGTCCGGCCCGGTGCAGCATCCCCGCCACTTCGCGGGCGAGGGCCGGGTCCGGCAGCGGGCACAGCCAGCGCCGCAGCACACCGGGCAGGCTCCAGCCCCCGGCCACCGGCCACAACCAACCGCCGTCCGTCAGGGCATCCACCTGCAGGGAAGCCACCCCCAACCGCGCCGCGACCTCTGGGGTGACGAGCGGGGTCAGGGCCAGGGCGCGGGCCGCCTCCCGGAGCTCGGTGGGCGGGAGGAAGGGAGCCAGCCGCACGTCGGCAAGGGGATGGCGGAACCACTCCTCCCATTCCTCCTCGGGGAGGTGACCCGCCAGCCCACGGGCCAGCTCTAAAGCCGCAGGCCAGCCCTGCGCCAGCCCGAAGGTGTGGTCGGCCCAAGCAGGGTCCCCGCTCAGGGCGGCCCGCCACTCCTCCTGGGTCAGCCGCAGTTCGGCGCCACTCAGGACCAGGGGGGCCGTCTCCAGTGAATCCGCCTGTTCGCTCCATGCGGCCAGTTCCCGGCGTGAGCGCGGCCACCACAGCCAGCGGGCCTCGCCGGGGGGCGGGGGGTCGCGCCAGACGGGCAGGGCATGGCTCCTGGCCCATTCGGTCATCCCCTCCTGCCCCACCCCTACCTCTACGGGAGCCACGATCCGGGGGGGCAGGGAAGACAGCCGTTGAAGCAGGCGTGGGCACAGGGGCATGGCGATCCCAGTGTAAAGCATTCCTTCATACAATTCCCAGAAATGCCGTCTGGCATGAGGGTTTGCGGTTTTTTTGAGACCTCTTTGTTGAAATGACCGCAACGTTCAAGTCAGCCCACACCCGCCGCTCACCCCCATCTGGAGGACCGCCGATGCAGAAGTTCACCCCCGCCGCCCTGAGCCTGACCGTCCTCCTCGCCGCCTGCGGGCAAAGCACCCCGACCGTTCGCGCTCCCCAGAGCAGCCCCACCGCACAGGGCGCTGCCCTCCAGACGCAGGCCGTGAAGACCATGACCTCCACCACCCTCTCCGAGTGCCAGGCCCTGTATGCGACGTCCCCCTCGGGCGTTCAGGTGGACAGCAGCATGAGCTACGGGCAGGTCGGCACCCTGATCCTCTCCTTTGCGGACGACACCAGCAAGGGCCGCGCCGTGCACTGGATGGACTCGAACCTGCCGCTGGACCTCGGCCGAGGGCTCGGGGCGCTGGAGAACCTGCCTGTCGTGGCCGCCAAGCTGCTGGTGACGCCGGACCTGATCGAGCGCCTCAAGACGAACCTGCCCGGTCTGGTGTCGATCTATCAGGACGCCCCGCTGCGCTACTTGCTCAAGGAGAGCGTTTCGTACATCGGCGCGGACGTGGCCCGCAGCGCTTACGGGGTGGACGGCAAAGGCGTGGGCGTGGCGATCATTGACTCGGGGGTGGACGGCACCCACGCCGACCTGAGCCACATGGCCGAGAACGTGAAGCTGGTCGGCCCGGTCGTGGACCTGGGCGTGGGCGGCTACCTGCACGTCAAGCTGCCCAACACCGACACCTCCAGCGGCCACGGCACCCACGTCGCGAGCACCATCGGCGGCAGCGGGGCGGCCTCGGAAGGCGCGAACAAGCGGCAAGGCGTGGCGCCCGGCGCGACCCTGGTGGGCGTGGGAGCCGGGGACGCCCTGAGCATCCTGTACGCGCTGGAAGGCTTCGACTACGTGCTGAAGCCGGAAATCCGCGAAACCCACAACATCCGCGTGATCAGCAACTCCTGGGGCTCGAGCGGCGAGTTCGCCCCCTACAACCCCATCAGCCTGGCGGCCAAGCGGGCCTACGACGCAGGCATCATCGTGACTTTTGCGGCGGGCAACGAGGGACCGGGCGCCAACACCCTCAACCCCTATTCGGCCAGCCCCTGCGTGCTGAGCGTGGCGGCGGGCGACAAGCAGGGCTATCTCGCCGACTTCAGCTCGCGGGGCCGCGCCGGGGACAGCCTGGTTCACCCCGACGTGACGGCCCCCGGCGTGGACATCAGCGCCGCCCGTGCACTGACCGGGCTGGCCGCGACCACCGTGCCCGACCTTGACAACCCGCTGTACTCGACCATCAGCGGCACCAGCATGGCGACCCCCCACATCAGTGGCGTCGTGGCCCTGATGCTGCAGGCCAACCCCAGCCTCAACCTCGACCGCGTGCTGGAGATCTTCAAGAAGACCAGCCGTCCGATGTACTACACCGAAACCAGCACGAACGGCCTCGACCCCAACCAGGTCGTGACCAAGCAGCGTGAGGAGTGGGAAGTGGGCTACGGCTACGTGGACGCGAACGCCGCCGTCCGCGAGGCGGTGCGCCTGAACACCAGCCGCTACACCCTCCAGACCACCGCCCTTCCCGGCTGGACCGGCACGGTGGCGCCCAGCATTTGCGCTCCCCTCCTGAACTGCGTGACGACCGCCCAGCACACCCAGACGATCAGTGTGCCCAGCGGCGCCTCGGCGCTGCGGGTGGCGACCGAGTGGGGGAACCCCGGCTACGACCTCGACCTGGAGGTCTACGACCCCGCCGGGCGCCTGGTTGGCTCCAGCGCCCAGGGCACCAGCACGGGCGAGGCCGTCAGCATCCCCAGCCCGGTGGCTGGAAACTGGAAGGTCGTCCTCAAGGGCTTCCTGAACGGCTCCACGAGCTACACCGGGACCGCCGAAGTGGACAAGCTGGTGCGCCGCTAAAGCCCAAGCCGTCACGGGAGGGGGAGTGGAACCCACGCCGGGTTCTCCTGCCCCCTCTCCCTGGTATGTAGGCGTCCTACACTGCGGCATGACCCAACAGCAACAGGAAAACTGGGCCCAGGCCGCCGCCATGCTGCGCCGCCTGGGCACGAACGGGGATGAGGTCGCCGCCCGGCTCACCCGCGAGCTGGACGCCTTCGAGGCGGTTGTGGCCCGCTCACAGGACCGCTGGCATCAGCCGCTTTCCGGCCGCGAGTGGACCGCCGCGCAGGAGGCCGAGCACGTCCTCCTCGTCAACGAGAGCAGCGCCCGAATTGCGGCGCTGCTGGCCTCTGACCGCCCGCTGCGGCCCACGCCGCGCGTTCCCGGCGAGGAGGTCGCGGGCAAGCGTCAGGCCCCGGAGGGCACCCGCCCCGGACCCGATCAGCCCTGGGCGGCCCTGGCGGGGCGGCACGCGGCGGTGCGGGGACAGTTGCTGACGCTGGCGGGTCAGGCTGGGGACGACCCGGACCGCACCTTTTTCCACCCTTTCATGGGTGACCTGACCGCGCTGGACTGGCTGCGGATGGCGGCCTACCACGTCGGCCACCACCGGCGGCAACTGGAACGGGCGGGGTAAGCCCTCTCTTTAGAACCACGCCTCCTGCATCTCCAGCGTCGTGGGGTCCGCGCTCGCCAGCAGGTCGGCGTGGGCCTTGACCTTGGGCAGTTCATACACGGCGAAGAAGCGGGCGGCGTGGAGTTTGCCCTGGTAGAAGTCGGCGCCCTCGCCCCGCGCCTGCGGCAACTTGCGGGCCGCCACCGCCGCCTGCCGCAGCCACATCCAGCCCACGACCGTGTGTCCCAGCATCTCCAGGGCGCTGTGGGCATTGGCGAGAAAGCGGTCTGGGCCGAGGGTCGGGGCCTGGGCCAGCAGCCCGCGCAGGGCCGCCGTGCTCTGGGCGACGGCAGTGGCGAGCGCCGTGCGAATCTCGGCCACCCCCTCCAGCTCCTCGGAGGCTGTCAGGTCCGCCGACATCCGCTCCAGCAGCACGGTCAGGCCGCGCCCACCAGATTGGGTCACCTTGCGGCCCAGCAGGTCGAGGGCCTGAATCCCCTCCGTCCCCTCGTGGATGGGGTTGAGGCGGTTGTCGCGGTAGTACAGCTCGACCGGAGAGTCGCGGGTGTACCCCGCCCCACCCATCACCTGAATCGCGTCGCCCAGCGCTTCCTGGCTGTATTTGCTGGGCCAGGATTTGACGATCGGCGTCAGCAGGTCGAGGAGCAGCCCGGTGTCCTTCCGCCCTTCTTCCGGCCCGGTATGCAGGTCGTCCACCAGCGAGGAGGCGTAGAGGCCCAGCGCGAGGCCGCCCTCCACGAAACTCTTCTGCCGCAGCAGCATCCGGCGCACGTCGGGGTGCGCGATGATGGGCACCGGCTCGGCGTGGGGGTCCTTGTTGCCGGGCGGGCGCCCCTGCCGCCGCTCGCGGGCGTATTCCAGGCTGGCGAGGTACCCCGCGTACCCCAGCATCACCGCGCCCATGCCGACGCCGATGCGGGCCTCGTTCATCATGTGGAACATCTGCGCCAGCCCCTGCCCCGGCTCGCCCACGAGTTCGCCCACCGTCTCGCCACCCTCCCCGAAGTTGAGCAGCGTGTTCGTGGTGCCCCGGTAGCCCATCTTGTGGTTCAGGCCCGCCAGGACAACGTGGTTGGACTCGCCGGGCTGCCCATCCGCCCCCACCCGGTAGCGCGGCACGATAAAGAGCGAGATGCCCTTCACCCCCGCCGGAGCGCCCTTGATGCGCGCCAGGACGAGGTGGACGATGTTCTCCGAGAGTTCGTGCTCGCCGCCCGAAATCCACATCTTGGTCCCGGTGAGGGTGTAGGTGCCGTCTTCCTTCGGGGTGGCGGTCGTCGTGATATCGGCCAGCCCGGACCCGGCATGCGGCTCGGAGAGGGCCATCGTGCCGAACCAGCGGCCTTCCAGCAGGGGGGTGAGGTACTTCGCCTGCTGTTCCTCGGACGAGAACTCGCGCAGCAGGTTGGCGTTCCCGATGGTCAGGAAGGGATACCCGCTCGTGGAGATGTTCGCCGCCTGAAAGTGCGCCTGCACCGCCTGCATGACCACCCAGGGCAGTTGCAACCCGCCCAGCTCCTCGTCGTGGTGGGCGCTGAAAAAGCCCGCGTCCCGGAAGGCCCGCATCGCGTCGGCCATCTGCGGGGGCAGCTTCACCTTGCCGTCCACCACGTGCGGCTCGTGGGTATCCGCCTCGCGCAGGTGGTTGGCGAAGTAGCGCTCGGCCACGCTGTAGGCGAGGTTCAGCACGTCGTCGTAGACCTCGCGCGAGTGTTCGGCAAAGCGGGGGCGCTGGGGCAGCGCGGCGGTGTCGAGCACCTCGTAAAGCTGAAATTGGAGGTCGCGGCGGGACAGGAAGGGGGCCATCGGGGGTGCTCCTTTCAAGGCGGAATGTCCGTGAACGTCAACTGTGAACGCTGGCGTTTACTATAGGGCACGTTCAGACCCCTTCTTCCCCGTCCCACCGGAGGTTTTCCATGCGTGCCGTGACCTGCACCGCCTTTGCCGAACCCGAAGCCCTCAGCGTCCAGACCGTCCCCGACCCCACGCCCGGCCCCGGCGAGGTGGTGCTGCGGGTGGAGGCGGCGGGCGTGAACTACCCCGACGCCCTGATGGTGATGGGGCAGTACCAGGTCAAGCCTCCCCTGCCCTTCACGCCGGGGGCGGAAGCCGCTGGGACGGTCGCGGCGGTGGGCGAGGGCGTAACGCACCTGCGGGTAGGGCAGCGGGTCGCTGCGTTCACCGGGACCGGAGCTTTTGCGGAGAGGTTGCTCGCTCCAGCGAATGCCGTGATGCCGCTCCCCGATGGGGTGGGCACCGAGGTCGCTGCCGGGTTGCCGCTCGCCTTCGGGACCACCATGCACGCGCTGGTGGACCGGGCGAACCTCCAGCCGGGTGAGACGCTGCTGGTGCTGGGGGCAGCGGGGGGCGTGGGGCTGGCCGCCGTCATGATCGGCAAGGCGCTCGGCGCTCGGGTCATCGCGGCGGCGAGCAGCGAGGAAAAGCTGGCCCTTTGCCGCGAGCACGGAGCCGACGAGACGCTGAACTACACCTCGGAGGATCTGCGCGAGCGGGTCAAGGCACTGACGGATGGTCAGGGACCGGACGTGATTTTCGACCCGGTGGGCGGCGACTTCGCGGAGACGGCCTTCCGGTCCATCGGCTGGGGCGGCCGCTACCTCGTGGTGGGGTTCGCGGGGGGCGGGATTCCAAAACTGCCACTGAATCTGCCGCTGCTCAAGGGCGCGTCGCTGGTGGGCGTGTTCTGGGGCGAATTCGCCCGGCGTGACCCCCGCGCCAACGCCCGCAACCTCGCCCGGCTGCTGGGGTGGGTGGCGGACGGGACGGTGCGGCCCCTGGTGAGTGGACGCTACCCGCTGGAGCGCACCCCGGAGGCGCTGCGGGCGCTGCTGGAGCGGCGGGTGACCGGGAAGGTGGTCGTCACCCCTTGACCCCGTTGACCTTCTACACGACCGCCGAACTCGCGCGGGAGGCGGGCGTGACCCGGCGCACGGTCATGCACTATGCCGACCTCGGGCTGCTGACGCCCGATCAGGTCACAGCCTCTGGGCGGGCGCTCTATGGCCCCTACGCGCTGCGGCTCTTGCGTGACGTGCTGGACCTGCGGGCGCTGGGGGTGCCGCTCGACGAGGCCCGCGACATGGTGACCCTGCGCCGCGCCACCCACACCCTGGACGGCACCTACCGCCGCGACTGGACCCGCGCCGACATTCCCCTCTCGGACGAGCAGTTGCGGGTCATTCACGCCCGGTTGCGCCTCTTGCAGGAGGCCTATGCCCGGCAGGCCGAGGGCCTGGCCCGCTTCGACCGCTGGCTGACCAAGCGCTTCACCGGGGGCGAGGTGGAGCCGCTGGACCCGGAGGCACTGGACGGGGAGGACTAGGCTCAGCCGAGTGGCTTAGACGGGGAGGCCTCGGCACCGGGAGGGCCTACACTCTCCCGGTGACTTCCGGCCCGGCCTCTCCCCCGTCCCCCCGCACAAGCGAACTCGGCCCCCTGGTGCGGCTGGCGGGGCCGGTCATCGTGTCGCAGTTCGCGGCCAATGCCCTCACGCTGATTTCCACGGCGGTGATCGGGCGGCTGGGTACCCCGGAACTCGCGGCGGCGGCCTACGCGAACGCGACCTATTACCTGCTGTTTCTGATCCTGAGCGGCATCATGCTGGCGGTGGGGCCACGGGCGGCGCAGGCGCATGGCCGGGGCGACCCGGCCGGGGTGGCACTCGCCCTGCGCGGGGGACTACGGCTGGCCCTGGGCCTGACGGCAGTGGCCTTGCCGCTGATGTGGGGCATTGCGGCGCTTCTGCCCGGCCTCGCGCCGGAGGGTGTGCGCGGCGACCTCGCGGCGAGTTACCTGCGGCTGTATGCGTTGGGAATGCTCCCGGTGCTCGCCTTCGTGGCCCTGCGGGGGGCGCTGGAGGGGACCGGGCAGCCCCGTCTGGTCACGGTGACGGCGCTGGGCGGGGTGGTGGTGGTCGCCTTCCTGAGTCCCGCGCTCGCCTTCGGGTGGGGGCCGCTGCCCGCGCTGGGGCTGCCGGGAGCCGCCGCCGCGAGTGCCGTGACCGCTTGGGCGATGGCGCTGACGCTGTTGCCGGTGGCGCTGCGCCGCTTTCCCGCCGTGCCGGGAGGCCGGGTGGGGCCGGAGGTGGGGGCGCTGCTGCGCCTGGGCTGGCCCATCGGCCTGACCCTGGGGGCCGAGGGGGGCATGTTCAGCGTGACTTCGCTCCTGATGGCCCGCTTCGGGGCCGAGGCGCTCGCGGCGCACAACGTGGCCCTCCAGGTCATCACGGCGGTCTTCATGGTGCCGCTGGGGCTGTCCACCGCCACGGGCATCCGGGTGGCGCAGGCGGCGGGCGGCGGCGAGGCGGACCGGGTGCGCCGCGCCGGGCTGACGGGCATCGGGCTGGCCGCGGGCGTGATGCTGGGCTTCGCCGCGCTGGAGCTGCTGGCCCCCCGGCTGGTGCTGGGGGTGTTCGTGAACGCGGGCGATCCGGCGAACGCGGCCCTGCTGGCGACCGGCGCGAGCCTCCTGGCCATCGCCGCGCTCTTTCAGACGGTGGACGGGGTGCAGGTCACCGCGAACGCGGCGCTGCGCGGCCTGCAGGACACCCGCGTGCCGCTGCTGATCTCGCTCGCCTCCTACTGGGGGGTGGGGCTGGGGGTCGGGTCGCTGCTCGCCTTTGGCCTGGGGCTGGGGCCGCGGGGACTGTGGTTCGGGCTGACGGCGGGGCTGAGCACGGCGGCGGCGGCGCTGCTGCAGCGCTTCCTGTGGCGGAGTGGGTCGGTGGCGCGGCAAGTGTGAAGACGGCGGGGTGTATGGACGGCCCGGCGTCAAGAACTCCGTCAGGTTTGCGCGCGTATCATGCTCCTCATGAAAGTTCTGGTGACCGGCGGCGCCGGATATATCGGCAGCACGGTCTGTTCGGCCCTGGAGGACGCGGGGCACACTCCCATCGTGCTGGACTCGCTGGTGACGGGACCGGAGGCCTTCACGCGGGGGCGGGCTTTCTACCGGGGAGACGTGGCCGACGCGGACCTCGTGCGCCGCATCTTCCGGGAGCATCCCGAGATCGCCGCCACGCTGCATTTCGCGGCGCTGATCGTGGTGCCCGAGTCGGTGGCGAATCCGGCCCGCTACTACCGCGAGAACGTGGTCGCCAGCCTGAGCCTGTTTGAGACGCTGCAATCTCTGGGACAGACGCGGGTGGTGTTCAGCTCCAGTGCCAGCATCTATGCCTCGCCGCCCGACTTCCGGGTGACGGAAGCCAGCCCGCTGCGGCCCCTGAGCCCTTACGCCCGCTCCAAGCGCATGACCGAGGAGATGCTGGAAGACCTCTGCGCGGCCCCCGGCAGTGGCCTGCGCGCCGTCGCGCTGCGGTACTTCAATCCGCTGGGGGCCGACCCCCTGTTGCGCACCGGGCCGTACCTCGCCGAGCCGTCGCATATCCTGGGGCGGCTGGTGGCGGCGTCGCAGGGGCGGCAGGCGGCCTTCGAGATCACCGGAACCGACTACGCCACCCGCGACGGCACCGGCCTGCGGGACTACGTGCATGTCTGGGACCTCGCGCTGGCGCATGTGGCGGCGCTGGAGCGTTTCGACGCCGCCTTCGGGCGGGCGGCCGGGGACGGGCTGGACCCGCGCGGCTTCCTGACAATCAACGTGGGGACCGGGCAGGGCGTGACCGTGCGGGAACTGGTGACCGCCTTTCAGGAGGTCTCCCCCACCCCCCTCACCGTGCGGGAGGGACCGCGCCGCGCGGGCGACAGCGCCGGGGCCTACGCCGACATCACCCGCGCCCGCGAGCTGTTGGGCTGGGCGCCCCGGCACACGACCGCCGAGGCGTTGGCCTCGGCCCTCGCCTGGGAAGCCGTGCGGCCAGAGCGCCTGGGGCTGGGCCGTGGCCCGGCTGTCCGGGCGGACCTCGGATAGCTTGGCGTGGCGGCTATGCAAGAGGTCCGTGCCCGGCCTGCCCACCTGCCTGCCGATCCGCCGATTCGGCGGCGGCTGCGGCTGCTGCGCTACGCCGCGCCCGTAGCGGCGGGGCTGCTGCTGTGGTACGGGCTGGACACGCGGGGCACCCCGCCCGAACTGGGGCGCAGCGCCCTGTGGCTGTGGGTGATCGCCGCCGTGCTCGCGCTGCGCCTGGGACGGGGAGGAGGAGGGCGGCGCTCGCCCCTGCCGCCGCGCTGGCCCGTGGTGGCCCCGCCGCTGTGGGGCGCGGGCATCGTGGCCGCCCTCGCGCTGGCCCTGGGCTGGACCGACCTGCTGGGAACGCTGCTGCCCGCCGCGGCCTTGTGGCTCGCGCTGGCCGTGCTGGAACTGGTCTGGCGTGACCGCCTGCCCCCGCTGCGGCTGGGGCTGCTCAGCACCCCGGAGGCCCCGCCTCCCCCGCCGCATCCCCGCCTGACCTACCAGCCCGTCGCCCCGCACGAACCCGACGTGCTGCGCGGCCTGGGCGGTCTGGTCGTGGGGCACCGTCAGCCTGTCCCGGCCGAGCATGCCCGGCTGCTGGAGCATGCCCGCGTGACCGGGGTGCCGCTGTACTCGCGCGAGCTGCTCGCGGAGGTGCTGACCGGGCGGGTGTCGCTCGACCTCGTGGAGCGCGACTGGCTGGACGCCGAACGCTTCCAGTCGGGCTACATGCCGGTCAAGCGGGCGCTGGACGTGGCCGTGACCCTGCTGCTGCCCGTGCTGCTGCCGCTGATGGGCGCGGTGGCCCTCGTCGTGCTGGCGAGCGGCGGGCGACCGGTGCTGTTCTGGCAGGAGCGGATCGGGCTGGGGGGTAGACCCTTCCGGCTGGTCAAGTTCCGCACGATGACCCGCGACTCCGAGCGCGGCGGCGCGGCCTTCGCCCGGCAGGGCGACGCCCGCATCATTCCGGGCGGGGCCTTCCTGCGCAAGTTCCGGCTCGACGAGTTGCCGCAGTTTTACAACGTGCTGCGCGGCGAGATGAGCATTATCGGCCCCCGGCCCGAGCAGTTCGCCTTCGCCGCCGACCTCGAGGAAAGCATTCCGCTGTACGCCACCCGGCACTGGGTCCGTCCCGGCATCACCGGCTGGGCACAGGTCACCCAGGGCTACACCGACAGCGTGGACCAACTTCACGAGAAATTGCAATACGACTTCTACTACGTCAAGCACCTCTCGCCGCAACTCGACCTGCTGATCGTCTGGAAAACCATCCTGACGGTCCTGACCGGCTTCGGCGCCCGCTGAGCCAGCGCTTGGCGGCGTGGCTACGCCGCCTGGGAACGCCCCAGACAGGCCAGAGCCTCCCCCATCCCCCAGACGGCCCGCCGCGTTCGGTCCAGCGCGGCGGGCCGTCTGGGGGATGGGGGAGGAGCACGCCCCACAGGCCAACGGAGGCGTCGAAACCGGGCAAGCGCGCGAGGGACCGGACCGCGGCCCGGGGGCGGTGTGAACTTCTCCGCAGCGCGGACGGCCAACTGTGCCGATTTTGTCAGAGGCAGGTCTTAACCTGTTCTTGAGCTGAAGGCGCCCGGACCCGGAGTGGTCGGCCCTCGGCGTCAGGCACATCACCCCTACGTCTTCTCGACAAAGGCAAACCCCTCGCGAGGGGGGGACGCAAAACCACGGGACTTCCCTGCCGAAGTCAGCCGGGTCACCGAAGGAAGAATCATGCAGAAATTTGTTCCCCTGGCCTGCGCCCTGACCCTGTTTCTCGCGGCCTGCTCGGCGCCCAAGCCGACCGCCCCAGTCCTCCCGGCCCCGCAGGCTCCCCAGGACACCGCCGCTCCCCAGACTGGCCCCGTGGCCGAGGGCGTCGCCACCGAGCAGGAGGCCGCCGCCGCGACGGCCGCGCTCGAAGCGCTCAGCCTGAATCCGGCGCCCGTCGGCGCGGCGAGCGTGCGTCCCGACGGCACGCTGCTCGTGGGCGAGCAGCCCATGTTCCCGATGGGCTTTTACCACGTGTCGTGGGCCGCCGAAAAGAGCGTGCAGGTGCAAAAGCGGCTGCGCGACATGCACGCCGTGGCCGACCTGGGCTTCAACACCATGAACGTGACGATGTTCGACCCCGAGGGGGACATCCCGCAGTTCGGGCAACTGCTCGACGCGGCGCAGGGGCGCGGCATGAAGCTCCTTGTGGAGGACTTCGGGGACATTTCGATCAACACCTTCAAGACGCACCCCGCCACCCTGGGCTGGATGATCGCCGACGACTGCAACGCCCGCATCACCCCCGAGGAGCTGGAGCGGCGGCACCTGAAGACCAAGGCGCTCGACCCCCACCACCTCACGTACACCAGCATGGCGATCTCGTACTCCAACAGCCACCCCGAGTTCTTCGGGCGGGCCGACGCGGTGGGCAACCAGTCCTACCCGGTGGGGCCTGCAGGCTACGGCGACTCGCTCGCGGTGGTGTACCCGGTCATGCAGCGGCTGGTGGCCGAGGCGAGCCGCACGGGCACCCTGCCCATCGCCAACCTCCAGAGCTTCCGCTGGCCGGGCGGGCGCTACCCCACCGCCACCGAGCTGAACTCGATGACCAACCAGGCGCTCGGCGCGGGCGTCAAGGGCATCCTGTACTACACCTACCTCGACAACGCCAACGATCTGGCGACCTACACGGGCCTGCGCACCGAGCTGAAAAAGCTCGCCGCCGAGGTCAAGCTGCTCGCCCCCGTGCTGCTCAACGGCCAGCGGCAGACGCTCGCGCTGACCGGCAACCTGAACGAGGCCCGCGCGACCCTGTGGAGCCACGGGGGCCGCCGTTACCTCCAGGTCCTGAGCCTCAACGAGACCCGCACCCAGACCGTCAAGATCACCGTGCCCGGCGGGGCCAGCACCCTGACCCCCCTCTTCGCGGGCCGGGCCAAGAGCCTGACCCTCAAGGCCGGAGCCGTCAGCGGCAGCCTGACGCCCCTGACCGCCCAGTGGTACGAGGTGAACTGACCCTGCGCGGCACGGCGAAGGCCCCCTCCACATCCGGGAGGGGGCCTCGTCTATGCTTCCGGCCTACCCTTCCCCGCGCAGGTCCGTCACCCGGCGCAGCTTGCCGCCCTCGCTGCGGGGCAGAGAGCCGGGCACGCACAGCTCGCAGCGCACGGTCACGCCGACCTGCACCTTGACCAGCCGCTCGATCTCGCTCCGCAGGCCAGCGGTTTCCTCGCCCGCCTCCACCCGCAGCAACAGGTCGTCGCGGGTGCCGGTGCGGGTCAGGACCACGTGGTAGTGGGGACTGACCTGACCCATCCCGACCAGCACGGCTTCCAGTTGGGTGGGGTACACGTTGACCCCCCGCAGGATGATCAGGTCGTCCGCGCGGCCCCGGATGGAGTCCATGCGGCGCACCGTGCGCCCGGTGGCGTTGGGTTCGGTGGCCTCCGGCAGCAGGCGGGTGATGTCGCCCGTCCAGTAGCGCAGCATGGGCAGGGCGGTGCGGCTGATGGAAGACAGCACCAGCACGCCCCACTCACCGTCGGGCAGCACTCCGCCCGTCTCGGGGTCGACGATCTCGGGGTAGAAGTGGTCTTCCCAGAGGTAGCTGCCGCGCTGCTCGGCCGCGTCCTCGTTGGAGACGCCGGGGCCGATGATCTCAGAAAGACCGTAGATGTTGGTCGCCGTGACGCCCAGCCGGGCCTCGACCTCACGGCGGGTCTTTTCCGTCCAGGGCTCGGCGCCCAGGACCGCGTAACGCAGCGAGGTGTCCTCCGGCCGTACCCCCCGGCGGGTGAACTCGTCCGCGAGGACCAGGGCGTAGCTCGGCGTGCAGGCGATCACCTCGGGCCCCAGGTCGAGGATCAGGTTGACCTGCCGCTCGGTGCCGCCGCCGGAGACGGGGACGGTACAGAGGCCCAGGCGCTCGGCGCCGCCGTGCAGCCCCAGGCCCCCGGTAAACAGGCCGTAGCCGTAGGCGTTGTGGAAGGTCATGCCCGGCCGCGCCCCCGCCGCGTAGAGCGAGCGGGCCACGACCTCCGCGAACACCGCGAGGTCGTTCTCGTCGTAGGCGACCACGGTGGGCTTGCCCGTCGTGCCGCTGCTGGCGTGCAGGCGGCGCAATTCGTGGCGGGGCACGGCGCTCAGGCCCAGGGGGTAGTGGTCGCGCAGGTCGCTCTTGCGGGTCAGCGGAAAACGGGCGAGGTCTTCCAGGGTCCGCAGGTCGTTCGGGGTGACCCCCGCCGCCCCGAAGCGGGCGCGGTGGGCGGGCACCCGCTCGTCCATGCGGGCGGCGGTGGCCTGAAGGCGGGCGAGTTGCAGGGCGCGGAGGTCGGGGAGGGGCATGCCCTCACGGTCGGGCTGGAACATCGGGCCTCCAGTCGGCAGCGGTGCCGTCGGCCGCGCCGTGATCGGAAACGGGAGAGGCGGGGAGGAGGGCCGGGTCGCCCACCACCTTGCCGGGATTCAGCAGGTTCAGCGGGTCCAGCATAGCCTTCACCTCCCGCATCACGTCCAGCGCGTCCCCGTGTTCCGAACGCAGATACGCCCGCTTGCGCAGCCCCACCCCATGCTCGCCCGTGCAGGTGCCCCCCACCGCGACGGCGTGCGCGGCGAGGGCATGCAGGACGTGGTCAATCCGGGTCCAGGCGTCCGCGTCGTCGGGAGGGGCGTGCATCAGGAGGTGCAGGTTGCCGTCCCCGATATGGCCCACGAGGGGCGCGGTCAGGCCCTGCTCGTCCAGCACCTGCCCAGCCAGCGCCACCGTTCTCGCCAGGGCCGAGAGGGGCACGCACACGTCCCCGATGCGGGTCGCGTGACCGGGCCAGGCCGCCCGCAGCGCGTCATACACGCCGTGGCGGGCCGCCCACAGCTCGGTCTGCGCTTCCGGGGTGCGGGCCTCGCCGACCAGGGTGCCGCCGTGCAGGGAGGCGGCCTCGCGCAGCAGGGCGAGCCCCGCGTCCAGATCGGCGTGGTCCCGGCCCGCCACCTCCACCCAGAGGGTCGGGGCCTCCGGGTCGTGGCGGGCGCGGTGGCGGTTCACGGCGGCCACCGTCGCGGCGTCCACGAATTCCAGCCGCTCGGGGCTCAGGCCCAGGCCGCGCACGGTCACGCTGGCGGCGACGGCCCCCTCCACGTCCCCGAAGGCAAGTTGCACGCTGGCGGTCATGGGCGGCAGGGGGTGCAGCCGCAAGGTGAGGGCGGTGATGACCCCCAGCGTCCCCTCCGAGCCGATAAACAGTTGTTTGAGCGCGTAACCGCTGCTGCTCTTGCGGGCCGCGTTGCCCAGCGTCAGCACCCGGCCATCCGCCAGCGCCACCCGCAGGGCCGCGACGTTCTCGCGCATTCCGCCGTAGCGCACGGTGGTCGTGCCGCTCGCGTTGGTGGCCGCCATCCCGCCCAGCGAGGCGTCCGCGCCGGGGTCCACCGGAAAGAAGAGGCCGTGCGGACGCAGGCGGCGGTTCAAGCTCAGGCGCCGCACCCCCGGCCCCACGGTGACGGTGAAGCCCACGGGGTCCGGCTCGCCCACCGCGTCCAGGCCGCCCAGGTCCAGCGAGATCGCCCCCGGCACCGGCAGCACCGCCCCCTCCAGGCTGGTGCCCGCGCCCCAGGGGGTGACGGGCACGCGCCACTCGCGGGCGACCGCCAGCGTTTCCAGCACGTCCCCTTCCGAGCGGGCGCCCACCACCGCGCCGGGCACACAGGTCAGCGGCGTGCCCTCGTCACGGGCGTGAGCGCTGCGGTCACCGGGGGCGAGGCTGACGCGCCCGCCTAGCCGTGACCTCAGCGCCTCTCCCCAGCCTGTTCTACGGTTTCCGTCCAATCCGTTCTCCCCTCAGGAGAGCGCCGAGGGAAGAACTCCTTTCCCGGCAACCGTTCCGTTCCTTCTCGCTTCGCTCGGGTTGAACAGTGACAAAAACTGTTCAACCCGAATCTGTATTACTTGATCATCTTCCACGTGCCGTTCACGACCTGCACCATCACCCGGCTGCGGGCGTCGAGGCCGAGGTGGTCGGTCGCACTCATGTTGAAGATGCCGTGCGCCCCGATCACGTTGCGGGTGCCCTCGAGGGCGTCACGCAGCGCCGAGCGGAACTGCGGGGTGCCGGGCTTGGCCTTTTTCAGGGCGGCCGGAATCGCCTTTTGCAGGATCAGGCCCGCGTCCCACATGTGCGCCCCGAAGGTGCTCACCGAGTTTTGGCCGAAGCGCCGCTCGTAAGCCTGGGTGTAGGCGAGGCCCACGCGCTGGGTGGGATTGGTGCTCGGGAGCTGATCGGCCACCAGCACGGGTCCGGCGGGCAGGATCGCGCCCTCCACGTCCTTGCCGCCCACCCGCAGGAAGTCGGCGTTGGCGACCCCGTGGGTCTGGTAGATCTTGCCCGCGTAGCCCCGGTCGTTCAGGGTCTTTTGCGGCAGCACGGCGGGCACGCCGGAGGCCCCGACAAGCACGGCGTCGGGCCGCGCGGCCACGATCTTGAGAATCTGGCCGGTGACGCTGGTGTCGGCGCGGTTGTACTTCTCGACCGCGACCACCCGGATGTTCCGGGCCGCTGCCGCCCGCTGAAGCTCAGACAGCCAGCCCTCGCCGTAGGCGTCGTTGAAGCCGATGTACCCGACCGTCTTGATGCGGTTTTGCGCCATGTGCGCCACGATGGCGTTGGCCATGATCGCGTCGGTCTGCGGGGTCTTGAACACCCAGCGCCGCCGCGCGTCCACCGGCTTGATGATCGCCTCGGACGCGGCGAGGCTGATCATGGGCACCCGCGCCTCGGCCACCACGTCGATCATGGCGAGGCTGGCGGGCGTGGTCGTCGTGCCGATAATCACGTCCACCTTGTTGTCCTGAATCAGCTTGCGGGTGGCGGTGACAGCGGCGGTGGTGTCGGAGGCGTCGTCGAGAACCGTGTAGGTCACCTTCTGCCCGCCGATGGTCTGGGGCAGCAGGGCGACCGTGTTCTTCTCGGGAATCCCCAGGCTGGCGGCCGGGCCAGTCGAGGACACGATCACGCCCACCCGGATCTCGGCGGCGGCGAGGGACGAGGAGGCCAGCAGGGCAGCGGTCACGAGCAGGCGGGCGGGTCGCTTCATAGGAAACCTCCACAGCGGGGGGACACCCCGGCAAGACCGGGCGGAAACTTCATTTGGGGTTGGTTTCATGAAGCTTAGCAGAAGGTGGCCGGGGCCGAGCCCTCCGCGGCAGGGCTACCCCTCTGAATCTGGGAGGTGGGGCGCGGCCGGGCCAGGGGTCCGCCGCCTGAGGATGGAAAGAGCGGCCCGAACTGCGCCCGAACCATACGACGGGGACCCCTCCACGCCCGGGCCTCCCCCCCAGTTCCCCCAGACGAGTAAGGCTTCTGCAAGCCTGTCCATGTCCTAATCCGGTTCACCCGGCCCCGTGGCCGCCCGTCTACCTCCCCACTGTCCCCGCCCGGCCCCGAGGTCCGTCTTGTCCTCTCCCCTGCCCCCCGCTCCTGCTCCTTCCCTGCCCGCCGCGCTGCCCGAGGGCGCGTTCAGGCCGCTGCTGTACCTGTACGCCCGGCTCACCGAGGCGCGGGCGGTCACGCTCACCCTGTCCGGGGAGGGCGGGGCGCCGGTCTGGCAGGGGGGCTGGCCCGCGCCACTGTCCGGGGAAGCGGACGACGCGCCGACGGGCACGCTGACCTTCCGGCGAGAGGACCTGCGGGGCACCCTGGCCTTCTGGTCGGCGGCGCGGCCGCCCGCCGGGGCGGGGGAGGACGGGCCTCACCCCTTCGTGGCCTGCTTGCTGGAGGAACTCGCGCTGCACGCCGAGCAGGCCGAGTTGCGTTCGGCCCACGAGCAGCTCCGGGCCGTCGTGCAGGAAGCGCCGCTGGCGGTGTACGCGCTGACGCTGGAGGGGCTGGTCAAGCACTGGAACGCGGCGGCCGAGCAGACCCTGGGGGTCAGCGGCAGCGAGGTGCTGGGCCGGGGGGTGGAGGACACGGCGCTGGGCCAGGCCTTTGCGGCCCTGCGGCGCTCGGCGTCGCGGGGGCAGGGCAGCATCGCGCCGCAGCTTCTGCACCTGCCGCAGCCTGACGGCGAGCCGGTCGAGGTGACCCTGACGGCCTCGCCCGTGCCGGGGGGATTGGTGGGGACCGCGCAGCGCACCACCCCGGAGGAGAGCGGGCGGCACCACACCCGGCGGCAGCTCGCCCTGCTCGAATCGGTGCTCGCGCACGCCAACGACGCCGTGCTGATCACCGAGGCCGAACCCGTCGATCTGCCCGGCCCGCGCATCGTGTATGCGAACGCCGCCTTTACCCGCACGACCGGCTACGCGGCCGAGGAAGTGCTGGGCGGGACCCCGCGTCTTCTCCAGGGGCCGCGCACCGACCGCCGGGCGCTCGACAAGATCCGGCGTGCCCTGAAGCGCTGGGAGAGCGTGGTCGTCGAGGTGGTGAACTACCGCAAGGACGGCTCGGAGTTCTGGGTGGAGCTGTCCATCGCGCCCGTCGCCGACGAGACCGGATGGTACACCCACTGGATTTCGATTCAGCGCGACATCACCGAGCGCAAGCAGTTTGCCGAACACCTCGACCGCGAGCGGGCACAGGTGCTGGAACTCGCCGCCCGCAACGCGCCCCTCTCGCAGGTGCTCGCCCGGCTCTCGGGCACCCTGGAGCGGCAGTTCGCGGGCCGCCGCGCCGCCCTGGTGCTGCCCGGCGAGCCGCCCGAGGTCTACACCGCGCGGGGGGATGCCGACCAGGACCGCGACGGCTGGGCACAGCTTCTGGCCGCGCCGGAGGGCGAGGAAGGCGGTGCCCCCTCCGTCTGGCAGCACCCCGTGACCGGCGCCGAGGGGCGGCGGCTGGGCACCCTGCTGCTGCGGGGGCGCCGTCCGGGAGAGCCCAACGCGGACGAGCGGGCGCAGCTTGGCGCAGGAGCGCAGCTCGCCGCGCTGGTGATCGAGCGCTACGAGGCCCACCGGGCGCTGGAACGCCACGCCCTGTACGACGCCCTGACCAGCCTGCCCAACCGGGTGCTGTTCGAGCGCGAACTCCAGCGCACCCTGGCCCAGGCGCGGGCAGACGGGCAACCCGTGGCGGTCGGCCTGATGGACCTTGACCGCTTCAAGCTGATCAACGACACCCTGGGCCACAGCGTCGGGGACGCCCTGCTGCAACAGGTCGCGGCGCGGCTGCGGGCGGCGCTGGGGCCGCGCGACACCCTGGCCCGCATGGGCGGCGACGAGTTCCTGCTGGTGCTGGGCGCGGCGGCCACCCCCGCCGACGTGGGGCGGGCCGCCGAGCGCCTGATCCAGACCTTTCGCCAGCCCTTCCTCCTCGCCGAGCGGGAGGTGTTCGTGCGGCCCAGCATCGGCTTCAGCATCTTTCCGCAGGCGGGAACGGTGGTCGAACAGCTTCTTCAGCAGGCTGACACCGCCATGTATCAGGCCAAGCGCCGGGGCGGCGGCTACGCCCTGTACACCCCGGAGGGCGAGGAACGCCTCGCCGCGATGACGCTGGAGACGGCCCTGAACCGTGCCCTGGAGCGCGGGGAATTCGTCCTGCACTACCAGCCGCAACTGGAGCCGCACACCGGACGCCTGACCGGGGTGGAGGCGTTGGTGCGCTGGGAGCACCCCGAGCTGGGGCTGGTGTCCCCCGCCGAGTTCATCCCGCTCGCGGAAGTGACGGGCCTGATCGTGCCCATCGGGGCGTGGGTGCTGCGCCAGGCCTGCGCCCAGGCGGTCGCGTGGGCGGCCCTGGCACCGGAGTTGCGCGTGGCGGTCAACCTCTCGGCGCGGCAGTTCCAGCAGCCCGAACTCGCCGAGACGGTGACGCGGGCGCTGCGCGAGTCGGGGCTGGAACCCGGACGGCTGGAACTGGAACTCACCGAGAGCATGCTGATGCACGCGCTGGAGGCGCACGAGACCTTGCAGCGCCTCAAGGCCCTGGGCGTGCGGGTCGTCGTGGACGACTTCGGCACCGGATACTCCAACCTCGCCTATCTCAAGCAGTACCCTATCGACGGCCTGAAGATCGACCGCTCCTTTACGGCCGGGGTGGGGGCCAGCCCGGTCCCCGCCGGACGCGACGAGGCCCTCGTCAAGGCCGTGATGGACCTCGCCCACGCCCTGGAGCTGGAGGTCACCGCCGAGGGGGTCGAGCGCCCCGGACAGCTCGACTTCCTGCGAGGGCGGGGCTGTGATCGGGTACAGGGCTACCTCACCGGGCGGCCCCTGAGTGCCGAGGCATTTGGGGCGCTGCTCGCGCAGGGGCTCGCCACCGACTGACCGTGCAGGTTAGGGCGTCCCTTCCTCCCCCTCGGCCCCAAAGGCGAGGTACAGCCGGGCCAGCACCGAGGGGTCACGCAGGGAGCCTCCCAGCACCTCCTCGGCGCGGCGCAGGCGGTAGCGCAGGGTGTTGACGTGCACGTGCAGCCGCGCGGCCAGCTCGGGCAGCGGCCCCGAGTGGGCGAGGTACGCCCGCAGGGTGGCCTCGGTGCGGCCCCCGTCTTCCAGCGCGGCGAGCCGCGACCGCACCTGCCCCCGCAGCGGCGCGAAAGAACCGTCCGCGAGCAGGGCATAGAGCGGGTCCATCGCGTGATAGGTCGTGGACCCCCGCGCCTGCCGCGTGGCGGCGAGGGCGTGCCGCGCCTCTCCCTCGGCGGTGCGGGCGTGCCGGGGACCGGGGTGCGGGGCACTGACGCCGAGCCGCACATCCTGCGCGGTGCTGGCGAGCAGCGCGGCGTGCAGGTCCCGCGCCTCCCGCGCCAGGTCGAGGGTCGGCCACAGCCACACCGCCCGGTCCCCCCGCACGGTGGAGTGGGCGGTCAGGCCGCGCTCCAGAAAGTACCCCTCCCCCACCGCCGCGAGCACGTCGAGGGCGTGGGCATGGGCCGTCCGGGCGGCCGAGCCGGGCGCGGGGGGCCGGGCGAAGGCCGCCACCGCCACGGCGACGGGTTCGGAGTCGGGCAGGCGGGCCTGGGGCACCGTGCCTGAGAGCAGGGCGTCCAGCGTCCTCTCCCCCACCCGTCGCCGCGCCGCGCCCGCTGCCGCCGCCTGGAGCCGCGCCAGCAGCGCATATTCCACCGCCACGGGAACCAGGGGCGCCCACTCCGGCGCCGCCGCCAGACTGAGGCTGCCCACATGCCGCTCGCCGCTCGCGTCGCCGTAGCTCAGGCGGCGGGTCACCTCCGGCCCGGCGGGTTCTCCGGCCACCGCCACCACGTCGCCCCAGCTCGCGCGAATCTCGGCCCGCCCGCCCGTCAGCCGGGCCAGCCGCGCCACGAGTTCGCGCTCGGGTTGAGGCCCGGTGACGGCCTCCCGCAAGGAGCCGAGCAGGGCCGCCAGATCAGGCAGCGCGAGCAGGTCGGGCGAGGTGTCCCGCATTTGTCCCAACCTACAACGGAACGGGGAGAGATTCACGCGCCGCACAAACGGGCGCACCGGAGGGCGGGCCGTATGCTGGGAGCCACACCACCACGTTTTCTTGCCCACGAACGGAGTCCAACCTTGAAATACGCCCGCTTTATCGCCGGGGGCCGCGCCCTGAACGGTCACCTGCACGACGGCCAGCTCATTGACGCCGCCGGAGTTGCCCACGATCCGAACACCGTGCAGTTCCGCCTGCCCGTCGACCCGCCCAAGGTGATCGCCCTGGCGCTGAACTACAACGACCACGCGGGCGAACTGGGCCTCACGCAACCCAGCGAACCCGCCCTGTTCTGGAAGCCGAACACCACCCTGCTGCCGCACCGGGGCACCGTGATCTACCCGCGCGGCGCCGAGTTCATGCACTACGAGGTCGAACTGGGCGTGATCATCGGCCGGGACGCCCGCCGGGTGAAGGCGGGGAATGCGATGGATTACGTCGGCGGCTACACCATCGGCAACGACCTGGTGGTGCGCGACTACGTGACGAACACCTTCCGGCCGCCCCTGCGCGGCAAGGGCTGGGACACCTTCGGGCCGCTGGGACCGTACTACGTCACCGCCGACGAGATCGCGGACCCGCACGACCTCGCCCTCACCGCGCATGTGAACGGCGAGCTGCGGCAGCAGGGCAGCACCCGCGACATGATCTTCTCGATTCCCGAGCTGATCGAGCACATCTCGCGCTTCATGACCCTCCAAAAGGACGACGTGATCCTGACGGGCACCCCGAAGGGCATCAGCCACGTCCACCCCGGCGACGTGATGCGGCTGGAGGTCGAGGGGCTGGGCGTGCTGGAAAACGGCATTCAGGAGGAGGATGACCAGGCCGAGCCCATCAAGGGCAAGGAAGCGAAGGAAGGCGAGTGGGACGGGCGGTGAACCAGCCGGGGACGACCCTCATGCGGCGGGCGGAAGCTGCGGGCATGAAACGCCAGCGTTTCCTGACCCTGGGCCTCGCGCTCTCGGCCCTCGCCCTGGCCGCGCCGCAGCGGTATGAGGTGCGTGCCTTTGTCAATGCCAGCGGGGAGGTCGGAGGCGTGCGCCCCGCCTTCGCGTGGTGTGACGCGCCGGACCGGGTGCTGGCCGTCACCCAGCCCGCCAACGATCCCCGGACCACCGCCCAACCCGTCACGCTGCACCGCTGGCTCAAGCGCCCGCAACCGGAGTCGGACACGGGGAAGCTGACGGCTCCCTATCTGCTGGGGCCGAGTGAGGGAGCGGCCGGGAGTGTCTACACCCGCCTCTCCTTCCCGGATGGGTCGGGGGCGAACTCAAACTTCTACATCCGCACCAGCAACGTCGAGAACATCTTCGACCCCGCCTACAAGATGACCCGCGTGAACGAGTTCCGTACGCCGGAAGGCTCCTTCCGCTGCCGCTATCAGCCGCAAGCCGTGTTCATGGGTGCGACGGCCAAGCGCACGGTGATTGTCTGGGACAACGGCAGGGCGGCCACCTACGCCACCCGGAACTTCGACGGGACGCCGGGGGTGTACGTGACGGGCGGGAAGGTCGCGCAGGACGACCTTGGGCCGGAGTACACCTTCCAAAGTGGGAGCCACACCTACCTCGTGAAGTTCCATCCCTACGCCGCCTTCGTGCGGGTGCAGCGGGGCGGACGCACCCTGCGGACCGAGACCTTCCTCGCCTACTCCTACAGCCAACCCGTTCAGGAGCAACCATGACCCAGACCCCTCCCCCAGCGGCACAGCACCCCAACCACGATCTCGCCCGTGAACTGCGTGAAAGCAAGCTCAGCGGCGGCCTGCGCCACTTCATTGGCGGCGAGTGGGTGGACTCCAGAAGCGGCGAGACTTTCCAGACCCACACGCCCACCGACAATTCCGCGCTGGCGACCGTGGCGAGCGGCGACGCGGCCGACATTGACCGCGCTGCCCGCGCCGCCCACGACGCCTTCCAGACGTGGCGCGAGGTGAGCGGGGCCGAGCGCCGGAAAATCCTGCACCGAATCGCCGACCTGATCGAGAAGCGGTCGCAGGAGATCGCCGTGCTGGAGAGCGTGGATACCGGACAGGCCATCCGGTTCATGAAGTCGGCGGCGGCCCGTGGGGCGGAGAACTTCCGCTTCTACGCCGACCGCGCTCCGGGTGCCCAGGATGGCGAGAGCCTCCCCGCCCCCGGCTTCCTGAACTACTCCATCCGGCAGCCCATCGGCCCGGTCGGGGTCATCACGCCCTGGAACACGCCCTTCATGCTGAGCACCTGGAAGATCGCCCCGGCGCTCGCCGCCGGCTGCACGGTCGTCCACAAGCCCGCCGAGTGGAGTCCGGTCACGGCGACCCTGCTCGCCGAGATCATGGACGAGGCGGGGCTGCCTCAGGGCGTCCACAACCTCGTGCACGGCTTCGGGGAGAGCGCGGGCAAGGCGTTGACCGAACACCCGCTCATCAAGGCAGTCGCCTTTGTCGGCGAGACGGTGACGGGCAGCCACATCATGCGGCAGGGGGCGGACACCCTGAAGCGCGTGCATTTCGAACTGGGCGGCAAGAATCCGGTCGTGGTGTTCGACGACGCCGATCTGGAAAAGGCCCTCGACGCCGTGGTCTTCATGATCTACAGCCTGAACGGGGAACGCTGCACCAGCTCCAGCCGGGTGCTCATCCAGGAGGGCATCTACGACGAGTTCACCGCCCGCATCGCCGAACGGGCGCGGAACATCCGGGTGGGTGACCCCCTCGACCCCGACACCGAGGTCGGGCCGCTGGTTCACCCGCGCCATTTCGAGAAGGTCCTGTCCTACTTCGACAAGGCCCGCGAGGAAGGGGCCACCATCGCGGCGGGCGGCGAGCGCGTGGGGGGCGAGGGCAATTACGTCTCCCCCACCCTCTTCACCGGGGCGCGGAATGACATGCGGATCAGCCAGGAGGAGATCTTCGGCCCGGTCCTGACAGCCATCCCCTTCACCGACGAGGCGGACGCCCTGGCCCTCGCCAACGACGTGAACTACGGCCTCGCCGGGTACCTGTGGACGAACGACCTGACCCGTGCCCACCGCTTCGCGCACGGGCTGGAGGCGGGCATGATCTGGGTGAACTCCGAGAACGTGCGGCACCTGCCCACGCCCTTCGGTGGCGTGAAAAACAGCGGCATCGGGCGCGACGGCGGCGACTATTCCTTCGAGTTCTACATGGAGACGAAGAACATCGCCATCTCGCTGGGGACGCACAAGACGGCACGGCTGGGGGTGGGCGCCCCGCCGAAGGTGCAGAAGGAGGTGGCGGAGGGATGACGCCCCACACCGTCCTCCTCACCGGAGCCGCCGGACAGGTCGGTTCGGCCCTGCGCGAGGGCCTGCGCGGGCGCTTCCCCGTCCTGCGCCTGACCGACAACCGCGACCTGGGGGAAGCTCAGCAGGGCGAGGAGATCGTCCCCGCCGACCTCACCAACTTTGACGAGATCCGCGCCGCGATGGAAGGTGTAGACGCCGTGATCCACCTCGGCGGGATCGCGGACGAGCATACCTACGAGCGCATCCGCGACGTGAACTTCGACGGGACCTATCACGTCCTCGAAGCGGCGCGGCAGGCGGGCGTGCGGCGGGTGGCCTTCGCATCCTCCATCCACGCGGTCGGCTTCTATCCCCGCTCCGAGAAGATCGGGCCGGACGTGCCGGTGCGCCCCGACACCTACTACGGCGTCAGCAAGGTCTTCGGTGAGGCACTGGGCCGCATGTACTGGGAGCGGTACGACATCGAGTTTGTCGGCGTCCGCATCTGCTCCTTCCAACCCAAGCCGAAGGATGCCCGGCACCTCTCGACCTGGCTCAGCCCCCGTGACGCGGTACAGCTTTTTGAAAAGGCGGTCACTGTTCCCGACGTGGGCTTCCTGATCGTCGCGGGCATCAGCGGCAACACCCGCCGCTGGATGACCCCCGAAGGCTGGGACGTGCTGGGCTATGTCCCCCAGGACGATGCCGAAGCCTATGCCGCCGAGGTGGAGCACATCCACGGTGACCCGCGAGACATCACCGAGCAGCGGCAGGGCGGCATTTTCGTGGACCCGGAGTACCGGGGACTGGCGGGGAAGGAGGGCTAACGTGGCCGTGCTGGAACACGTCGCCTTCAGGGCCAGAGATCTCGGCCGCACCCAGGTTTTTTACGAGTTGCTTGGCGCGGAAACGTCCCTGCGCGGAGAGAGGCTGCTCGCCACTTTTCGCGGTGGGACGCGACTGATCTTCGACCGCAGCGAGACGGCACCCGACGTGGCTGCCGTGACGTATCTGGGCCTTGAACTGGACTCGTTCGACGAGGTGGACCGATTGCTTGCCCGCATCTCCGAACAGACCAGCATCCAGCACGACATGCGCGAGCACTACCGGCACACCACCGGCCCCTACGGCTTTTTCGTGACCGATCCCGACGGCTACGTCCTCAAAGTCTTCAAGTACCACGGCGCCGAAGAGGCGTAAGGAGGCACCCGCTATGGCAGCCATCACCGGACAGCAATTCCTCGACCGCCTGCGGAAGAATCCGCCCACCCTCTACATCGACGGGCAGCGGGTCGAGGACCCCACCACCCACCCGGCGACCCGCAACATGGTGCACTCGCTCGCCGGGCTGTACGACCTCCAACACCAGCCGGAGCTGCGCGAGCGGCTGACCTACGAGGAGAACGGCGAGCGCCACCCCATGAGCCTGATGGTGCCGCGCACCAAAGAAGACCTCGCCCGCATCGGGGAGGCGCACCGCCTCCGCGCGAACTACTCGCTGGGCTTCCTGGGCCGGGCGCCGGACTACATGAACGCCAACGTGATGGCGGCGGGCATGGGCGCGGGCTACTTCGCCAGTTGCGAGGTGGAGGGCGACCACCAGCCCGACTTCGCGGGCAACATGCGCCGCTACTACGAGTACGTGCGCGACCACGACCTGTGCCTGACCCACGCGCTGACCAACCCGCAGGTCAACCGCGCCAAGATGGCCTCCGAGATGCCCGACCCCTACATCGCGCTGGGGATTGTGGAGGAGCGCGAGGACGGCGTGGTCATGCGCGGCGCCCGCATGATGGCGACCCTGCCCATCGCGGACGAGATTCTGGTGTTTCCGTCCACCGTGCTCAAAGAGAACGCCGACAAGAGCCGCTACGCGATGGGCTTTGCCGTCCCGACGAATGCGCCCGGCCTGAGCTTCCAGTGCCGCGAGCCTTTCGACGTGGGCCGCGACCCGGAGGACCACCCGCTGGGCAGCCGCTTCGACGAGCAGGACGCCTTCGTGATCTTTGACGACGTGCTCGTCCCCTGGGAGCGCGTGTTCCTGCTGTACGACGTGGAACTGGCGAACAAGGCCTACGCCGCCACCGACGCCGTGCTGCACATGGCCTATCAGGTCGTGAACCTCAAAGTCGCCAAGACGGAAGCCTTCCTGGGCACCGCGCAGAGCATCGTGAACGCCATCGGCTCGGGGCAGTTCCAGCACGTCCAAAGCAAGGTCGCGGAGATCATTGTCATGCTGGAGATCATGAAGGCACTGGAGGTCGCCGCCGTCGCGGGGGCCACCGTCAACAAGTATGGGGTGATGACCCCCGCGCGGGGGCCGCTGGACGCCGCCCGCAACTACTACCCGGCGGTGTATGCCCGCCTGCCCGAACTGCTGCAGCTCCTCGGCGCGTCCGGCATCATCATGATGCCGAGCAAGGCCGACCGCGAGGGACCGCTGGGGCCGCAGATCAGCAAGTATCTGCAAGCCGGGAACGCGAGCGCCGAAGACCGCCTCAAGCTGTTCCGCCTCGCCTGGGACATGTCCATGAGCAGTTTCGGCGGGCGCCAGAGCCTCTACGAGAAGTTCTTCTTCGGGGACCCGGTGCGGATGCACTCGGCGCTGTACGAGGTCTACAACAAGCAGCCCTACGTGGAGCGCATCGGGGCGTTCCTGAACCGCAGCGAGAAGGCGGAGGGGGTGGCTGCCGATGACTGACCCCCGCCCAGACGTGATTCGCATCGCGCACACGGTCTTTACCGTCACCGACCTCGAAGCTTCGCGTGATTTCTACGTGAACCTGCTCGGCCTGAATGTGCTGCACGAGGAGCCGGGGGCGCTCTATCTGCGCGGGGTAGAGGACCGCGAGTGGACGTTGAAGCTGGAGCAGGCGCCGGAAGCAGGCGTGCGTCACCTCGCCTACCGGGTGCGGACGGACGCCTGCCTCGACGGGCTGGTCGCCCTGGCCGAGCGCGAGGGCCTCCCGTACCGCTGGGAGGAGGAACTCGACCGCCCCCGACTGCTGCGGATGCAGGACCCCTTCGGCGTGCCGATCGCCTTCTACCGCGAGAGCCACACGCACCGCTGGCTGCTTCAGGACTACCACCTGCACCGGGGGCCGGGCCTGCAACGGGTGGACCACGTCAACGTGATGACCCCTGACGTGGGCAGCATGATGGCCTGGTACGGCGAGCGACTGGGCTTCCGCGCCTCCGAACTCACAGAAGACGAGGAGGGGCGCATCTGGGCTGCCTGGATTCAGCGCCGGGGCGGTGTCCACGACCTCGCCATGACGAACGGCGCTGGGCCGAGGCTGCACCACTGGGCCTACTGGATGCCCGACGCCATGAGCATCATCCGGGCGTGCGACATCCTGGCCGGGGCGCGGCAGCCCGAGCGCATCGAGCGCGGGCCGGGGCGGCACGGCATCTCCAACGCCTTTTTTCTGTACGTGCGCGACCCCGACGGACACCGCATCGAGCTGTATACCTCCGACTACATCACGGTGGACCCCGACTTCGAGACGATCCGCTGGCAGCGCGACGATCCCCGCCGCCAGACGCTGTGGGGCGCCAAGACCCCGCGAAGCTGGTTCGAGGAGGGCTCGCGCATGGAGGCGTTTGGGGGCGGTTGGGCGGCCCTGACCGAGAGCGAGCTGAAGGGGATGCCCATCAATGTCATCTGAGCGGGTCATTCGGGATGACCTCCTGCCCGACCTGGCTGACGAGCTGGAGGGGGCGGAGGCCACCGGCGTGCAGCTCCCCCCGTTCTCCGAACGCTTCCCCGGCATGACGATTGCCGACGCCTACGCAGTGCAGCGGGCCTGGGTCGCGCAGAAGGTCGCGGGGGGGCGGCGCATCCTGGGACACAAGATCGGGCTGACCTCGCGGGCGATGCAGATGGCCTCGCAGATCACCGAACCGGATTACGGGGCGCTGCTGGACGACATGTTCTTCGAGCCGAACGGGGACATTCCCCTGTCGCGCTTCGTGGCCCCCAAGGTGGAGGTCGAGCTGGCCTTCCTGCTGGGGGCGGACCTTCACGGCCCCGGCGTGACGATCTTCGACGTGCTGCGGGCGACCGAGTACGTGACCCCGGCCGCCGAGATCATCGACGCGCGGATTCAGCGGGTCAGCCGGGAGACGGGGAAGCCCCGCCGGGTCACCGACACCATCAGTGACAACGCGGCCAACGCCGGGGTGATCGTGGGCGGGCGAGCGGTTCGGCCGGATGACCTCGACCTGCGCTGGGCGGCGGCGCTGTGCCTCCGCAACGGCGTGGTGGAGGAAACCGGGGTGGCGGCGGGCGTGCTGGGACATCCGGCGGCGGGGATCGCGTGGCTGGCCAACCGCCTCGCGCCCCACGGGGAGGGGCTGAAGGCTGGGGAACTCGTGCTGGCCGGGTCGTTTACCCGTCCGGTGGACATCGCTCCCGGGGACGTGTTCACCTTCGACTACGGGACACTGGGGACTTTTTCGTGCCGCTTTGCGGGAGCAGCGCGTGGCCGCTGAGGGGCCGATTGCCGCCGTGATGGTCCACGTGCCGGACGTGCCCGCCGCGCTGGAGTGGTACGCGCGGGCTTTTCCCGAAGCCGTGCGGCGTCAGGTTGACGGCTTCACGTTGCTGGACCTCGGCGGGGTGACGCTGGAACTCGTGCCTGCCGATGCCAAGGTCGCGTCGGGGGCGGCGGGCAGTGTGGTGTACTGGTCCGTACCCGACTTCGGGACGCGGCTCGCCCAATGGCAGGCCCGGGGAGCCGAGTTGTACCGTGGACCGATGGATATCGAAGACGGGCGGCGGATGGCGCAGGTGCGCGACCCCTGGGGCAATCTGCTGGGTCTGCGTGGGCCGCACCGGGAGCGGACGGCGTGACGGCTCCCAACGCCTTTAAACAGGCGCTGACCTCCGGCCAGCCGCTCTATGGCCTGTGGCTGGCCCTCGCCGACAGCTACAGCGCCGAGGTCTGCGCCGGGGCAGGCTTCGACTGGCTGGTCGTGGACGGAGAACACGCGCCCAACGACCTGCGGAGCATTCTCGCGCAGCTTCAGGCGCTGGCCCCCTACCCCTCGGCCCCGGTGGTCCGCCTGCCGGTGGGCGACCCGGTGCAGATCAAGCAGGTGCTCGATATCGGCGCCCGCAACCTGCTCATTCCGATGGTGGAGTCGGCGGCGCAGGCCCGCGAGTTGGTCGCGGCGACTCGGTACCCGCCGCAGGGCACCCGGGGCGTGGCGAGTGCGCTGGTGCGGGCAAGCGGATTTTCAAGGGATGCCACCTACTTGCAGCACGCGAACGAGGGCGTCTGCCTGATCGTGCAGGTGGAGTCGGCGGCGGCGCTGATAGAACTGGACGCCATCGCGGCGCTGGAGGGTGTGGACGGCGTCTTCGTGGGTCCCGCCGATCTGGCCGCCAGCATGGGACACCTGGGGAACCCGGCGCACCCGGCCGTGCAGGCGGCGATTCAGGATGCCGCAACCCGTAGCCGCGCAGCAGGCAAGGCGGCGGGTATCCTCGCCACCGACGAGGAAGCGGCGCGGCGGTATCTGAACTGGGGCTACAGCTTCGTGGCAATCGGCGTGGACGTATTGCTGTTGACCCGCACCAGCACGGAGTTGTTGGGGCGTTTTCGCAGTTGACCCAGCCTGCTCGTCACGTGACGAGCAGCGAACCAACCTCAATCCAGGGGCTCCACCCAGGGAGCACAGCGGCCATCGGCGACGAACCACCGATGGCCGTTTGCGAGCCGTGTCTAACCTGAGCGCGACCGAGCGAGCATCTCTACCGCGTGCCGGATATGTATGATATTATATATATTGCTGGCGGGTGCCCTGACGGGCGCCTAAGTCTCGCCCCTCCAAGTTTTCCCCAGGTTGATGGGCACGGGGCGTCCTCAAGTGGCCATGCCGCGCTGAGTGTGCGGCGCCCGCACCTGTTGCCTCTCCGCTGACACCGCCCCAGGGTGGAACGCCCTCCCCTGCCCTCGCCCACCCCCACTCACGATCCGAGCCGCTTGGATCACCCAGGGAGCCCCCATGACGACCTCATCCCCCTTGACCCCCACCTCACCCCGCGCCCGTGCCGCCCAGCGCCGCCGGGCTTCTGTCGCCGAAGCCGAGGAGCAGGTGGACACCGCTCTCCCAATCCCCACCGACACGGCCGAGGAAACCGGCGACCTTGACTTCTTGATGGAGCCCGGAGAGCTGGACCCCGCTGAGAAAGACTTTGACGACGAGACCGAGGAAGACGCGGCGGACACGCAGGCACGGGGAGACGAGGACGACTTTCCGCTGGACGAGGAAGCGGCCGCTGCGGCTGTCCAGGGGGACTCGTTGCGGCAGTACCTGAACGAGATCGGGCAGGTGCCGCTGCTGAGCTACGCCGAGGAACTCGACCTCGCCCGGCGGTACGAGGAGGGCGAGGAAGCCCGGCGGCGCCTGGCGGCCGAGGATGGCGGCGACCTCGACGACCGCCAGCGCCGCCGCCTCACGCGGCAGGCCGAGGACGGGGCGGCGGCCAAGCAGGCGCTGACCGAGGCCAACCTCCGGCTGGTCGTGTCCATCGCCAAGAAGTACACCGGGCGCGGGGTGGGGCTGCTGGACCTGATTCAGGAGGGCAACCTCGGGCTGGTGCGGGCGGTGGAGAAGTTCGAGTACCGCCGGGGATTCAAGTTCTCGACCTACGCGACGTGGTGGATTCGTCAGGCGGTCACCCGCGCCCTCGCGGACCAGGCCCGGACCATCCGCGTCCCGGTGCATATGGTCGAGACCATCAATAAGCTCACCTGGACCAGCCGCCGCCTGGAGATGGAGCTGTCGCGCGAGCCGCTGGACGAGGAACTCGCCGAGGCGATGGGCGCGGGCTGGAGCACCCAGAAGGTCGACGAGGTGCAGAAGTTGCGCCGCGACCCCATCTCGCTCGAGGCCCCCGTGGGCGAGGAAGGCGACAGCTCCGTGGGGGACTTCATCGCGGACGACCACTTTGCCTCGCCCGCCGAGAACGCCAACCAGAGGCTGCTGAGTGACGCCCTCGACCAGGCGCTGGGAGCGCTGGACGAGCGCGAGGCGCGGGTGATCCGGCTGCGCCACGGCCTCGCCGACGGCCGTCAGCACACGCTGGAAGAGGTCGGGCAGGTCCTGCACGTGACCCGCGAGCGCGTTCGGCAGATCGAGAACAAGGCCCTGCGCAAGCTCAAGTATCAGGAAGGCCGCACCCGCAAGCTCCACGGCTTCCTCGAATGACTCCGGACCCGCCCCCCCGGCGCAGGACCGCCGTCCCCGGCAGCACCCCGCCTGCTGCGGCCGACCGGCTGCTGACCGAGACGATTCAGGACCTGTACTGGGCGCTGCGGCGGCTCGCGGACCATGCCACAAGCGCCGTCACCCTGCCGCTCTCGGAGGTCGAGGTGCTGCGCTGGCTGCACCGGCACCCGGGGTCCAGCGTCTCGGAGATCGCCCGTGACCTGGGACTGCAGCACAGCAATGTCAGCGTGACCCTGCGCAGCCTGAGTGCCCGCGACCTGATCGTGCGGCGGCCTGACGAGCACGACCGCCGCTGCACACGCCTCTACCCCAGCCCCACCGCCGTCGCCACCCGCGCCGAGATCGACGGGGCGTGGGCCACGGCCTTGACCCCTTTTCTGGAAGGGCTCAGCGGGGAGGAGCTGACCGCCCTGCTGGGCACCCGGCCCCTCTGGGATCGGCTGGCGGCCCTTCGCCCCGCGCTGACCAAGCCTGCCGCCCCTCCGCCGGAGGAGCGGCAGGCTTGACACGCTCTTCGCCCCAGGCCAGACCTCTCCCGCGCTTGCTGTGCGAATCCCTCTCGGCGGAGAGGGACTTTTTTGCCCCCCGGTGGACCTCTTGGACGGCTTCTCCAAGTTGCTCGTCATGTGACGAGCAGACGAAAGGAGAGCCCCGCGAGGCTCTCCAGACGTGGGCGGGAAGGTCAGATCGGCTCAGTCGCTTCCCAGCACGGACGGGGCGGCGCGGCCTTCCTGGGGGAGCGGGCTGCCCACCCCGGCGTCCAGCGTCTTTTCCCGGGCAATGCCGTAGATCAGGAGGCCGTAGAAGACCTTGGCGGTCAGGTCCGCCACCGAGTGCCCCACCTGGCCCGCGATCAGGGCGGAAGCGCCGGTCAGGCCGAGGAGGGGAAAAGCATAGACCAGGGGGTGCAGGCTCCACGACGCCAGCAGCAGCCAGCGCAGCCGGGCGAAGCGCTGCCGGACTCCCGGCGTGTCGTGGCGCACCGCTCCAGCGAGTTCGCCCCACAGCACCGAGAGGATATAGAGAAACGGCACGGTGCCCGCCAGGCCCCACAGCGCCCGCGCGAGCAGATTCTCATGTTGGATCTCGCCGGGATAGCCCAGGGCGATCATCAGGGCGGCGGCACCGCCCAGCCGCACCATCAGCCGGGTGGTCTTCTGGCGCCCGATATCCAGCACCAGCAGCAGGGCGCTGAGAATGAGGGGCACGGTGCCCAGCCAGTCGGCGTAGCGGGAAGCGTCCTGAAAGGGGAGGCCGGTGGGGCGGTAGCCGCCACCTGCGGGGACGTAGGCGGCCGTCCAGGACCCCAGAATCTGGGTGTAGTGGTAGCAGGCCATGCCCACGGCGACGGCCATCACGATCAGGGCCGCGCGGTAGGGGCGGCCGACCTGCTCGCGCAGCAGCACGAAGAGCAGGGCCGCGCCGCCCATCGTGGCGACCGAGAGGTTGAGCACCTGCTGAATGAGGAGAAACTGTTCGCTGGTCAGGGTGGGAAGTGTCATGGTTCCTCCAGCCATTCGCGCAGAAAGCGTTGGCGAAAGCGGTGGGCGGCGTCCGCGCCCGTGACCCGCTCCAGATGCGGCATCAGGTGGTGCAGCAGGGTCGAGACATCGTCCCGGCCGTGCTCACGCCGCAGCCAGGCCAGCAGCCGGGGAGCACGGTCGTCGAGTTCGGTGTGCAGTTCGCGCTCCAGTGCGGCCCACAGCGAGGACGTGCTGCGGCGCTCGCGGTCGAGAAAGACCTGAAGGCCGCGGGGCTCGTCCGCCGCCGCCCAGCGAAACAGCGACTTGTGGTAGCCGCCCGGCTCGGCGGGCCAGGCCGGCGAGCCCTGCCAGCCCCGCGCCCGGTCGCTCCAGACGCGCAGGTCAAAGGCCCGCTCGACCAGCAGCACGCCCGCGTAGTTGCGTCCGTCCAGGAGGGGCAGCAGGTCGCGGTCCTGCGGGGTCACCGGCTGGCGAAAGGCCACGGTCGTTCCGTGGCTGACGGCGTGGGCCAGCAGTTCCTCCTCGGGTCCCAGGAAGGCCGCCTGACACCACCCGCCGGGCGCCTGGGCATAGAGGAAGGACAGGGCCTCGGCGGCAGCGGAGTGCTGGCGCGTCCGGGCATAGGTCGGGTGACCGGACTCCACCAGAATCCAGCCCCCGGCCCCGGCACGTGGCGAGGGCGCGACGCGCACCAGCACACTGCTCCCGTGAACGGCCCACTCTCCCAGGATCTGGGGAAGGTCTCGCCCGGCAAACGGGGCCTTTTCCGCCGAACGGTCCAACAGAAGACCAAAGATGGACTCAACTGGGCTGAGCATACCTGCCTTTCTGCTTCCCGAACGGCGCAGCGCCCAGCTCCCGCGTCTCGCCGCAGGAATGAACGTTTCCAAGAAAGCGCCTTTCTTTTACCGGCGAGGAAATGACAGAAACCTTTCACATCAAGCATTCAATTGTGTGATTAACTGAGATCGGAACAAAGAATAAAGCGTGCGGTTACCAAAGAGAAACCATAGAAATCAAGGAAGAGGAGGCGGCCACGACGGAGTTCTGCAGACCGCGCTCCCACCCGCAAAGGGAAGGGGGGGCCAGCAGATACGCTGCTGCCCCCCCCGATGACCCCCCCTGACTGTTCTCCAGGGTTACCGACCCCGCCGACGCGCCTTTTGCGGCCCGACCCGCCCGGCCCCGGTGCCCGAGTCGAGCCGCTGGGCACCATGCGGGTGCGGCTTGGCCGCCCGCTTCTGGCCCTGCTCGGGGCGGCTGTGGGCGTGCGTCCCCGAGGCCTCACGCGGAGGCCGGGGCTGGCCCTGCCCGCGTCCCTGGCCGCCTCCGCGCACGCCGTTGCCGCTGCCCTGGCCCTGCTTTTCCTGAATCGAGCGGTCGATCTGGCCCTCTTCCGGGGTCAGCGGCGGCTGGAGGGCGGCGGGCAGCCCCCGGCGCACATTGCGCCACAGCTCGCGCTGCTCGGGAATCAGCAGGACGAGGTTCACGCCGGGGCGCCCGGCGCGGGCGGTGCGGCCCGAGCGGTGGACATGGTCCTCGGAGGTGGAGGCCACGTCCATGTGAATGACGAGGCGCACCTCCGGCAGGTCGATGCCGCGCCCGGCGATGTCGGTGGCGACGAGCACCCGCGACTCGCCCGAGCGCAGCAGGTCCATCGTGCGCTCGCGCTTCTTCTGGTCCATGTTGCCCTGAAGGGCCGTGACCGTCTCGCCGGGGAGCAGCTCATTCAGCCGCTCGGCCCGCCGTTTGACGAGGGCCTTGGTCCGGCTGAAGATCACCACGCAGCCGCCGGGCGCCCGCAACGCTTCCCGCGCGTGGTCGGCGGCGACCCGCAGCACGTCCTCGCGGGTGGTGTGCAGCAGGAGGTGGGTGGCCCCGGTCGCCCCGCCCAACACGTCCCCGGTCTGCGGGGCCTCGGCGGCGCGGGCGGGGGCGATGTCGATGCGCTCGGGCGAGTGCATGAAGCGCTCGGCGACCTCGCGGATGGCGGCGGGAAAGGTCGCGGAGGCCATCGCGATCTGGAGGTCCTGCCCTGCTGCCTTCTGCGCCGAGCGCAGGATGTCGCCCACGTCCTTGAGGAAGCCCAGCGAGAGCAGCTCGTCGGCCTCGTCGAGTACCACGTAGCGCAGCCCGGCGAGCGAGAGTTCGCCGCGCGTGATCAGGTCCTTGAGGCGGCCCGGCGTGCCGGCGATCACGCCCTTGCCGCTCGCCTCGGTGCGGGTTTGCGAGGGCGTGATACCCCCGGTGATGCGTCCGGCAGGCATGCCGAGTTCGCGGGCCACATCACGAATCTGCACCGCGAGTTCGCGGGTGGGCGTCACGACGAGGACTTCCGGGCGCATGCCGCGCGTGGGCTTCATGCCGATGCCGCGGGCGGCGGCGGGAATCAGGAAGGCGAGCGTCTTGCCGCTGCCGGTGCGGGCGGTCGTGATCACGTCGCGGCCCGCGAGCAGCACGGGAATCGCCCCGGCCTGCACGGGCGTGGGGGTGCGGTCGCCCAGCCACTTGGGCCAGTCGGTCGGGACGGTGGGGGCGGGGCGAGTCTGGGTCTTGGATAAGGTCATGAGAAATCCTGCCTGGCAGAACACGCCGGACCAGCGCAGAGGCTGGGGGCGCGGCGCGGCGCTGGAGAGGGGCGCCGGGGAGGTAGAGGGGAACGCTTCAGCCCGTCCTCTCAGGGAGGAGGGGGCTGGCTCTCCGCGCCCATGGGAGGTCTGCCTGCGAAAAGGGTCTGTTCTGCCAGGGAAGCCGACGGCACAGACAAACCCCGGCAGTATGCCGCATCGGGGCGGGGGAGATGGGGGGCCGGGTCGCCAGGCCAGCCGCACGGCACCGCCGCCCCTGGGCAAGCGGGCGGCGGTGGGGGTCAATCGTTGGTGGAGGCCGGGGCGTCTTCGACCTCCGGGGGCGGCTTGAGGCGTCCGGCCTGACGCACGCTCTGGGTCAGCAGGAACTCGATCTGGGCGTTGACCGAGCGCAGGTCGTCGGCGGCCCAGCGCTCTAAGGCGGCGTAGAGGTCGGGGCTGATGCGCAGCGGGAAATTCTTCTTCGGGCGGGCGGGCATGCGGCGGCCCCCGTTAGTACAGGCTGCCCGCGTTGACGACAGGCTGGGTGCCGCGCTCGCTGGTCAGCACGACGAGCAGGTTGCTGACCATCTGCGCCTTGCGCTCCTCGTCGAGGTGGACGATCTCCTGTTCGGACAACTCGCGCAGGGCCATCTCGACCATGCCGACCGCGCCCTGCACGATCTGCTGCCGCGCCGCGATGATCGCGCTGGCCTGCTGGCGCTGGAGCATCGCGCCCGCGATCTCGGGCGAGTAGGCGAGGTGCGAGAGCCGCGCCTCGAGGACCTCCACCCCCGCGTGCCGCAGCCGGGTGTCGAGTTCGCGGCCCAGCGCCTCGGACACCTCATCCGGGTTGCCGCGCAGCGAGAGGGTGCGGCCGTCGTAGTCGTCGTAGGGGTACCCGGCGGCGAGGTGGCGCAGGGCGGTTTCGGACTGGATGGCGACGAACTCGGAATAGTCCTCCACGTCGAAGACCGCGCGGGCGGTATCCACCACCCGCCATACGATCACGGCAGCGATCTCGATGGGATTCCCGGCCTGGTCGTTGACCTTGAGCCGCTCGGAGTTGAAGTTGCGAATCCGCAGCGAGACATTCCGGCGCACCGTCAGCGGGTTGGTCCAGTAAAAGCCGTTGCGCCGCTCGGTGCCCACGTACCGCCCGAAGAGGGTGATCACGCTGGCCTGGTTGGGCTGCACGATGAAAAAGCCCCCCAGCGCGATCAGCAGCAGCACGCCCAGCACGACGGCCGGGACGACCAGGGCCAGACCGAGTCCCAGCCATGCGGCGAGGCCCGCGAAAATCAACCACAGCAGCACGGCGGGAATCCCCGGCAGCCCGAAGGCGGGGCGCTCGGCGCTCGCCACGCCGGGGATAGGGGAGACGCCCCCAGCGGGACCGACGGTGGCCGGGGCTCTTTCCAGTTCACTCATGGCAACCTCCAGGCACCGGGGAAGGATCGGTGCGTATCAGGATGATATCACATCGATACTGTCCAGCCGGTCGGTTGCTGGGGGGTGCGTCAGCCTCTATCGTGAAGGCCTCCACAATCTGAAGGACGCCTGAAGGTTCCCTCCCAAGCTTCCCTTTCCTTCCGCAGGAGTGCCGCATGGAGCCGTGCTATGGACATCTTTGACCCCGCCATCTTTCCCATCCTGGCTGCCGACGGGCTGACCAACGGGGCCGTCTACGCGCTGCTCGCGCTCGCGCTGGTGCTGGTGTTCGCCGTGACGCGGGTGGTGTTCATTCCGCAGGGCGAGTTCGTGGTGTTCGGCACGCTGACGCTGGCCTCGCTGCAACTGGGGCGCGTGCCGGGCACCCTCTGGCTGCTGCTGGGGCTGCTCGCCCTCGCGGCGGTGATGGAAGCCGTCTCGCAGGCGCGGCGTGGGCAGGCGGGCCGGGGGCTGCTCACGCTCGCCGGGGCTGCCGGGGTGGGGGCGGCGGTGTGGGCGCTGACCGCGTGGGCCGCGCCGCTGGGCTGGCCGCTGTGGGCACAGGCGCTGCTGACGCTGGCGCTGGTCGCCCCGCTCGGCCCGCTGCTCTACCGCACGGTGTACCAGCCGCTGCGGGACGCGACCGTCCTCGTCCTGCTGATCGCGTCGGTGGCGCTGCACCTCGCGCTGACGGGGCTGGCCCTGGTCTTCTTCGGGCCGGAGGGGTCGCGCACGCCGCCCTTCGCGGGGGGCAACCTCACGCTGGGGCAGGTCACCCTGAGCAACCAGAGCCTGCTGGTGATTCTGCTCTCGGCGGGGCTGATGCTGGGGCTGTTCTTCTTCTTCGAGCGCACGATGGCGGGCAAGGCGCTGCGGGCCACCGCCGTCAACCGCCTGGGGGCGCGGCTGGTGGGGATCAGTCCGGCGTCGGCGGGGGCGCTGACCTTCACGCTGGCGGCGCTGATCGGGGCGGTCGGCGGCATGATGATCGGCCCCAGCGTGGCGATGAACTACGACTCGGGCTTCCTGATCGGCCTCAAGGGATTTATCGGGGCGATTATCGGCGGCCTGGTCAGTTACCCGCTCGCGGCGGCGGGGGCGCTGCTCGTCGGCCTGATCGAGAGCTTCGCGTCCTTCAGCCTCTCGGCCTGGAAGGAGGTCATCGTGTTCACGCTGATCCTGCCCGTGCTGCTGTGGCGCAGTCTGACCACCCGCCACATCCCGGAGGATGAGGAATGAACGCGCGGTTCGTCCTGTCGGTGGTCGCGGTGGCCCTGGCGCTCGTGCTGCCGCTGATTCTCCCGCTCTTTCAGGTCACGCTGCTCGTCAACATCCTGATTTTTGCGACCGTGGCCGTGGGACTGGTGCTGCTCACGGGCATCGTGGGGCTGACCTCCTTCGGGCAGGCGGCCTTTATGGGGGCGGGGGCGTACACGACGGCGATCCTGACGACCCAGGCGGGGTGGAGTCCGTGGCTGGCGCTTCCTGCGGGGCTGGTGGTCACAGGTTTGATCGCGTGGCTGCTGGGGCTGCTCACGCTGCGGATGCAGGGGCATTACCTCCCGCTGGCGACCATCGCCTGGGGCATGAGCCTGTATTACGTCTTCGGCAACACGCCCGCGCTGGGGGGCTTTACCGGGCTGACGAACATCCCGGCGCTGTCCTTTTTCGGCCTGGACCTCACCTCACCGCGCACCTTCGCGTATCTTGCCCTGCTCGCCCTGGGGTTGACCGGGCTGGGCGCCCAGTTCCTGCTCTCCAGCCGCACCGGGCGGGCGATGCGGGCGCTGCGGAGCGGGCCGCTGGTGGCCGAAGCCTTCGGCGTGAATGCTTTCCGGCTGCGGGTACAGGTGTTCGTGCTCGCGGCACTCATGGCGGGACTGGCGGGGTGGCTCTACGCCCACAGCCAGCGCTTCGTGAACCCCACGCCCTTCAGCCTTCAGGCGGGAATCGAGTACCTGTTCATGGCGGTCGTGGGCGGCTCCGGCTACGTGTGGGGAGCGCTGCTGGGGTCGGGGCTGATCACCGGGCTGCGCGAGTGGCTGCGGGACGCGCTGCCGGGCCTGATCGGGGCGCAGGGCAACTTCGAGGTGATCGTGTTCGGCGTGCTGGTCATCCTGACCCTGCAATTCGCGCGGCGGGGGTTGTGGCCGCTGCTGGAACGGGTGCTGCCGCAAGCCCCGGTGCGCCTGCTCCCCGAACGGGGCCGCCTCCCCGCCCGCGAGAAGCCCGCGCCAGGCACGCCGCTCTTGTCGGTCGAGCACGCGGTCAAGCAGTTCGGCGGCCTGCGGGCGGTGAACGACGTGTCCTTCGAGCTGCGGGCAGGGGAAATCCTGGGCCTGATCGGGCCGAACGGCGCGGGCAAGAGCACCATGTTCAACCTCGTGACCGGGGTGAATCCGGCCACGTCGGGGCGGGTTTCATTCATGGGCCGCGACATCACCCGGCTGAGCGCAGGGCAGATTCACCGGCTGGGACTGGCTCGCACCTTCCAGCACGTGCATCTCCTGCCCGAGCTGTCCCTGCTTCAAAACGCGATGATGGGCGGCTACGCGCGGGGCCGGGCGGGGATGCTGGCGAGCCTGCTGCACCTGGAGCGGGGGGAGGAAGCGGCCCTGCAACACGAGGCGCTGCGGCAACTGGAGCGGGTGGGACTGGGCGAACTGGCGCACACCCCCGCCGGGAACCTCGCGCTGGGGCAGCAGCGGGTCCTGGAGGTCGCGCGGGCGCTGGTGGCCGACCCTACGCTGCTGCTGCTGGACGAACCCGCCGCCGGGCTGCGCTACGGCGAGAAGATGGACCTGGCCGACCTGCTGCGGCGGCTGCGGGCCGAGGGGGTGACGGTGCTGCTCGTCGAGCACGACATGGACCTCGTGATGGGGCTGGTGGACCGGCTGGTGGTCATGAACTACGGGGAGAAGCTGGCCGAAGGCACGCCCGCCGAGATCCGCGCCCACCCGGCCGTGCGCGAGGCGTACCTGGGTGTGGACGTGAGTGGGGAGGAGGTCGCGTGACGGCCCGGCCCTCTGGAACACCGCTGCTGGAAGTGCGCGGCCTGCACACCCGCTATGGCCGGGTGGAGGCCCTGGGCGGCGTGAGTGTCGAGGTTCCCGCCGGGCACATCGTGAGCGTGATCGGGGCGAACGGGGCAGGGAAGACCACGCTGATGAACTCGGTGATGGGGGTGCTGACGCCCTCGGCGGGCGAGGTGCTGTACGCGGGCGAATCCCTGCGCGGGGTGCCACTGGAGGCACGGGTGGCGCGGGGCATCACGCTGGTGCCCGAGCGCCGGGACCTCTTCGCGTCCATGACGGTGGCCGACAACCTGCAACTTGGGGCCTATACCCGGCGGCGGGGCGGGTGGCGGGGCGACTTGGACGGCGTGTATGCCCGCTTTCCGCGCCTCGCGGAGCGCCGCCGCCAGCTCGCGGGCACCCTCTCGGGCGGTGAGCAGCAGATGCTGGCGATCGGCCGGGCACTGATGGCGCGGCCCCGGTTGCTGCTGCTGGACGAACCCAGCCTCGGCCTCGCGCCGCTGATCGTGCGCGACATCCTCCGCATCGTGCAGGGGTTGCGCGACGAGGGCGTGACCGTGCTGTTGGTGGAGCAGAATGCCCGCGCTTCCCTCGCCATCAGCGACGAGGGGTACGTGCTGGAAACCGGGCAGGTGCGGCTGAGCGGCCCCGCGCACGAACTGGCCCGCGACGAGACATTGGGGGCGAGCTACCTGGGAGGGTAGGGGCCGCCAGCTTCCAGCGGCCAGCGGCCAGTAGAAGCAGAGGCCTTCGCTCCGGCCAAGCTGGAAGCCGGCGGCTGGAAGCTGACCGCTATCCTTCCACCCATGCACCCCTGGCACGACCTGCCCCCCGGAGAGAACCCGCCCGCCCTGCTGCGCGTGGTGGTCGAGGTTCCGCGCGGGGACACCACCAAGTACGAACTCGACCGCGAATATGGCGTGCTGGCGGTCAACCGCATCCTGACGCCGCCCGTGCCCTATCCGGCGCATTACGGCTTCGTGCCGCGCACGCTGGACGAGGACGGCGACCCGCTGGACGCGCTGGTGGTCATGCAGAACCCGGTCGTGCCGCTCGCGGTGCTGCGGGCGCGGCCCATTGGGGTGGTCAAGCTCGAAGACCGGGGGCAGATCGACGACAAGCTGATCTGCGTGCATGTGGACGACCCGTCCTGCGAGGCCTTCCACACCTTCGGGGACCTGCCGGGGCACGACCAGGAGCGTTTCAAGTGGTTTTTCGAGGTGTATCAGGACCAGCTCCAGCGGGACGTGCGGGTGGCCCACATCGGCGGGCGGCAGGAGGCCGAGGCGTCGGTGCGGCGGGGGCTGGAACGGTACGCGGCGGCCTTTCCGGGGCCCCCCGCGCCGCGCCCGCGCTGAAGCGGGGCTCGGCCGTCGATGCAGGCGAAGGCCGCCGCTCCGGCCATCACGCCCCCTCGTTTCGGGAGGAGGACGGACCCTCCGGTCCCCTTGAACGTCCTGCCCCGTTTGGCTTGGGTATCCTGACCGGGTGTCCAGCCCCCCTGAGACGCTCCACACGCCGCCGCACACGCTCAGTGAGCGGCTCTACACCGTCACCGAGACTCTGGCGGCCGCCCGTACCCCGCAGGACGTGTGCCGGGAGGTCCTGACCCCCGCCCTCGAAGCCCTGGGGGCCAACGCGGGTGCGGTCTTCCTGGTGGACGAGACCGGCGAGCGCCTGCACCTCGCGGCCACTCGGGGGGACGAGGGGGGTGCCCACACCCTCCGGCAAGACGGAGCCCTGAACGGCAACTCGCCCGCGGTGGCCGCGCTGGGGCGGCGCGAGCCGCTGTCTTCCGGGTCTCGGGGCGACCTGCCCCGGGCCTACCCGGGCCTGGAGACGCCGACCACCCTCCGGGTGCCCATGGTCCTCGGGGACGCCCCCCTGGGCGTCATCGTCCTCGAGTTCCACGCGCCGCGTGGGTCCATGCCCGAGGAGCAGCGCTTCCTGCGTGCCCTGAGCACCCTGGGGGCCTTTGCCCTGGGCCGCCTCCGCTTGGACCGCGACCTCGAACGGCGCGTGCGGGAGCGCACCGCCAACCTGGAGGAGGAACGCACCGCTCTGGCGGCCTTCGCGCACTTCACTGAGGCCTCGACCCACCTCATGGATACCCGCGCCCTCGTGGAAGAGGCGGGGGCCGTGCTGCGCGACCTCCTCGGCGTGCACGTGGGCTACTCGGAGCTGGAGAATGGCCGCTGGAAGGGCGCGTTGTTCTCCGGGGACACCCCGCCGCAGGTGGTCGCGGCCGCCTGGATGGGCTTTTCCGCCGAGCTTCCCAGCTTCGCGCGGCCTTTTTTGGAGCGTGACGCGGTGTTCGTGGACGGGTGGGACGGGAAGCGGGAGGGGGCTGAGGTCACCGGGATGTACACGGCCGCCGCGCTGTACCCGTACTTCCAGCAGGGCAGGCCGTGCGGCCTGCTGACCATCGGCTCGCTGCACACCTCGGCCTGGACGGAGCGGGAGCGCAGCGTCTTCCGGTCGGTGGGCCGCAGCCTCACACTGGCCCTGGAACGCGCCCAGGCCCAGCAGGACGCCGAGGAGCGCACCCGGCAAATCGAGGAGGACGCCCGCGCCCAGGCAGCGTTCGCGGCCTTTACCGAGGCGGTCGGCACCGAGACGGATGTGCTGGCCCTGGCGCGGCAGGCCATCGCCGTCCTGCGGGCCCGCTTCGCGGACGCCAGCGTCGGGTACTACGAGCGGGAGGGGGGGCTGTGGAAGGCCCGGGTGTGGAGCGAGGACGTGCGTGAGGACGTCGCCGCCCTCCTGCAGGCGGGCCTGCCAGACGAGACGCCGATGTTCGCCCGCGTGCTCCAGGCCCGGCAGGCGGTCTTCACCGACGCCTGGGACGCAGCGCGGGAGGGCCTGGAGTCCACCGGGGAGTACAGGACGGTCGCCAACTACCCCCTGCTGGACGGCGGTGAGGTGAGGAGCGTGCTGTCGGTCGGGCTCAAGGACACCCGGCAGTGGAGCGGGCGCGACCAGGGCCTGGTGCGGGCCGTCGGCCGGGGCCTGGCCCTTGCGCTGGAGCGCGCCGAGCAGACCCGGCGCCTGGCCGAGCAGAACGCGGAACTGGCCGCCCGGACCCGGGCGCTGGAAGGCTTTGCCGACCTCACTCGGGATTTGGCGATGCAGACGGACGCCTCGGCCCTGATCCGGCGTGGGCAGGAGGTCGTGCGGTCACTTCTGCCCGGAGGGTACGCCCAGTACTTCGAGCCTGAAGGGGGACGCTGGCGCCTGAAGGTGCAGACCGGGACGGTGCTTGACCCCGGCTTGCAGGTGGCCACGGCTGCTGGCTTCCCCTTGGACACCACCCCGAGCCTCACGGTGCCGTGGACGACCCGGCAGCCCTGGTATCAGGACGAGTACGCCAAGGACGCCGACATCGACCCGGGCCTGGTCCAGCACGTCGGCACGCTCGCCACCCTCCCCGTGCTGGTCAACGGCGAGCCGGTGGGCGTGTTCGGAACGGTCCTGTTCGACCCACGTCCCTGGACGCCGACGGAACAGGTCGTGCTGGAGACGGTCGTGCGCAGTCTGGGACTCGCCCTGGAGCGGGCGCAGGGCGTGGCCCGGCTGGCCGAGGAGCGCCGCAAGCTGGAAGTCGCCAATGAGGAACTTGAGGCGTTCGCGTACAGCGTCTCGCACGACCTGCGCACCCCCGTGCGGCACATCGGGAGCTTCACCGACCTGCTGCGCAAGCACCTCGGCGACAGTCTGGATGCCAAGGCGGCCCGCTACCTGGGGATCGTGGGCGAGGCGACGGAGCGAATGAACATCCTCATCGACGCCATGCTGGACCTATCGCGCACCTCCCGGCTGCCTTTGCAAATCGGGGTGGTAGACCTGGAGAAGCTCGTGAGGACGGTGCGGGCGGAACTGGAAGCGGACGTGCCCGACCGGCAGGTCGAGTGGGTGATCTCGCCCCTGCCGCTGGTGAAGGGCGACCCGCACACCCTGCGGCAGGTGATGCTCAACCTGCTTTCGAACGCACTGAAGTACACCCGGACCCGGGAGGTGACCCGGATCGAGGTGTGGGCAGAGGACCGTCCGGGGGAATGGGCGATCTTCGTGCGGGACAACGGCGTGGGCTTCGACCCGCGGTACGCGGACCGGCTGTTCGGCGTGTTTCAGCGGCTGCACCGACATGAAGAGTTCGAGGGCACGGGGGTAGGGCTGGCGAACGTACGGCGCATCGTCACCCGACATGAAGGCCGGGTCTGGGCATCCGCGCAACTGGGGCAGGGCGCGACCTTCGGGTTCACGCTGCCCAGGTAGCGCTGAATCGGCGCGGGATCGCCCCGGAGCATCAGCCCCACGTGTTCGGCCGCCTGTACCGGGCCGATCCCTCCCGCAGGGTGGGGAGCAGTGGCCCGGGACTGAGCGTGGCGAAGAAGAGGGCCAGCGGCGGCGTCATCCCGGCGGTCATCGTGGCGGCGATGGGACCATACACCTCGGCAGGGGAAGCCCGAGCGGCCTTTGAGGCTGCCGGGGTCAAGGTGGTCGGCGCCCGCTCTCTCCGTGTCAAGGCGAGGGAAGTGCCCAAGTGAGCGGGGTCGCGGGTGCCTTCTTCAGCAGCCAACCAGGCTTTGCCCCTCGCCAGCCCCTGGCCTGCACGGGGAGCTCGCCAGATCTAAAAAACTTCCTCACAGGTGAGCCTTACCGTTCCTCCCAGAGCGCGGCGCCACAGCCGAGCCACCCTACAGGAGGCTGTCCCCATGAGCGAGTCCCGCATCATCCGGCCCTACCCCGCAGACGACCATGACCACCACGACGACTTCAACGACCTCGGACTGAACGCCGACATGAACATGCTCGCGCGTCCCGTCATGGACCGCCGCCGGGTCCTGAGCCTGGGCCTGCTGGGCATCGGCGTGCTGGTGGGGTGCGGCGCGGGCGCCCTCGGGTCCACCCCCGGTACGGGGACCAGCACTGGGGGAGGCGCAGGCACGGACACCTGCCCGGCCGCCATTCCCTCGGAAACGGCCGGGCCATACCCTGCCGACGGCTCGGCGGCCTCGGGCCAGTCCCTCAATGTGCTGACCCGTTCGGGCATCGTCCGCCCGGACCTGCGCACGAGTCTGGGCACCGGCCACGTGGCGGCAGGCGTTCCCCTGACCCTCACCCTGCGCCTGGTCAATGTGAACGCGAGTTGTGCTCCCCTGGCCGGGTACGCGGTCTACCTGTGGCACTGCACCCAGGACGGCAACTACTCGATGTACAGCCCGGCCACGGTGGGCGAGGACTACTTGCGCGGTGTGCAGGCCGCCGGTCCGGACGGGACGGTCACCTTCACGACCATCTTTCCCGGCTGCTACATGGGTCGCTGGCCGCACATCCACTTCGAGGTCTACCCGACCCTGGCGTCGGCGACCACCGCGGGCAACAAGATCCAGACCTCACAGCTCGCCCTGCCCGAGGCCACCTGCCGCGAGGTCTACGCCACCACCGGGTACTCGGCCAGCGTGCGCAACCTGAACAGCATCTCGCTGGCCCGCGACAACGTGTTCAGCGATGGCCACAGCAGTCAGATGGCCGCCATCACTGGCAGCCCGTCCGCCGGGTATGCCGCTGCCCTGACCGTCGGCCTCACCCGCTGACGCCCTGCGCCCCCACGGGAGGACACCATGACCTTTGGACCGGTGGAGATCTTTCTCGTCGTGCTCATCGCCGCGCTGATCTTCGGCCCCAAGAAGCTGCCGGAACTGGGCAAAGGGCTGGGGCAGGGCCTCCGTGAGTTCCGCTCCAGCACGCGCGAAGTGAAGCGGGACTTGGAACCTCCTGTGCTCAGCCAGGAAGAACAGCGCTGATACGGCCACGCTGGCCTGGGGGCCAGCAGGGCAGCTCAGATCAGACGACTCCCGAGCCCACTCCTCCGCGCAGGAAGAATCAAGAAGGCGGCCAAGCGGCCGCCTTGATGCTGAAAAGACAAGGTCAAACGCGTGCTGGATCAGGGTGATGCCCCCGGCACTGGCTCCCGTCTTGTGGAGGGGCACCAGCAGGACCACAGAGGCCAGCCCAGCCCGGAGAGCTGTTCCCCACCCAGCACGGCCACGACCGTGTTGACGCGGGCAGGGCTCATGGTCAGGGTGGGCTTGACCCCTTTTAGAGACCAAGGGCCCGCTGCGTGAACCACACGCTGCCCGTCAGCACCACCACACCTGCCGTCATAAGCAGCAACGCCTGCGTCACACGCGGCGGCGCGAGGCGACGCAGAGACAATAGGAGTGGAGCCGCGAGCAGCACGATGAGCACCTGCCCCACCTCCACGCCTACATTGAACGCCGCGAGCGACCAGCCCAGCGCCTCCCGGGGCAGTTCCAGTTCCGAAAGCACGCTCGCGAACCCGAAGCCGTGGACCAGCCCAAATCCGAACGCGAACAGCACGCGGGGGTCGCGCCCGTGACCCGCCCCGCCCCGCAACTGCCGCAGATCATGTAGCCCGACCACGACGATGCTCAATGCGATCACGCTCTCCACCAGGCGCGACGGCAACACCATCAGCCCCAGCGTCGCAAGCACCAGCGTGACACTGTGCGCCACCGTAAACGCCGTGATGACCTTGACCTGCGTTCCGATCCGCCCACCCAGCAAGATCAGCGCAAGGACGAACAGGATGTGGTCCGGCCCGATGAAGATGTGCCGCACCCCCTCGCGGAAGAACGTCAGGATCACCTCTCCGAGAGGCCGCGCCTGCCCGGCCAGGGTGAACGACGTGTCCTGCCGGTCGAGGGCGTACTGTCCGGCCAAGGCGTCGTCGCGGTAGACGCTCACGAACGCCTTGTGCAGCGTGTCCTCCGGGAAGAGATTCGTCTCAACCCTCAGGGGGCCGGTCACGGTCGGAGCGGTGGCGGTGAAGCGCACGTCCTGCCCGGCGGCCTCCACGGCCTGGACTTCAATGGGTAACGCCTGTGCATCCGTCCAGAGCCGCAACCGTGCGGTGAGCAGCGACCGAAGCGGCGCCTGGATGTCCTGGGGCAAGGGATTCTGGCTCAGCGTCACCTCAGAGGTGCCCGTCGGAAGCGGAGACGGTTGCTCGTGGAGCAGCGCCGCCACGGGGAGGGTCGCCGTGATCCGGGTTGACGTGGAGTCGAGATGGATGTCCACCCGGCTGAAGGTGATCTCGTGCGCACCCGCCCAGCAGGTCAGGGCCAGCGGGACCGCGATGAGGCGCCGGGCGAGCGTCATGAGCGCCGCTGCGTGTACGTCACCGTGAGGGCGCGGCCGTCGTCCGTGCGGGTCTGCGCGGCGACCTGGAACTGCCAGTTGCCAGACGGTTGAAGGAAGACGTTTGCGGTCCGTTGCGTCCGCGCGGGTTGGTAACGGTTCTTGTAGAAGAGGGTCCGGGTGCCCAAGCGGTCGGCCCGCTTCGCGCTCGCGTAGATCTTCAGGATGCCCCCACCGAGCCTCAGGACCCTGACAGGTGGGACCTGCACCCGGTCGAGCGTCCACGCAGCGCCCTTCCCATCAACCTTGAGGGTCGACTGCGAGAGCACCGTCCTGGCATACCTCCGCGCTTCACCGTCCGTGACCTTCCCGTCCCCGTTGGGGTCCAGACCCTTGAGGACCGCGCCTGCAACCTCCGCGCCGGGCGTGACATTCAACTCGAGCGCGACCTTGCCGGGCGCGAGGGTGAGGTACGCGCCCTGCACGACCTCGTCCACCGGGTGCGCCAGGGCAGAGCCGACGACGAGCGCCGGAAGGACGCAGAGGGCCACCCTCTTCACCTCAGGGCCTCACTTCGTCCAGGCCGCGCCGTAGTCGTTGCCGGGCTCGCGGTACATGTTGTGCAGGTGGTTCGAGAGTTCCCCGCCCATCGACTGTGGGCTGAACTCGATGGTTACGGTCGGGCCGGTCACGCGCCAGTACGCGTTGCCCGCGCCCTCGCTCGTCGTCGGACCGAACCAGGCGAAGTACGTACTGTTCAGGTTCCGCTCAATCTCGCGCAGCTTCGCCGCCGCGTCGTCCGGGTTGAGAATCTCGACGCGCTCGCGAATCAGGGTGAGCAGCCGCGCCCTCTGCGCCGCCGTCATCGCGCTGCCCGGTAGCCCCTCGGGCTGAAGCGTCTTGCCATCCTGCCCAGGGCCGAGGACGAGGTCGATGCGGCCTGTGCCGCGCACGGCCTGCGCCCGCTGGGCGGCATTCAGGCTGGAGAGCAGTGCAGAGGCGTCCTGAACTTCCTCGGGCACCTGCGTGACGATGGTGGTGGTTTTGCCGTTGACAGTGGCCTGGATGGGCTGCCCGCCGGTGAGGCTGGGGGCGAGGGTGATGTTTGGCCCGACCACCGTGGCGTTGATCGCGAGGTGGTGCCCGCCGTATTGCAGCGTCCATGGGGACGAGGTGCTGGGCGTGCCGAGGAAGGACACATAGTACTCGTCGCTGCCGAAAATCAGTTGCCCTCCTGGGCCGCCACTCGGGGGAGTCCCGCCAGACGGAGGCGTGCCTCCGTTCGGGGGAGTGCCGGTGGGCGGCGTACCGCCCGCTGCCCCCGGCCCGCCGCTGTCCGTGGTCTTGAGCACCTCATCGGCGGCCATCTGCTCGCGCACCATCTTGAGCCCGTCTGGGCTCAGAACAGTGCCGAGGAGGGTCATCAGGGCCGTGCGCTGCGCCGCCGACAGGTCGCCGTAGCGGAGTCCGGCACGTTGAAAGAGTCCGGTAGGAAGGTTGCTCCAGCGCTGCCGCTGCGCGTCGTCCGTCCACGCGAACAGCACCTTCTGCCGTTGCGCCGACGTCAACGTGCTGAGAAAGGCGTTAGCGGCATTGACCGCCCGGACACTTTGGGAATCGGCGGTGGGTGTCGTGGCCGCCGTCGGTGCCCCGGCGCCTCCGGCAGATGCGATGGAGAGGCCGTACAGGGCCGTGGCGGCCAGGGAGACCGTAAGAAGACCAGTCAACAGCCTAACTTTGGGTTGAGTATGCATGGAACACCTCTCTGAACGTGCGGTGGGCCAGGGCTCTGGGCAGCGCAGTGGGCGATTTGAAGGCCATAGAGCTGGTCGTTGAGGCTGGGCAGCAGGACCCACTCGCTGAAGCAAGTGTCCGAAACAGATGTTCAGAGGGTGTGTAGGAACCCTAAAGAGGTGGGGACGTCGGTCGCCGCCGCAATGTGGTGGCATATAGTCGGCTGTTGTACAGCCCTGTCTCCTGCCGTTCTACAGGTTCTCAGTGAGGAAAAGCGGCACTTCAGGCTTCTGACGGTCAGCCGGAGGTATAGGAGGTATACCAACTGACGCCTTTGTCCTGACCCTCAGGCGTCGCTGTGGTCGTCGCGTGTGTGCTCCAGCCCAGGGACGTTCGAGGTGTCGGCCAGGAAGATGCCCAGCAGGAACGGCACCTCGCCCGCGCGACCCGCGTACCGTTCATGGAGCGCACGCAGCTCCCCCTGAAGCTCACGTGCGTCCCCCGGCGAGAGATGCAGCAGGTGCCAACCGCTCACCATGACCGGCGCGGCCTCGCCCAGGTCAACCCACAGCACGCCATCCTCCCGCATGATCCGGAAGAACACGTCGTCGCTGGGCGCACGGGCCGTGACGAAGCCCCACCCGTGCTCGTCGAACGGTGCGCGCTGGAACGCCCGCCCAATCGCCGGCCCGAACAGCTCGAGGTGCTGCGCGCGGTTGTGCCGACCGACGGTCTCGGGCGGTACCAGCGAGAACGGCACGAAGAAGGTGTCAGAGGCCGCGCGGTGCGGCTGTACCGCGCGGCCTGTCCGGGGCCGGATCTCATGCACGGTGAGCAGTCCGGCGCGTTCCAGGCGCCGGACGCGCTTGAACAGCCACTCGGTCGTCACGCCGAGCACGCGGGCGGCGTCGGCGATGCCCCGCGCCTCGGGCGTGAACGCGTCGAGCAGACGCAGCCATGCGCGATTCGTGAGCAGGTCCGCCTGAAGGGCACTGTGGACGCGGTAGGGCATACTTTCCAGTTTGTCTTGCACGGCAAGTTGAGGTGCCCGCATGCCCCAGGACGCTGCCGGACGCTGGCTCTTGACCGCAACTGCCGCGCTGCTGTTCGCGCTCGGTCTGCCCCTGCTGTTCGCCGCAGATGTGACGGCGGCCTGGATCGGTGCGCCGTCGGCGGCGGGTGAGGCGCTGGCACAGCTCGCCACAAGCGGGTTGCTCGGCCTGGGCGTCATCAACTGGTGGTGGCGGGGCAACGTGGTCGGGGGGATTCACGGGCGACCGCTGGGCCTGGGGAACCTGCTGTGCTGCATGTCGGCTGGGGCGTCACTGGGTCGGGCAACGGCAACCGGGGAGCTTCCCGGCGTAGCGTGCGTGATAGTGCTGGCGTTGGCCTTCGCGTGGCGGATGTTCCTGTGGAGACCCCGCCGACTGCCCGAGCAGATTCCTGGCCTATAAAGCTCCGACGAGGGGACGTACGTCCACTTGGGGTACACCCAACGCTTGAATTCCCCTTCTCTGGAGCAGCCTGAGGTACTGAGGTATTCGCCAGCGCCGCCCAGTCGTCCAGCCCGGGCTGGCGCCTCGCTGAACAGGGTTACGGTGCGCTGCTGAGCCTGGAGATTGTCTTTCAGAATCTCGACCTGCTGCTGCAACTCGGCGATCTGCTGCTCGGGGGAAGATTCGGGACGGGTCATATGGGCACCTTCAGGCAGAAGCGGGTGCTGCGCCGATCGCATCACCTCAGGAGCGGCAACCATGGTTCGGTAAACCCACCTTAGAGCAGGGACGCGGCAGAGAAAGGTGGCCCCTACAGGGCCACCTCCGATCAGGGTGCGGGGGACTGGACTCGAACCAGTCTGGGGCCTGCCGCTGCCCCGCTGGCACGTCCGTTTTTTCCAAGGTGGACGCCTCCCTTGCCCAGCGCCTGAGATTCTGCGTCCCCAGGGCGGCCAGCACATGGAGTGTTGTTCAAGTTGGCTTGCCCTGATCTTGCTCAAGCATGAGAACACGCACAAGGCCCTTTGACCCGGTGATCCACCCTGGGCCGCTCAAGTCCGCCTCCCTCCCCAATGATCCCAAGCACCGCACACGGGTGATCACCGCACTGAAGACTCTTCCTCGATTTTCGTGGAGGTCCCTGAACGCCAGCGCACACTGTCTCCAGCCCAGGCGTCTTTACACTGCATCCCAGTTATGCCTGCCCACCCCGGCTCCACCGCCGCCCTCTTCGACGTGCTGGTCCTCCTGCCTCCGGCCGATGGACTGGACGCCGTCTCAGCGGTGCTGGCCGACCTGTCCACCGACCTCCCCGCCGCAGTCCTGATCGGGCCGCCCCCGACTGGGGAGGTTCCGGCGGCAGAAGTGCTTGGGCGCCACCTCCCGCATCCAACTCTCTGGGCTAAGGACGGCATGGTGCTTCAACCGGGCTGCGTCTACGTGGCCCCGCCGCAGACGGTGCTGGAGGTCCGCCCAGGGGGGTGCTGCGCGGTCACGCTGCCGCAAGGCGACCTGCCCTCGGAACGCCCGCTGGACCGGTTGCTGGCCTCCCTGGCCGTGAGTTCCGGCGCCCGCACACTGGCCGCCATACTGACGGAGCTGGAGGGTGACGGCGTCACCGGTGCGCGGGCCTTGCGGGGCGTGGGGGGGACGGTGCTGGTTGAGCAGGCGGCCCGTGCCAAGCGGCCGCGTGTGGTGGCCGAAGCAGCCGACCGGGTGGTGCCACCCGGCGAACTCGGCCGCACCGTGACCGACCTCCTGACGGGCAAAGGACCCCCCGAGGCTGCGGCAGTTCAAGCCGAGCAGACGCTGCGGGCCAACGAGGAGAAGTACCGCGCCCTCTTCGAGCAGATGGACGAGGCCTACACGGTCGTCGAGGTGCTGAAGGATGCGGCGGGGCGCTGGACGGACTTCCGGTTCCTGGAGGTCAACGCCGCGTTCATGCGTCATACCGGGATGCCGTACCCGGTCGGGCGTACAGCCACCGAGCTGCTGGGCACGCCCAACCCGCGCTGGGCCGAGCTGTACGGCCGGGCGGTGGACACCGGTGAGTCGGTCCGGGTCGAGGAAAGCGAATTGATGCTGGGCCGGACCTTCGACCTGAACATCTTTCGCCTGGGTGGCGAGGGGAGCCGTCGGGTCGCGGTGCTCTTCACGGACATCACCGAGCGCAAGCAGGCGGAGGAAGCGTTGCGCGCTTCGGAGGAGCGGCAGACGTTCCTGCTGGGGCTCAGCGACATCCTGCAACGCTTGACGGCGCCGAACGACATCAAGGCCGCCGCCATGCACAGGCTCGGCACGCGTCTTGGCGTCAGCCGCGCCCAGTATCACGAAGTCGACCCCAGCGGCGAGTATTACAGCGCGGACGGGATCGGTTACGCCGACGGCCTCCCGCTCTTGGACCTGAAGTACCGCATCGATCAGTTCGGCCGTTTCGTGGCCGAGGATTTCAAGGCCGGGCGGCCGTTCCGGAGTGATGACCTACTGACCGACCCACGGCCCACGACCGAAGAGCGCGAGGCTTACGGCGTCTATGGAATCCGGGCGGGAGCAGGCATTCCGCTACTGCGAGGCGGCAAACTCGTCGCCATCCTGGCCGTGCACGACAGGCATCCTCACGCCTGGACGGACCTGGAGATGGAACTGATTCGCGAGACGGCAGAGCGGATCTGGGTGGCCGTGGAGAAGGTCCGCGCCGAGACTCATATTCACGAGAGCGGGGAGCGACAGGCCTTCCTGCTGAGGCTCAACGATGGCCTCCGAGCGCAAACGGATCCAGAAACCATCGGCGCCTTTGCCACGCGCATGGTGGCCGAACACCTGCGCCTCGACCGCTGCTATATCAGCGAGGTCTTCGGAGAGCAGGGCTTTTCCACGGTCGGCCCGGAGCACCGTCGCCCGGACCTTGCGCCGATGTCAGGGGTCTTCCGGCTGTCGGAGTATCCCGAAACGATGCGGCAGCTCGCGACTGAGCCGATGGTCGTTCGGGATGCGGACGGCGATGGGCGCTTTTCGGACCTCGAGAAGGAACTGCTGGCCGGGCTTCACCTGCGCGCCCTGGTGGTGGCGCCGATCCGAAAGGGGCCGCGCCACGTCGTCTGGGCGCTCGCGGCCGCCATGGCCACGCCGCGGGGCTGGACCGACGGCGAGCGGACGTTGCTGGAGGAGGTGGCCGAACGTACCTGGGCCGCCATTGAACGTGCGCGGGCCGAGGAGGTCTTGCGCGCCTCGGAGGAGCGCCAGGCGTTCCTGCTGAGGCTGAGCGACGTGCTGCGGCCGCTCGCGGATCCCGTCGAGATCATCGGCGCCGCCACGCGGCTGCTGGGGGAAGGATTGGGCGCCAGCCGGGCCTACTACGCGGAATGGCCACCCGGGACGGACGACGTCGAGATCCGGCGTGACTACGCTGCGCCGGGCCTCCCGAGCCTCGTCGGGCGCTACCCGATCGAGAACTTCCGCTCCACCGACGAGCGCTTCCGCGAAGGGCGGACCTGGGTCGTCGAGGACGTGGCGGACGGCACGATCCCCGCGGCGGAGCGGGACTATTGCCTCGCGCACGGGGTGGCGGCCTGGGTGGACGTGCCGCTGGTCAAGGGCGGGAAGCTCCAGGCGGCGTTGTTCCTCGTCCAGGACGCACCGCGGTGCTGGAACGCGACGGAGATCGCGCTGGCGGAGGAGACGGCAGAGCGAACCTGGGCCGCCGTCGAGCGCGCCCGCGCCGAGGAAGCGTTGGTCCAGTCCGAAGGTCGCCTGAGGGCGCTGATCGAGCACCTGCCGGGCGGCGCGGTCTTCGTGGTCGATCACGACCTGCGGTACGTGCTGGCGCAGGGCGAAGCCTTGGCCACCATTGGCCTGACTCCCGAAGACCTCGTGGGCCGCACCGTCGGGCAGACCCTGGCGCCTGAACTCGCTGCCGAGTACGAGGCGCTGTACCGTCAGGCCCTCGCGGGCGAGGGCTTCGACTACAAGCACACGGCGCACGGCCGCACGTTCATTACCCGGGGTGTCGCGCTCAGGAATGCGGCGGGGAACATTTCCGCGGCCCTGGCCGTGTCCTACGACATCACCGAGCGCAAACGGGCGGAAGAGGAGGTGCGGGCGCTGAACGCCACGCTGGAGGAGCGGGTGGAGGAGCGTACCCGCCGCCTCGCCGATCTCAATGCCGAGCTGGGTGCCCTGATCATCCGCACCGCCCGCAACCTCGAGGCCCCGGTGGGCTACCTCAGCCAGTTTCTGGACCCCGGCCGCAAGGAGGACCTGCTCACGGAGCTGTCCCCCCATGACCCTTCCCTCCTGGAAGACGAGCTCGCCCGGCTGCGAGGAGTTTCGGAGGATCTGCGCGAACTCGCGCGGCTGGAAGACCAGCACCTGAACCGAGGGCTGCTCCCGCTGGGCGAGCTGTTTGAGGAGGTCCGCGCAGGCGCGGCGCAAGGCCGCCGGGTGCAGTGGTTGATCGAGCCGCTCCCGATCGTGCGGGCGGACCGGGCGCTGCTGAAACAGGCCCTGGAGGTGCTGCTGACCTTCACGCTGAGTGAAACCCGAGGTGCGCGGTACGTGGACGTGGGCAGCCAGGAGGTCGAGGGCGAGGTGTGGGTGACGGTTCGCGACGACGGCACCGGTCTGAGCGGCGAGGAGGCCGCCACCCTGTTCGACCTGTCCGTGCGAACCGAGCAGTCAGTCCCGCTGCTCGCCGGCAGTGGGCTGATCCAGGTGCGGCGCATCCTGGCCCGCCACGGCGGCTGGGCCTGGGCGGAGTCCAGCCTGAATGGAGGGAAGGTCGTCCTCGCCTTTCCCCGCGACGAAGCCGTCAGCGAGCTCGAAGCCCTCTTTCGGGAGGAGCGGGGAGGCTGAGACTGCCTGCTCAGCTTACGGCTCTTCCGCGTGGTGGGGCAGGGCCAGCCAGAAGGTGGCGCCCTGTCCGGGTCGGCCCTCGGCCCACACCTGTCCCCCCTGCCGGGAGACGAGGCGGCGCACCAGCGCCAGTCCCAGGCCAGGTCCCCCGAAGTCCTCCTCCCGGTGCAATCGGCCGAAGGGAGTAAAGAGCCGGTCCCGGTAGCGCATGTTGAAGCCGATTCCGTTGTCCTCGACGAAGACCGCGACCCCACGCTCCAACGGCCTGATCCCCACGTGAATCCGGGCAGCGTCACGGGTCCGGGTCGCCTTCAGCGCATTGGTCAGAAGCTGGGTGAAGACCATCTGCAGTGCGCCCATATCCCCACGCACGATGGGCAGGACGTCGTGGGTCAACTGCACCGATCGTGCGGCCAGGTCCGGGGCCAACTTCTTGACCACGACCGGGAGCACCCGGTTCAGGTCCACCGCCACGAATTTCAGCCGTTGCCGACTCGCGTTGGAGAAGAGCGACAGGGCACGCAGGCGCATCTCCAGCCAGTCAGTGGCGTCCAGGACTCGGCCCGCAGCCTGGGCCCGCTCCTCGGCGGTCATCTCGGCTTGGCCGTGCAGCGGTTTCGCAAAGGCCCGGATATGCCTCAGCGGGCCGTCCAGCTCCTGCATCACGGCGGTCACGAAGCCTTCCAGCTCCTGGGTGACCTCCTGCACCTCCGCCGCGTGCCGTTCCACCTGACGTTCCAGGGTGTGCTGGACGCGCAGCAGCTCTTCGTGCGCGGCCCGGGCCGCGCTGAGGTCCGTGAACACCAGGCGGCACACGTCGCCGTCCGCTTCCGCCTCGACCCCGGCGTGGAAGGTCGTGCCGTCCGGGCGCAGGAGCGGCAACTCGGCCCGCGCGGGTCCAGCCTGGCTGAACACCTGCCTCAGCAGCACCCTGACCGTGCTGGCCTGTTCGGGCGGCGTGAACGCGGCCAGAGGGCGGCCCCGCAGGCGAGCGCACGGCAAGCCCAGGTCCGCCCCCGCCCGCCGGTTCGCGTCCCGGATGGTTCCCGCCGGATCCAGCAGCAGGAAGGCGACCGGGACCTGCTCGAACAGCAGAGGGTCTCGGCCCTGGGATGCTGGCGATGGGGCATGAGGCGCAGGAGACAGATCATCGAGCATGTTCTTACCCCACGGAGAAGGTCGCAGACTCACCGCTGGGCGGTCAGAGCGGAGGAGAAAGAGAGACGGTCGGGATGGCCACAGTCTACCAAGGGAACACCTGGTGCCCCCCACTTGTCTGACCCTGTGGTCGCGGATAACGTGACGAAAGAGGGAGAAAGCCGTCTGTGGCTTTCTCCCTCGTGTGGTGCGGGTGACGGGACTCGAACCCGTCTGGGGCCAACATGATGCCCGCTCGCACGCCCGTTTTATGGAAGGTGGGCGTCTCCCTTCGTCCTGGCCTGAGGACATGCCCGCCCAGAAGCGTCGACCAACACCTGTTCTACTCGGGGCTTTCCCGGCAGGAAATGGTGCTGGGCTTCTGGCCGCTCAGGTCCAGTCCGTCTCGGTCTTCTCAGAGAATCTCAGACGAAGAAGGCGACCCAGGGGCCGCCTTGATTTCCTAAATATAGAGCGGTATTCAGCCTTTGTCAAATCATGCACCCGGTTCAGATTGAACCGGTTTTTATCGGTCCAGCACGCGTTTGACCTGAACCGCACTCCACGGTCCACCTCGGCGAGTCTTGAAGCCATGGGCCTCGAGCTGAGCGGCTACTGCCCGAAGACTCAGACCTTGGCGCCGAAGCGCCCCCGCGGAGGCGGCGACCTTCCGCATGTCGGCGATGGCCCTGGACTTCGAGGCGGCCGCGCCGGAACTGGTCAGCACACCGGTGATCGCCCGGACGCTGGCTGCCCGCCTCACTCTGACCCTCAAGCCTGGCCTCAAACCTGGCGACTATGTAATGGCGTGGAGGCTGCTCTCGGAAGACGGGCACCCGGTCAGCGGCCAGCGCGTCATCGAGCTGAAGGACCGGATCGGGCGCCTTCAGGGTGTGCCACCTGCTGGAGGCTAAGTGAACAGCGCCCTTCCCTCAGGGCGGCGGGCACCGTGATTCCAGCGGTTGCCAGCTCTCTGGTTTTTGTGGGCCTTGCGCTCCTCTTCGGCGGGGCCGCGCTGCGGGGCCGCCTGGGCGGGGTGACCCCGCCGGGAGGTTGGGGAGCGTGGTGGAGCGTCGGCGCCCGGATGATCCTGCTGGGCCTGGGGCTGAGCGTGGGGGGGACGCTGGCGACCCTGGGTTTCACGGCTCCCGGGGATGTGCTGGCCTCCCTGACCGACACCGGGGTGGGGCGGGCGGCGCTTACCACTGTGCTGGGCTGGCCGCCCAGACAGGAGGCTGGCCCCGGTGGTGGCGCTTGGGCGTCACCGGACTCGCGACCGGACTCACCGTCTGGGGCATCGCGGGCCAGGGGCACGGGGCGGAGCACGGCGGCGTGGGGTTGCGGCTGGCCCACGCGCTGCACGTCGGGGGAATGGGCCTGTGGGTGGGCGGGGTGGGGCGGCTGGTGGGGCGACCCCGGAGCTGGACGGCCGCCGGGCGGGCCTTCACGCCGGTGGCGCTGCTCAGCGTCGCCGCCCTGGCGCTGAGTGGGCTGTGGATGGGGCTGGAGCACGCCGGGCCGCTGGCGCAGTGGACGGCGACGGGGTACGGACGGCTGCTGCTCGTCAAGCTGGCGGTCTTCGCCGCCGTGCTGCTGGCCGCCGCGCGGGTCCGGCGTCTCCTGACGCGCCCCGCTGCTCCCTGGGCAGCGCTGGGCCTGGAACTGGGCCGACTGCTGCTGGTGCTGGGGATCAGGGCGGGCCTGGCGAACAGTGCGCCTCCCGGACACTCCGGGCATGAGGAGATGACCCTCACGGTCCCAAGGTCGAGAGGTGATGACGCCTCCTAGCGCCCCAGGAAGCGTTGCACCTCGCCCAGGCCCGTCGGGCCGGGCAGGACCTGACCGCTGGGCCGGTGAATCAGCGCGGGGGTAGACCGGAGGCCATGCTCCCGGGTGAGGTGTTCAAACTCCTCCGGGTGTTGCTGGCGATGCACAATCTCGATCTGCCCGGAGAACTGCCCCCTCAAGGGGCCAGCCAGCATCCGCTTCAGGCGCTCACATTGGGGGCAGTGGTCCTGGGTCAGCAGGACGAAGGGCTGGTCAGTCATGCGACACCCGCCCACTGGCTGACTGACCGGGGAAGCCGCCTCCCCACAGTTCCGCGATATCCCCATCCGTTAGAGGTTCCACGCCGATCTTGGCGTAGCTGCTGCCCTTGGCGCTGAAAAAGTCATGTGTGGTGCCCCGCGCCTGAATGCCGTTGCGCACCACGGGATGAATCTCTTCGTCGGGAAAGGTGCGCTCCAGGCCCAGGTTATCGGCGAGCACGTTGAAGTTGAAGCGGATGAAGCGCCTCACCTCGCCCGTGAGGTCGAGCCGGGCGTACAGTACGTCCGTGTACGCCAGTTCGTTCTGGTACAGGGTGTGCAGGGTGTCCGCGTACCAGGCTTTGGCGTAAGCCTGCTCGGCCTCGTTCATCGCCCCAAACTGTTCCTGAGCCAGCAGCGCCACATAGACCCCGTGCAGCGCCTCGTCCAGGATGATCAGGTTGAAGATCTCACCCGTCGACACCATGCGGCCCTGCCCGGCGAGGTACAGGGGGTAGAAAAACCCGCTGTAGAAGAGCGCCGTCTCGAGCATGCACGACACCACCAGCTTCTTCCACAGGCCCACGTGGGACACGTCGGGATCGGCGAACACGTCCTGGATGAACCCTATTTTGAATTGCAGGTGCGGCTGGGTCCGCACCCACCCGAACACCTCGCGCTCCTGGCTGGTCGTCAGGAAGGTCTTGTTCATCAGGCTGTAGCTGCGGGCGTGAATGTCCTCCATCATCCCCTGGAATTGCAGGGTGGCCTTGCGGATGTGGCCGTCCGCCAGGCCGCGCAGCGTGGGCATCCCCACCTCGCCCTGCAAGGTGTCCAGCGCATTGAGGCCCGCCGAGGCATGGATATAGGTCCAGCGCTCGTCGTCGCCCAGCGCCTGCCAGACCAGCGCGTCGTTCGTCAGGGGAATCTCGTCGGGAAACCACAATTGAGACGTGTATTTCTCGTAGAAGGTGGCGGAGAAGTGGTCTTCCGGCTCAGACCAATTGGTCGCTGAAAACGGGGAATCGGACATGGGAAGCTCCTGGAGGGGCAGGTGTGGGTGGGTCAGGCTGGAGGTTGACGCCGGGGGGTCAGACCACGCAACTCAGGCAGTCCTGCACGCCCGTCTTGCGAAGACGCGTGTAGTACAGGGTTTTGATGCCCAGGCGATAGGCGTAGAGGTAGTAACTTTGCAGCGTTCGGGTGGTGACGGTGCTCGGCACGAAGAGGGTGCAACTGATGCCCTGATCCACGTGCCGCTGCGCGGCAGCGACCGTATCCAGCACCCGGCGCTGATCCATGTCGTAGGCCTCCTCGTAGTACCACTCGGTGGTTTCACTGAGGTGCGGCATGGGGTAGATGGTGCGGGCCTTGTTGCTGGTGCGGGTCTCGACCTTCTCGGTGATCGGCATCAGGCTGGCGCTGGCGTGCGACACGTAGCTGATGCTCCCAGTGGGGGCCACCGCCATCACGAAGGAGTGGGCGAGGCCGTGCTGCCGGATGTCCTGAACGAGCTGGCGCCACTCCTCACGGGTGGGCAACGTGTGGCCCCCGAACAGTGCAGTCACCTCCGGCGTTTGCGGCAGGAAATCGCGCTCCAGGTACTGCGCGAAGTGCTCGCCGCTCTGGTAGCGGCTGCCCCCGAATCCCTCGAACACGAAGCCAGTGTCGCGGGCAATCTCCATGCTGGTTTTGCGGGCGTGGTAGTGCGCGGCGGCAAAGAACACGTCCACGAACTCCAGCGCCTCGGGGCTGCCGTACACGATCTCGCTTTTTGCCAGGAAGGAGTGCAGTCCCATCGCCCCCAGGCCGATGGAGCGCATCTCGTCGTTGGCTTTTTTCACAGCGGGAACTTCATGCACGCTGGTCGAGCGGGCCACGTTGTCCAGCAGCCGCACCGCCGCGCCCACCACCCGCCCGAGGTCACGGCTGTCCATGGCCTGCTCGATCACCAGCGAGGCCAGGTTACACGACACGTCCAGGCCGATCCGGTCTTTGTGCTCCTGGCCGTAGGCATGAAAAGTGCTGGGTAGGGTGGGCTGGAGGATTTCCGAGCAGAGGTTGCTCATCTTGATGCTGCCCACGTTCGGAATGGGGTTGGCGCGGTTGGCGTTGCCTTCGAACAGCAGGTAGGGGTAGCCGCTCTCCCCCTGGGTGAGGGCGATGTCCTCCAGCACCCGCCGGGCCGAGACACGCTTCTTGCGGACGCGCGGGTTGTCCGCGAGCGCCTGATAGTCGCGCGTCCAGTCGATGTCCGTGAAGTCCTGTCCGGTCTCCTGCGCCAGCGAGTGGGGATAGAACTGGTAGATGTCTTCGCCTGCGCAGACCTTTTCCATGAAGACGTCGGGAATGGTGGCTCCGACGGAGAGGGTCTTGAGCCGGGCGTCCTCGTCGGTGGCGATCTTCTTGGCGTTCAGGGTGTCCAGAAAGTCGGCGTGCATGACGCTGAGGTAGATCGCCCCGGCCCCCGGCCGCTGCCCCGCCTGATCGGCATACCGAAGCATGTGGTCCAGCATCTTCGCCACGCCCATCACGCCCTTGGTGACGTTCTGAATCCCCCGCAGGCTCTCGCCGCGGGCTCGCAGGTTGCTGAGGTCCACCCCGATGCCGCCGCCCCCCTTGCTGAGTTCCGCCACAAAGGACAGCGTCTTGGTGATGGAGTTCAGGTTGTCGGTGCAGTCCTGAAGCAGAAAGCAGCTCACCAGGCGGCCCGTGTTCGCTTTGCCGCTGTTCATCAACGTCGGCGTGGCTGGAGTGAAGGTCTGAGTCACCAGGTGATGGACGAGTTCCAGGGCGTCCCCGACGGTTTCCGAGCGGGCCAGCGCCGTGACAGCCATGCGGTCCTCGTAGCGTTCCAGCCACCGGCTGCGGTCAGGGGTCATGCCAGCGTACTCGCTGTAGAACTTGTAGGCACCCATGAAGGCCCGGAAGCGGAACTTGTAGCTGTAGGCGCGGTCAAAGACCGCCTGTACCTCCTGCGGCGTGTACCGCTCGAAGACGCTGGCGTCCCAGATGCCCTGCTCGGTGAGGTAGCGGATTTTCTCGTTCAGGTCGTGGAAAAAGACGGTATTTGGGTTGACCCTCTCCTGAAAGAAGACCTGCAAGGCGCCGAGGTCGTGCCGGGTGTCTACCTGGGTGCCAGCCAGCACCTTGTTGTTCAGTTCGGTCCAGGGGTCCATACGTTCTCCGTAAGCGTGAATGGGGAGGGGGCGTGCTGGTGGGCCAGCACCCACCGGGCAATCTGGGTCACGTCGGCATCGGTGCCGCTCTTGTTCACCTTCGCCACGACGGGCACGTGGTACTGCGTGGCAATCAGGTCCGCCGCGCGGGCGAAGTGGTCTCCCCAGTGGTACGAGCCGCTCGCCACCACGCCCAGCAGGTCGGGGTGATGCCGGGCGAGAAAGGCGCGGGTGGAGTCGGGCACCGCGCCCCGGTGGAAGGTGTACGTCAGCAGCAGGAACTTACCCCTGGGCTCGCCCTGGCGAAGGTCCAGCACCTCCAGACCGCCGAGCTGCCGGGCCACCCGCCCGGCCAGACGGCGCACATTCCCGGTCAGGGAGTCGAAGACCAGTTGCATGGGGTCAACCCCTCAGGAGTGCCGGGGGCAACGCTGAAGCGGGCTGGCCGAGTTCCGCGTCGAAGGCCCGCATGTCGGCGGCGAGCGCATTCACCACCCGCCGCACGTCCTCCTCAGTCAGGAGGTCCCGTTCGTGCAGCACGGCCAGCAGTTCGAGCATCATCGCTGTGCCGCCCCGACCACGGGCCACACCGGTCAGCAGCAGGGGCCAAGGGTGGTCAGCGGCCATCGGTCGCGCCCTCCAAGGGTGGCACGCCTATGGGCTGGCCGTCGTCTCCCAGGGCCACCAGAACGAAGGTGCCGGTGCAGCCCAGCTCACGTGCCGGGCTGTCCATCTGCTCGATCAACAGGTCCACCCGCACAGTCATGCTCGTGCGCCCGGTGGCGACGACGCGGGCAATCAGTTCAACCAGGGTGCCCTGCGGGATGGGGCGGCGGAACTCCATCGCGCCCAGGTGCCGGGTCACCACCTTGCGGCGGCAGTGCCGCGTGGCCGCGATAAAGGCGGCGCTGTCCATGTAGGCCAGTGCCTCTCCGCCAAAGAGGGTGCCGTGGTGGTTGGTGGTGCCTGGAAACACGACGTGCGTGATCCGGGTCTCGCTCGGGGCGAGGTGGGGCGGGCACAGCGGGTGAATGGCAGCAGCATTCAGGCTGCCGGGCAATTCGGTCATCAGGTCGGCTCCAGTGGAAGCGGCAAAGGATGACGGCAGCACCGGCAGGCGGCCGGTGCCAAAAGATGCCAATAAAAAAGACGTACCCCGTCCAGGGCACGTGAGGTTGAAGGTTAACTTTGCAGCATGGATCCGCCTGACGCCCCTGACGCGGGGGCACGCGAGAAGACGTTCTCCGCGAGGCGAGCGTTCGGACTGTGACCGTAGCGCGACTGTGCCGGACTGAACCCCCATTTCACGGCTTGGGGGCGTGACCGGACTTCCCTCGGTTCCTGCGGAGGCTTTCAGGGTGAAAGCACGGAAAGATACTAGATGTTGTACGGTACCCGATCAAGTGGCCCAGTGCTTGACTCCAGAAAGGACACGGACATTGCGCGCTGAGGTCATCCCCGGCGTGCAGGAACCATACGTTGGGGAGATCGTCCTTTGGTGGCCAAGACTCGGCGGGGAGTCACCGGGTACTGGTCCGGCAAATCTGTCCGGCCCATTCGCCCATCCTGCCAAATTTAGGACCGCTCTTTTCCCTTAGCGTTGTGTCCAGCAGGGTCTTCGAATCTTGTCATAGCCCTTTGATAGAGGGCACGAAGCGCCGCTGGGGTGTGGGTTGACCCACCGCAAGTTGAAGGAGGAAGTCGGCCTGGACCACTTCGAAAGCCGTTCCTGGCAGGGTCTGGCTCACCACGCTGCGCTGTGGATGGCCGCCCTGACCTTCCTCCAGGGGCGGCGACCGACTCAACCCAACGACCTCAGCGGCGACACCGGTGCTGCCATTCGAGCGGAGGTGCGGGGCCGCAGCGCGGCAGCCTGGGTGGGGCGCAGGATCAGTTCGAGGTAGATCTCGCCCATCCGCTCCGGGCTGTGGGGCTGGTCCTGCCGCAGCCACCATTCGATCAGGTTCAGAAACGAGCGAATGAAGTGGTGCGCGGCGACCTCCACTGGTACCCCTGCGTCTGGACGGGCTTCAAAGGTGTCCAGCAAGCCCCTCACGCCGATGTCGATGATCTGGTCGAGCAGCCCATGCGAGCGGTCGGTGCCCAGCAGCAGGCGGTAGAGGCCCGGCTGGGCCTGCACGTGCCGGAACACCACCGCGCCCGCCTGCTCGGGGGCGTCACCGGCCAGCGGGGGCAGCAGGCCAAGCAGCTCAGCACGCAGATCGTCCACCGCGCCGCGCAACAGTTCCTCAATGCTCGCGTAGTGGCGGAAGAAAGTGGCGTACCCGACTTCGGCCCGTTCGGTCAGGTCGCGCACGGTGATGGCTTCGAGGGGCCGCTCGGCACTCAGGTCAATGAGGGCCTGGGTGAGCAGGCGGCGGGTGCGCCGCACGCGCAGGTCGGCCTGGGCGACAGAGGAAGCCTCAGCCATTCCCTGCTCCCCCTGTAGCCTCATGCGACTTCATGACTCATATGATACATCATGAATCATTACTTGGATTGAGGAGAGCCTTTTATGATCACGGAATCCACCCCCCGTTGTCCTTTCCACGAGCCTGAGCGCAAGACCGGGTTCGGCTCCGACCACGAACCCGGCGTCGAACTTCAGGGGGACGTGTGGCACCTGCGCTCCTACGCCGCCGTAAAACAGGTGCTGCGCGACAGCGGGCGGGTGCGGCAGGGGGCCACCACCGACAATTTCCTCGTCACCCGGCTGCGCCCGGCCGTGATCTTTCAGGACGGGGAGGAGCACCGTGAGCAGCGCACCGCCATCGCCCGTTTCTTCACGCCCAAGACGGTGCAGGACAAACACCACGCCTTTATCGACCACCTCACCGAGCGCTTGATCGTACGGCTCCTGCGGGCAGGGCAGGCCGATCTCAGCGACCTGAGCATGGAGCTCTCGGTCGAGGTCGCCGCGCGGGTGGTGGGCCTGACGGACTCCCTTCAGCCCGGCATGGACCGCCGCATCGACGAGTTGCTCTCCGGCGGCGGCGTCAACAGCGAGACGGGCGCAGGCACACTGGCCCGCCTGCAAAGCGCCATGACCCAGTCCAAGGGTCTCCTCCAGATGTCGAGCTTCTACCGAATCGACGTTCGCCCCGCCATTCAGGCCCGGCGCAAGAAACCCCAGGAGGATGTGATCAGCCATCTGTTGGGGAGGGGCTACAACGACCTCGAGATTCTGGTGGAGTGCCTGACCTACGCGACTGCCGGGATGGTCACCACCCGCGAGTTCATCGGCGTGGCGGCGTGGCATTTGCTGGAGAATGATGAGGTGCGCGGGCAGTACCTCGCGGGCGACCGCACCGAACGGCACCGCATCCTGCACGAGATCCTGCGGCTGGAGCCGGTGGCTTCGACCCTGTGGCGTAAGGCATCGGAGGACGTGACCATCGAGCATGGGGACGCGGCCCACCACATCCCGGCGGGAGCACGCATGATTCTAGACATCCGCACTGCCAATGCCGACGCCTCGGTGGTGGGTGACGATCCACTCACGCTCTGCCCACATCGCGCTCTGCCCATCGGCGTGCAGGCGCAGGCCCTGAGCTTCGGGGATGGCGCGCACCGCTGCCCTGGCGCGTTCCTCGCCATCCACGAGCGCGATGTGTTTCTCCACCGTCTGCTGGGCCTGCTGCTGCGCACCGTGGGTACGCCGGAACTGACCTTCAACGAGATGCTGATGAGCTATGAGATCCGCGACTTCATCGTTGAAGTTCACGAGTAATCGCAAACAGAGCTTGACCTGGCGGAGAGCGAAAGGGACGGTACTTGCGGGCCGTCCCAATCTCACGGCAGGTGCTGCTATCCACCGCCCGCAGCACCTGCCGTGTCTGCACCTTCCATACCGAGCGGGAAGGCAAGGGTTCCGGGTGCAGGGCCGTGAGCAGGGTGCGGCCCCCGCGCACGTACCGGCCCGCCGTACGGGGCAGGCTTCCCGTAGCGTCCCCCAGTGCCGACCCGCGCGTCGTGTGCTCCAGGTGGTCCGCCTGACGTGCCCCAGCCAACGCCCGGAAGAAGCCGCCTCGTGCCGGCTTAGCCTGGAGCGTGCAAGGAAGCGTGCAAGCTGTTCCCGATCTAAGCGCCCACCCAGACGCCGACTTCAAGGCGGCGCGGCGCCGCCGGGCAGTACGATGAGCTGCTCTGCCCTCTTGCCGACGCGTGACCCAGCCTCACGGCTTCTCTCAGCACTGCGCAGGTCATGAGCCTCCACGACCATCAGACTCGGCAGGGTAGCGGCGGGCTGGACCTTCGGGCTGAGTGGATGCGCCTCCCCACGCTCGTGCTGGGCCCGCGCCGCCCCCGCAGGCTGTTGCGGCCTCTGGAGACTGCTAAGAAGCTGTCGAACATCAGGGCCACCCACACCACAAACCACGGACAAGAGCCACAAGAGGGGAAGCTGCCGTGACGAGAGCGGAGGGAGCAAAAGGGGCCTCTAGGGTGGGAGAGGCTGAGACACAGTGCGCAATACGGTCATGGGCGTGTCATTCCTGCATGTGTTACCGGTCATGGGTCGCCCGACCCCGGGCGGTGGGGGGAAGTGAACAGAGGGGTCAGTCCCCTGTCTCAGGCCGACCCGGACTACCTGCACCGCGTCCCGCGTACCCCCGAGGACGTCTCCGACCTGCTGCACATGATGGTGAACATTTCGGCGATCTTCCAGCCCACCGATGACGGCGGCCAGTCGGACAGCGCCGTGTTCGTGCGCCAACCCACCGGCATGCTGACGCCGTCCAAGCCACAGTTCGACCTCTTCACCACCCAGGTGCTGCCCCACGAAGAAATCGAACTGGCCCACGCGGAGGCGGCGAGATACGGCGCCGTGCTGAAGTGACGCGCACGCTTCCACCGGCCTCAGATACGCTGCGCGCCATGGCCCACCGCTCCCTGCTCGCCGCCCTGATGCTCACCGCCCTGCCCCTCGCGGGCGCCCAGAGCACGCCGCGCACCCCGGTCGGCACCACCGAGGGGCTGCTCGGCCCCAAACCGATCTATGCGCGCTGCTCCTCTCCGGCGAGCGGCAAGAAGGCCCTCGCCGGACTCATCACGGTGCCCCGGGGCGTGGAGCCGGCGTGCGGACGCAAGGAGGTTCGGGCGCACGTGGAGTGGGCCTGGGGCGGCCCGCCGTCGGCAGTTGCCATCCACGGCTACTGGGTGGGCGACGACCGGCCGCTGCGTGACATTGAGCGTCAGCTGCGTGCCGCCGGGTGGAAACTCGACGGGCGCTGGCCCTCCGCATCGGGCGAGCAGGTGCGTTACGCGCGCACCGGGCAGGAGGTCACGTTGCAGTACGACACGCCCTTCACCTTCGACCTGCCCGGCTACAAACGCACCGGGCGAATGCTCCAGATGCAACTCCTGCGCCACTGAGACGCCGTGTCCTGTGACCCCGTGTCCACCCGCCGCACACTGGCTGCGCTCCCGCTCGCCTTCAAACCGGAGAACGACACCCATGCAAAGGAACTCGCTGAAATGACCCCCACGACTTCAGAACAAGACTCCCTGACCCCTCCCCTTCGGGTCGGCGTGATTGGCCTCGGGGCCATCGGCCAGAGTCTCTTGAAGGCCTTCACGGCTCACCCCGAGGTGCAGGTCACGGCAGTCTGCGATGTGGACGCGTCCCTCACGGACACGACCGCCCGCCCCCTCGGGGCCTCCGCGTGGACCGACCACCGCCAGATGCTCGGCGCGGCGGACCTGGACCTGGTGTACGTGGCCGTGCCGCCGCAACACCACCACGCCATCGCCATGGATGTTCTCTCGGCCGGTCGGCACATTCTGTGCGAAAAGCCTCTGGCGCTCACGCTGAGCGAAGCGCAGGACATGCAGCGTGCGGCACAGGTAGCTGGCGTGGTGCATGCGTTGAACCTGCCCTTGCACGGCGACTCTGGCATCGAAACATTTCGCCGTCTCATTGGTGAGGGCCGCCTGGGTACCCTCCGCCGCGCGGAGTTGACGCTGGTCTTTCCGCAGTGGCCGCGGAGCTGGCAGCACAACCCCTGGATTGGTGGGCGGACCCAAGGCGGCCCGATTCGTGAGGTCGGACCGCATCTGCTGCACGTCATTCTCACCACGCTCGGCCCGGTGACGCGGGTGTGGGCCCACGCCCAGTACCCCGTGGACGACCCGGCGGCCTGTGAAACAGCCGCGCTCGGCACCTTGGAACTCGCGGATGGAGCTGTGGTCGTCGTGTCGTGCCTGACGAACGTGCCGCGTCCTGAACAGGTGAGCCTGACGGTGTACGGCTCCGAGGGGACGGCCGGAGTGGTGAACTGGACGTCGCCCGTGGCGGCGTGGGGTCAGGGGCCGCTGGACGCCGTGCCGATCGAGGGACCAGGGGGGCCTGCGGGGGAACGGCTGGTCCGGGCGCTCGTGAGCCGCGTGCGTGGGGGACCCGGGGACCTGGCCGACTTCACGGTGGGCGTGCGCATCCAGGCGGTCTTGGAGGCCTGGGAGCGCTCGTCGGCCACGGGCACCTGGGTGGACGTCACGCAGGCCTGAGCAGCGCTGCCGGGGCGTCCGGGGCGAGTTCGGCCTGGGTCACATGGGGCAGCTCGGGCAGGGCGGCACCCGCGGACCAGAGCGGCACTTGGGAAGCCACCGTCTGGCGCTCGGCGGGGGTCAGGTCACGGGTCTGGGCGCCTTGGAGCAACAAGGCGCCCAGCAGCAGGGCGGCGGGAAGCAGACGCATGGCTCCAGACTGGCGTAGAAAGACTGACGGAGCTCTCGTGGGAACGAGAGGACACGGCCTGCTTGTATCTCCCTCCGGGCAGCACAGCCCTGTTGCCCTCGGGCAGTCCTGGTGACCCTTTGAATTACGAATGCTCTGGCTCCACCCTTGACACCCCGGCGCTCGTCCCGGCCATGATGACTCCATGAAGCCCCTGTACCGCGCCGCGCTGCTCGCCTGGATGGGGGGCACGCTGCTGGTAGGGCTGCTGTGGTGGAGTGCGTCGGCCCGTGACGCACAGGTCCGGTTCGAGACCGGGGCGCGTATCCTGCACCGGGTGCTGTCCCAGCGCAGCGAGCAGCAAGAAGCCGTGCTTGCCAGCCTGACGGCCCTGGCCCGCGCCGACGTGCAGGACGAGGCCCTGGGGCAGTACGCCTCGGCCATGCGGGCGCAGTACCCGCAGATCGTCGGCGTGCAACGCTGCCGCCCCCGCTGTGAGGACCTGGGCCCAAGTGGGGCAGCCCTGCCGCAGAGGCCGCTGCCCCCGGACGAAACCGGTCTGCGGTGGCATCCCACGTTGCCCGCGCTGTATGCCCTCTCGCGCGGAGAGGTCCGGGTGTGGGTGGATGCCCGCCGCCTCTTTCGCGAGGAGGACTTCAGCGACCTGACCTCGGCCTTTCGCCTGCGCCGCCCCGGAGACGGACGGGGGCTCGCCGAATGGGCCGCGGGCGACCCCGTGCACACCGCAGACCACCTGCTGCCAGTGTTGCGGGTCAGCAAGGTCCTGGGCAGTGTCCAGCAACCGTTCCTGCTGGAGGGCGAGCACCCATTGCGCTGGGCGGAGCTGCCGGTAGCGGGCCTGGGGCTGCTCACCCTGGTGCTGGCGGGGATTGCCGGAGCCTGGGTCCGTCTCGTCGAGGGCCGCGAGCGGGCCCGCCGGGCCGCCGGGGAGGCCAGGCAAGCCCTGGAGGCCGAGCGGGCCCGGGCCGAAGGCGCCTTTCACGCGGTCAGTGAGGCCTTGATCGTCACCGACGCCGGGTACCGGGTCCGCCTCGCCAACCCGGCCGCCCGCGCCCTGGTGGGAAGTCACCTCAGCGAGGGCCGTGACCTGCGGGAGGCAGTGTGCTTCCGGGCCACCCTGGATCAGCAGCCCTTCAACCCCGACGCCTTCTGGGGGCAGCCCGTCCCCACCGAATTGCCGCAGGGGGTCACCCTGGTCACGGGGGAAGGGGCGCGGCTGGTGGAGGGGGCGCTGGCTCTCCTCCCGGGAGAGGGGGAGCAAGGAGCCGGATGGGTGCTCGTGCTGCGCGACGTGGGGCCGCTGCGGGCACGGGTTCAGGCCGCGCTGGAGGAGGGCGAGCGGCGGGTGCGCGAGCACGCCGAGATGCTGACGCATGTCACCCGCCTGTCCACCCTGGGCGAGATGAGCGCGGGCCTCGCCCACGAACTCAACCAGCCCCTCACGGCCATCGTGAGCCACGGTCAGGCGGCGCTGCGGCTGCTGGGCGACCCCGAGCGGGAGGAGGCCCAGGTCCGCCGCTCGGTGGAGGCGACCGTCACCCAGGCCAAGCGGGCGGCGAGCATCATCGCCCACCTGCGGACCCTGGTGAAGCGGGCGCCCACCCAGACGCGCCCGGTCGACCTGAATCAGGTGCTGGAGAACGTGGCGACCCTGACCCGGCACGAGGCCGAGCACCGGGGCGTGGTCCTCACGGTGCGCCCCAGCCCCGCGGCCCTGATCGTGCAGGGGGACCCCGTGCATCTGGAGCAGGTTCTGCTCAACCTCGTGCGGAACGCGGCCGAGGCCGCAGGGGGCACGCCGCGGGCCGAGGTGCGGCTCAGCGCCCGTCCCCAGGGGGAAACCGCTCTGGTGGAGGTGCGGGACACCGGGCCGGGATTGCCGGACACGGTGCGGGACCGTTTGTTCACCCCCTTCACCACCACCAAGCGGGACGGGCTGGGGCTCGGGCTGTCGCTGTCGCACACCCTGATGCAGGGGATGGGAGGCGACCTGCGGGGAGAGAACGTGTCCGGGGGCGCGGCGTTCACCCTGACGTTGCCGCTGGCCCGGCGCGAGGCCGCCCATGCGTGAGCCTCTGCCCGCCACCGAACCCACCGTGTTCCTGGTGGATGACGATGACGCGGTGCGCGACGCCCTCGCGACCCTGCTGGGCACCGTGGGACTCAAGGTTCGGGACTTTCCGGACGCCCGAGCCTTCCTGGCGGCGCTCGACCGGGAGGCGCTCGGCTGCCTGATTCTCGACGTGCGGATGCCGCAGGTGAGCGGCTTGCAGTTGCAAGAACAGCTTACGCGGGAGGGCGTGGACCTGCCGGTTATCGTGATCACCGGGCACGGGGACATCGACGTCTGCCGCCGCGCGTTTAAGGGAGGTGCGACCGAGTTCCTGACCAAGCCGGTCGATGAACTCGCGCTGCTCGAAGGGGTCGCGCTGGGCATTCGCACGCACCTGGCCCGGCGGTCCCGGCTCGCGGTCACTCAGGAAGCCCGCGGGGCCGTCGCGGGGCTCACGGCGCGGGAGCGGGAGGTGCTGCGCCTGATCGTGGACGGCGCGAGCAACAAGCAGGCCGCGCGGGCGCTCGGCATCTCGGTCCGCACGGTGGAGACGCACCGAGCGAGCCTCTTCGAGAAGCTGGGCGCGGCCTCCCTCGCGCAACTTGTGCGGGTCTACCTGGCCAGCCTGGACGAAGGTCCGTAATTTTACGGAGGCGGCACCGCACCCCCCCGAATGGCACGGAACCGGGTGCGGGCGCCACAGTGGACGCATGAAGCGAATCTTCCTCGGCCTGCTGGCCCTGAGCCTGCCCACCACCCTCGCCCAGACCACGCCCGCGCAGACTCCGCCCGCACCGTCCCCCGTCCGGCTCGCCGCGACAGCCACCGTGCCCCAGGCCAGCCTCAGCCTCGCGGCGGCGCTGCGCATCGCCCAGCTTGCGGTCACCAACTGTGCCGCGCAGGGCTACAACGTCACGGCGACGGTCGTGGACCGGGCCGGGATCACCCTTGCAGTGGCGCGGGCGGAAAATGCCGGACCGCACACCGTGGACGCCAGCTTCCGTAAGGCGTACACCAGCGCCTCGGCCCGCAACACGACGGCGGCCATCGCGGAGAACATCCGCAACAACCCTGCCTCGGCCGAACTCGCCCGCATTGACCGCTTCCTCGTGCTGGCAGGCGGCGCCCCAATTCGGGTGGAGGGTGCGGTGGTCGGCGCCATCGGCGTGGGCGGTGCGCCCAGCGGCCAGATCGACGAAAAGTGCGGCACCGACGCGGCCACAGCGGTCCTGGGCCGGTGAAAGCCGCCGTGCTGGCCGCTCTCCTCGCGCTGCCCTGGGCGGCGGGCGCGGGTGGGGCGGCCACCCCTCCGGGACAGGTGAGCCAGATGACACGGAATGCGGCCCTGTGGCAGGCCGCCGAGCAGGGCGACGCCGGGCGTGTGCGCGACCTGTTGGGGCGCGGGGCCTCGGCCAACGCCCGGCGCCCGGACGGCCGCACCGCCCTGACTGCCGCGGCGCTGGGAGACCATGTGGCCGTCGCCCGCCTGCTGATTGACGCCGGGGCCGATCCGGACCCGCAGGACGCGGCCCGCAACAACGCCCTGCTGGTCACCGGCGAGACGGGCAGCGTGGCGATGCTGCGCGAGGTGCTGCGGGCAGGACCCGATCTAACGCGCACCAACCGCTTCGGGGGCACCGCCCTGATTCCGGCCGCGGACCGGGGCCACGTCGCGTACGTCCGCGAGCTCCTGAAGACGGAGATCAACGTCGATCACGTCAACAACCTGGGCTGGACCGCGCTGCTGGAGGCCGTAATTCTAGGCGATGGTGGGGCGCGGCACACCGAAATTGTGCGGTTGCTGCTCGCGGCGGGCGCGGATCCCAACCTGGCCGACCGCGACGGGACCACGCCCCTGGGACACGCCAAGCGGCGTGGCTACGCGGCCATAGCACAGCTCTTGACCGCCGCAAGGGGAAAGTGATCCCACCTGCGGGGGCCTCAGTGGGGAGATTTACCTGCTGGAGTCGGCCCTGGCAACGGCGGTTCAGCCGGTGGCAGACGAGCTGGGTGAGGTGGTGTTGCTCGGGCTGCCCGCTCGGCCAGCCGTGCTGCCGTCCATGGACCTGGGCAATGATGGAATGTTCGCGCTTCTGATCTCTCGCGGGCGGATTTTGTCTGGATCCGCTTGGGGTTCTCGATGACCTGAGCCATCCGGCGTGTTGCGCTCTCATGTCTCATCCCTCACCCTGTGGGGACCAGCCTCCGAGGCCACCGAGAGCGTGGCCCACGCAGGGAGGCAGCTCCCCGGCAAGTCGGGTGCCGCTCGCGGGGCCACTGGACCGGGCAGGACGCGGCCACGTAGACGCTTCCCTGCCCCCCGCACCCTCTCTGGGCTGAGGCCTGTGCGGGGTGACGCCAGTAATGGTACGGAAACGAACAATAAGCCTTCAGCGGCTTTCCTTCTCACAACTGAGCGGGGTTTGCAAAGGAACGAAGGACGCCCTCCGCCAGCATCCCAGCATCGGCGGCAGCTCAAAGTGGTCGCGCTCTAGGACACTCCCGTGCTCGAACAGCAGGGACGAGAGCCACATCCTCCGGGCACACGGTCGCTCCCACACCCTCCAGTGGCCTGTCAAGAACGGTAGCTCTACACGGGCGGCCGTCAGAACGTCATCTGAAACCGCATCCTTGCGTGCAGCACAGTGAAATGTCAAAGGTGATCCTTCATTATAAGGATCTTCTAAGAATTTGGTTGGACAGCCTTAAGCCATTCCAAAGCTGGCCATCAGCCCAGGTGAGTCGGATTTCAGGTCAGAAGGACTCTTACGCTGGCCACAACTGTCTGAATGGCTACACGCAGGGAGGGCGTCAATCCTAGGTCGACGTCGCGCCAATACGCTGTTGCTCACGGTGGTCGGGGTGTCGCTGTGCCTTTCCTCCTTCACCAGTCTAGAACTCGGGTTCGCTCAGGAATGACCGACAACAGGGGGTGCCCTTCCCACACCATTTCGAGCGGCTACACAGACACCAGGGTGTGGTGCGAGACCAACGATGCTGGTAACGCGCACGGGTAAGTCATTACGGAGGAGGCGGTATGGACGCGGGAAGCCCATTGGGAGGACCGGCCACGGGCGGGATTGCGGACGCGTTCAAGGGGGCGCTTTCGCAGAGGCCAGGCAAGGCGAGTCAGCAGCAGCGCCGGGTCACCCTGATCCTCGGCGGGGTCCTGCTGACGCTCGGCCTGCGGCGCGTCTCGTTCGGCGGCGTGGCGCTGGCGCTCGCGGGTGGCGCCCTGCTGTACCGACAACTGGCCATGCGGTCCGGTCGAGCTGGGGCGGAAGCCCAGATGGCCGAGGTAGCGCGCTCCATCACCATCGGCAAGCCCGCCGAAGAGCTGTACCGTTTCTGGCGCCAGGGGGGACACCTGCCCCGCGTCATGGAGCACTTCGCCGAGGTCACCGAGACGAATCAGGACCGGGCGCACTGGACGGTGCGCGTTCCCGGTGGGCGCCGCCTCTCCTGGGACACCCAGGTCGTAGAACACCGCCCCGGAGAACTGGTGAGCTGGCAGTCGCTGCCGGGCACCGAGCTGCCCAACCGGGGTGAGGTGCGCTTTCGTCCGGCGCCGGGCGACCGCGGCACCGAGGTCACGTTGCGCCTGCACTTCCAGCCGCCCGGCGGCGCGCTCGGCGCAGCGGCGGCCAAGGCCTTGAACGGTTTGGGGCCGAGTGTGCTGGTGGGGGACGCCCTGCGGCGCTTCAAGAGCCTGGTCGAGACGGGGGAGATCCCCACCCTGGACCGTAACCCCTCGGCCCGGGCAAGCACCGCCTGATACGGTTTCTGTCCGTTCCGAAGGGCACGGAAGAACACCGATCCCCTTCTCCACTTCCAGAAACCGTATGTGGTTCCTGCTCCCTCTGGTCGGGCCTACCTCCTGAAAACCACAGGATTCAACCGGAACGGGGATGACCTCCACTTCAGCGCAGCGAACCCAAGGAGAACCCCTATGCGCGCACTCTGCTGGGAAGGCGTGAACGACCTGCGGGTCCAGACCGTCCCCGATCCCGAGATCGTCAACCCGCACGACGTGATCCTGCGAATCACGATGTCCACCACTTGCGGTTCGGACCTGCACTTCATCGACGGGTACGTGCCGAGCATGTTGCCCGGCGACGTGATCGGCCACGAGTTCACGGGCGTCGTCGAGGAGGTCGGCCCCGAGGTGAAGAACGTCAAGAAGGGCGACCGGGTGGTCGTGCCCTCCTTCGTCGCCTGCGGGGACTGCTGGTACTGCCAGCACGACCTGTATTCGCTGTGCGACAACACCAATCCCAACGCCGAGTTGCAGGCCCCCCTGCTCGGCCATCCGACGGGCGCGTGTTTCGGGTACACCCACGCGTTCGGGGGGTACGCCGGATCGCACGCGCAGTACATGCGCGTTCCCTTCGCCGACGTGGGCTGCTTCCACGTCCCCGACGGCCTGCGCGACGAGCAGGTCCTTTTTCTCTCCGACGCCGCTCCCACCGGCTACATGGGCGCCGACTTCTGTGACATCCAGCCGGGCGACATCGTGGCGGTATGGGGCTGCGGCGGCGTGGGGTTGATGGCCCAGCAGAGTGCTTTTTTGCTCGGGGCCGAGCGGGTCATCGCCATCGACCGTTTTCCCGAACGGTTGAAGATGGCGCACGACCATATCGGCTCGGAAACCATCAACTACGCCGAAACGCCCGACGTGCTCGCCATCCTTCAGGAGATGACGGGTGGGCGCGGTCCCGACGCCTGCATCGACGCGGTGGGGATGGAGGCGCACGGCACCGGGCCGGGGTACCTGTACGACAAGACTTTGCAGACGCTGCGCCTCGTGACCGACCGGGGGCAGGCGCTGCGGCAGGCGATCATGGCGGTCCGCAAGGGCGGCACGCTGTCCATCCTGGGCGTGTACGGCGTGATGGACAAGTTCCCTATCGGGGTGATCATGAACAAGGGCCTGACGGTGCGCACCGCCCAGCAGCACGGCCAGCACTACCTGCCCAGACTGCTGGAGCACGCGGTGAAGGGCGAACTCGACCCGTCCTACCTCGCCACGCACCACTTCTCGCTGGAGGACGGGCCGCGCGCCTACGACATGTTCAAGAAGAAGGAAGACGGCATCGTACGCGCCGTCTTCACCCCCTGACGGTCGGCAAGAGGCTGGGAGAGGAGTGGGGCCATGAACCGGTCTCGACACGGCCTCGGCAGAAGGACCATCACGGCGAGTTGAACCATCCCCAGATCGTTCTCAGCACAGTGCCCAGACCTCACGACTTCCCGGTCGCAGCGGCCATCAAGGAGAACGCCGAACTGCTCGGGCGGGCACCCCACCCCGAGAAGGGGGAGGGCATGGCGGCCAAGCTCCCCGGGGAGAGGAGGCCCCCAAGGGGAACAGACGGGACAGCGAGCGGTCGGCAGCCTGTTCAACGGCACCACAGGGATGCGTCCCCTGGAGCAGGAGGAACACCATGAAAGCAGTCGTCTACAATGGTCCCCGCGATGTCGCGGTGAAGAACGTCCCGGATGCCCAGCTCCAGCGCCCCACCGACGTCCTGGTCAGGATTACCAGCACCAACATCTGCGGCAGCGACCTCCACATGTACGAGGGCCGCACCGATTTTGAGCAGGGCAGTATCTTCGGCCACGAGAACTTCGGCGAAGTGATCGAGGTCGGCGAGGCGGTGGACCGCGTGAAGGTGGGAGACCGGGTGGTCTTGCCCTTCAACATCGGCTGCGGCTTTTGCAAGAACTGCGAGAGGGGCCTAAGCGCCTATTGCCTCACGACGGCCAACCCTGGCATGGCCGGTGCGGCTTACGGCTTTGCCGACATGGGGCCTTACCCGGGCGGGCAGGCCGAACTCCTGCGGGTGCCTTACGGGGACTACAACTGCCTGCTGCTCCCCCCAGACGCCCAGGAAAAGGAGGCCGACTACGTGATGGTGGCCGACATCTTCCCGACCGGCTGGCACGCGACCCGGCTGGCGGGGCTGTGCCCCGGCGAGTCGATCGTGATTTACGGTGCCGGTCCCGTGGGCCTGATGGCGGCCTACTCCGCCATGCTTCAGGGGGCCTGCATGGTGATGGTGGTGGACCACCACGCCGACCGGCTGCAGCTCGCCGAGAGCATCGGGGCCATCGCCATCAACGACTCACAGGTGAATCCGGTGGACCGGGTGCTGGAACTGACCAACGGTCTCGGGGCGGACCGGGGCTGCGAGTGCGTGGGGTACCAGTGCCATGACCATCACGGCAAGGAGATTCCCGGATTGACCATGAACAACCTGGTGAAATCGGTGAAGTTCACCGGGGGAATCGGCGTGGTGGGCGTCTTCGTGCCGCAGGACCCGGGCGGCCCCACCAAGCTCGCCAAAGAAGGCGAGATTCCCTTCGACTGGGGGATGTTCTGGTTCCGGGGGCAGCATGTGGGCACCGGGCAGTGCAACGTCAAGGCGTACAACCGCCAGTTGCGCGATCTGATCTCGGTGGGCCGGGCCAATCCCTCCTTCATCGTCTCACACCATCTGCCGCTGGATGAGGCGCCCGACGCCTACAAGAACTTCGACGAGCGCAACGACGGCTGGACCAAGGTGATCCTCCACCCTGGTGCCTAACTTCAGGCCGAACGCGGGGGCAGCAGAGGGAGCCTGCTGCCCCCGCCTCCGATCTCCTATGTCTTCTCATCTGGAGGCCCCCATGAATGATCAGGCGCAAAACCTGCCCGCCGACGAACCCGCCGGAACGCTGGAGGTGGTGGCGACCTTTGGCGGGGCGATGCTCACGGGCGTGACGGTGTCCCAGACGGGGCGCATCTTCGTCAACTTCCCCAAGTGGGGCGACGACGTGCCGTTCACGGTCGCCGAGGTGCGGGACGGCCAACCGGTGGCCTACCCGGACCAGGCGACGAACGACACCGATCCGGATGACCCTGCCGCCGCCCTGGTGTCGGTGCAGAGCGTGGTGGTCGATCCGGCGGACCGGCTGTGGATTCTCGACACCGGCAGTCCGCTGTTCCAGCCCACGCAGTACGGGGGGCCGAAGCTCCTGTGCGTGGACCTGGCGACGGATCAGGTGGTCCAGACGATTCTCTTTCCGCAGGACGTGGCCCTGCCCACCACGTACCTCAACGACGTGCGCTTCGACCTGCGGCGCGGTGAGGCGGGGATGGCCTTCATCACCGACTCGGCGCAGCAGGGACCCAACGGCCTCATCGTGGTGGACCTCGCCAGCGGCGAGAGCTGGCGCAAGTTGCACGACCATCCCTCCACCAAGGCGCAGGACCTGAAGGATTTCCTCCCCATCGTCGAGGGACGGCCTTTTCTGGAACAGCAGGACGGAGAGGTCAAGCAGGGTGCGGGAATGGGATCGGACGGCATCGCCATCTCGGCCGACGGCTCACGCCTGTACTACTGCCCGCTCGGCAGTCGGCGGCTGTATAGCGTGAGCACCGATGCCCTGGCGGACCGCTCTCTGGATGAACAGGTAGTTGCCGCCGCCGTCCGGGACGAAGGGGACCGGGGCGGGGCCTCGGACGGGCTGGAGTCCGACGCGGACGGATACATCTACTCCGGGAACTACGAACACAACGCCATCTTGCGGCGCAAGGAAGGGGGCGTGTGGGAGACCGTCGTTCACGACCCACGCCTGCTGTGGCCCGACACCCTGTCCGTGGCGAAGGACGGCTACCTCTACGTGACCGCCAATCAACTCCACCGTCAGGCGCGCTATCACGGCGGGCAGGACCTGCGCCGCAAGCCCTATAGCCTCTTCCGAATCAGGATCGACGCCCAGCCCGTCCTGTTGCGGTGAGGGAGGCGGTAACCCGCCGCGTTTTGTCCTGTCGGAGCAAGCTGCGAGAGACGCTTGAACGGAGTGTTGCCAAAGCATTGGGGTTCTGAAGCGGCGAGGCGCTTCTTCCAGCGTCTGCTCGACGAGCTGGAGGTGCCCGGTCTTGCAGGTGTCCAGCACATTCGGGTGCGCGCGGACGCCAGGAAAAACAGGCGGATGGAGCAGGGTCACCGGGCGACGAGGAATCGGGAGCGATCACGGCGAGGGTTTCGGGAGGTCTGGCGCGCACAGCGTGGTCTGGTCACCCACGCCCGTCTCGGAAACGTGTTGCGTCATCCTCGCGCCCAGACGCCCGCCGGGTCGCGCCGCCGCCCCCTGGCCCCCCGGCTTCGAGGTCTGAAGGGACGTGGTGTGGCACGCGGTCTGAGAACTGAGCGGTAGGCGACCAGCACGGCCTTGAATTCCTTCAGCCCAAACAACTTGATGCATTCCCAGCCGAGGTGAGACGTGGACAGAATTCCAGGCAGCACCAACGAGCTGGGGGACGAGACGGCCTCGGGCACCTGGCGGCGTCCCGACCGGCCACTCTTTGAACCCCCGCGCCTGCGGACCGGCGAGCAGGGGGAGCGCCAGACGACGTGGATGGAGCTGTTCTTCGACCTCGTCTTCGTGGTGGCGGTGGATCAGGTGGCGCGGCGGCTGGAAGGGGGCATCACGGGAAGCGCCGTCCTGGGCTTCCTGGTCCTGTCGGTCCCGGTCTGGTGGGCCTGGGTCGGCTACGTCTACTACGTGGACCGCTTCGGCACCGATGACCTGAGTGACCGCCTGATCACGCTGGTCCAGATGGGCCTGGCGCTGATGCTCGCCCTGCGGGCACAGGACGCCCTGGGGTCGGGGGCTGCCGGGTTCGCGTTCGCCTACGGGGCGTTCCGGCTGGTCCTGGCCCTCAGTTACGCCTACGCGGCGCGGGCGTCCCCCGAGGCGCGGGAGGCCGCCTCACGCTTCGCGCTGGGGTATGGCCTCGCGGCGCTGCTGTGGCTGGTCTCGGCCCTGGTGCCCGCACCGGCCCGCTTCTGGCTGTGGGGCGCCGCCTTCGTGGTGGATGTCGGCACCCCGCTGGTGCTGGCGCGCTGGAACGGCCGCTTCCCGCCCAACACCGGGCACCTCCAGGAGCGCTTCGGCAACTTCACGCTGATCGTCCTGGGCGAGAGCACCGTGGGGGCGGTGGAGGGACTCCGCCAGCAGACCCAGGGACCGGCGGCGGGGATCGCGGCCCTGGCGCTGCTGCTGGCCTTCGCGCTGTGGTGGGTGTACTTCGAGACGTCGGACGGTGCGCCGGTTCAGGCCGTCCGGGAGGGCCGCACCGCGCCCTACAACACCTGGCTGTACGCCCACCTGCCCTTCACGGTGGGCATCGGGGCCGGGGCGATGGGCGTCATGCACGCCATCCGCGAGGCCGCGCAACCGGCCCTGTCCGACCCGTCGCGCTGGCTGCTGGCGGGGGCCATCGCGCTGTGCTTCGCGGCGCTCGCCGTCATCAACTGGGCTTACCTGGCCTCGGGCAGCCGCTGGGATGGCCCGCAGGTGGGCTGGAACCTCCTTGCGGCGGGGCTGGCGCTGGGCATCGCGGCCTTTGCGGGCGGCCTGCCCGCCCTCGGCGTGATGGGGCTGCTCACGGCGTCGAGCCTGCTGCCGATCGGGTTGGACCTCTGGCGCCGCGCCCGTCGTCAGGGCGGGTGAGGGGTCCTCCAACTCCACCCTGGTGCGTGCGACCTCCGGGCTTCCCGGGCGACGGCGGGCGGGCCGGGTCACCCCTTCTTCCCAGTCGGCCTTGCCCGTCTCCTCATCTCGCAAGTGGGCCGGGATAAGGCACCTCGAAGTGGAGCGTGACCGTATCGCCGCCCGAATCGCCTGCCTTCAGCGCAACCTGAGCGCTCTGAAACGGTATCTGGAGATCGTGCGCCCGCCCCAGAAACGGACAGTCCCTGGTCGTGAACTTGCACCTCTCTCAGGGACAGGAACAGGGCGATGGGAAGACCTCGAAACGCTCTGTCTCAGCGAAGACCTGGAGCCGTGGCGTCTCACGGCAGCGACCCTGATCTCGCTCATGGGCCACGAGAAGCCGTCCACAGATGCGGCTTGGAGTGAGGTCCTCAGCGTACGATGTTCTCCCCCGGTCAGGCACCAGAGTCCCTTTTCAGGGAGGCACCCGCACGCATGTTGATCTTCGAGACCCTGCTCGGACTCCTGCTGGGAGCGACCATTCTGTCCGTCGTCGCCCGGCGGCTGAACATCCCCTATCCCACCCTCCTCGCTGTGGGGGGGGCGGTCGTTGCGTTCCTACCGGGTGCGCCCCGCTTCGACCTGCCGCCCGAACTGATCCTGGCGGTGTTTGTCGCCCCTGTCCTGCTCGATGCGGCCTACGACACCTCGCTGCGCGACCTGCGGGACAACTGGCAGGCGGTCTTATCGCTGGTCGTGGTGGCCGTTGGCCTGACGACCGTTGCCGTGGCCTTCACCGCCCGGCTGTTCTTCCCCGACGTTCCCTGGGCCGCAGCGATTGCACTTGGGGCCCTGCTCGCACCCCCGGACGCCGTGGCAGCGCTGGCCGTGATGCGGCAAGTCAACCCGCCCTACCGCCTGCGCAAGATTCTGGAGGGCGAGAGCCTGCTCAACGACGCCTCCGCCCTGCTGATCTACACCCTGGCGGTCGGGGCCGTCATCAGTGGAAGCTTCAGTGTTGTGGGCGCGTTGCCGACCTTCGCCCTGGTCGTGTTCGGCAGCGTCGCGGTGGGCTGGCTGCTCACCTGGCCAGTCACGTGGCTGATCGGGCACATTGACGACGCGCCCACATCGGTCATCGTCCAGTTCGTGCTCACCTTCGGGGTGTGGCTCCTCGCCGAGAGGTTGGGCCTCTCTCCCGTGGTCACCGTGGTCGTCTTCGGGCTGACGACGGCCAGGCAGTCGGGCATGTCCGCACGGCTGAGGGTGCCCAGCTTCGCGGTGTGGGACGCCGTGACCTTCGTGCTCAACGTGCTGGCCTTCACCTTGATCGGCCTGCAACTGGGGCCGATCCTCGAAGCCCTGAGCGGCGCGGAACTCCGGCGCTCCCTGGTCGCCGCGCTCGTGATCCTGGCTGTGGTGATCCTGGTGCGTCTGGTCTGGGCGTTGTCCTACGCCCTCTCGCGGGGGAGGCGTCGCTCGTCCGATACTCACCCAGCTCAGCCCTCCACGGCCCCGCTGCGGGCGAAGAACGGGCTGGTGATCGGCTGGTCGGGGATGCGCGGGATCGTCACCCTGGCGACCGCCCTGGCCCTCCCGGATGAGTTTCCCTCCCGGGACTTCATTCAACTCACCGCCTTCGTCGTGGTGCTGGGCACGCTGGTCATCCAGGGGCTGACACTGCGCCCGCTGCTGACCGTTCTCCGTCTCCCCCAGGACACGACGGTGGAGACGGAACTCCGCCTGGCGCGGGGAGGGGCGCTGAAGGCAGCCCTGAGGGCGCTGGAGGGCGACGACTCCGAGGCCGCGGGGCGCCTCCGGCTGGAGTACCAGGCGGACCTGGGCCTGGTCCGGGACGGCGGGGACCCCCACGACGCGCCGGACAACGTGCTGCGGCAACGGGTGGTGGACGCGTCTCGCCGTGCCCTCGCCGAGATACGCCGCACCGGGAAGATTGGGGACGACGCCTACCACCTCGTCGAGGAGGAGTTGGACTGGCTGGAACTGAGCGCCCGGTCGGCGTCCGCGCCCGCTTAACGGCTCGGCTAGAACAAAGGTGGTGAGGACGCCTTCACCCCGGCGTCAGGTAGGCAGGGGCATGGCGAGGTTCCAAGCGTACGATTTTGTGCGGATCGTGTCGCTACCCTAACTCCGCCAAGTGCGTCAAACTCGCCGAGCGGCTCATTGAAATCGAAGCGCTCGAAGAGGGAAGGCCGAACCTTCTTTGCCACGGAGGGAAAACAGCGTGATGCCGGTTCCTCGTTCCGTTGCTCCCGCGAGGCCAGGTCCGGGGAAGAGAGCCGATCTGTTTTCCTGAAGAGGAGGAACCTGCGTGCAGCCCGCCTCACAGCATTTCGAGCGGCGTGGCCCGCGTCGGCGGCGGAAACGCCCGGTCGAGCGCGGCGAGGTCGTCCGCCGTCAGGCGCACGTCCAGCGCGGCCCGGTTGTCCTGAACATGCGCCGTCGTCCCCGCCTTGGGAATGGCAATGACGCCCCCTTGCCGCAGCACCCACGCGAGGGCGACCTGCGCGGGCGTGGCCCCGTGGTCGCGGGCGATCTCTTCCAGAGCGGGGTGGCCCAGCAGGCGGCCCTGCTCGACGGGCGAGTAGGCCATGACGGGCACGCCACGTTCCCGGCACCACGGCAGCAGGTCATATTCCACGCCCCGGCGGGTCAGGTTGTAGAGCACCTGATCCGTCGCGGCGGCCTCGCCTCCGGGCAGCGCCGCGAGTTCCTGCATGTCGGCCGGGTCGAAGTTGCTCACGCCCCACTCAAGGATGAGGCCCGCCCGCTGGAGGTCCTCGAAGGCGGCCAGCGTTTCTTCCAGCGGCGTCCGCCCGCGCCAGTGCAGCAGGTAGAGGTCGAGGTGGTCGGTGCCCAGCCGCCGCAAGCTGCGCTCGCACGCCCGCAGGACACCCTGCCGCGAGGCGTTGCTCGGCAGCACCTTGCTCACCAGAAACACCTCGTCGCGGCGGCCCTCGACGACCTCGGCCACCAGTTCCTCGGCGGCGCCGTTCCCGTACATCTCGGCAGTGTCGATGAGGGTCAGCCCGAGGTCGAGCCCCGCGCGCAGGGCGGCGATCTCGTTCGCCCGGCGCCGGGGGTCTTCCCCCATGTGCCAGGTGCCCTGCCCCAGCACGGGCACACGCACGCCCGAGGGAAGGGGGGTGGTGGGAACGGGGGTGGTCATGGTTCCTCCTGAGGTGAGTGCGAAGACAGGGTTCTGCTGGCCCACATCAGGCCCCGGCGCGCGGTGATGAAGATGGGAACGGGTCGCCTGGCCATTCATGAACAAGCCCCCGGCCCAATTACCGGGGGCTTGCCTCTAGGCGGGCTCGAAACGCGGCGGGCACGCATAAGAGGTTCAGGTCAGGTGAGCTGAGCACCGCTTCCATCTCGGGGGACACCCCGGTCCGCTGCTTGAACGGCCCGCGGTTCATCTTCAGCGCCCGCTCCGGTCGCGCGTGCCCCACCCGGCCAGCTTCCCCTCCCACATTCGCCGCAGGTCTATGAGATGGCGAGGCGCTTGAACTCGATGGCGAGCACCCAAGGATTCCCGTCCCACGCCTCCACGCCGTTCAAGCGACACCACGCTTTCACGAACTGGGAGCGGGCCGTGTCGTTCTCGTCATTCCAGAAACCCTCCGCGTGCGTGTCCTGATCGGTGATCCTCTGGATTTGATGCGCGGAGACCCGCACGACCTGGAGCGTGAGGCGGGACAGGCGGCGAGGCATGAACAAAGGCGTACGCCAGCGGATGCCCTCGGCCTGCCAGTCAGGCGGCAGGTCGCCACGGTCCGCCCTGTAGAGGCAACCGCCGTTCGGGTGCGTCGCGTACGCCTCTTTCACCCACAGAATGTCACCCGTCCTGAAACGCGCGTGCTCGACGAGATGGTTCGCCATCGTCAGGTCATCGAAGGATTGAGGCGTCTTGACCCATTGCCACGTGCCGTCCACGTCATCGTTGATCTGGACGGGTTGCGGCTTGATGATGCGGCGCGTCTGTGTTTTCTCGCCCGCGAGGATCTTCTGAACCATCGGGCCGGAGAAGATGATCGGCAGTTCTCGGATACGCATACCGCTCCTGACTCGATGTCCTGAATGGGGCGGTGGAGTGACTCCATGATGGAGGACCGCCGGGCAGGTCACCTCTGGGCGGCAGTGTAGCGGGCGGCGAACTCGGCGGGTGGGCCGTACCCCAGGCTGGAGTGCCGTCGGCGTCGGTTGTAGAGGTCCGCACTAAACAAAAGAATGTGCCGTCTGGCATCGTCCATATCGACGTCCTCTCGCAGATCAACCTCCTCGGCCTTCACGGTCTTGGAGAAGCTCTGAAGTGACCCCCAGGAGCGGACCAGGAGGTCGAACACGGAATCCGGCTCGTTCACGGCTTGCCACCACCCGCGCTTGACCCCTCTGACCGGCAAGCACATCTCGTGGGGAAGCTGCCGCGAACCCGACAGCATTCGCAGTGAGGAGTGGCGCGAATCGGCACCCCGGCTCGGATTCCTGCTGGGGCTGGGGTGTGCCCTGCGCGCCCCTGCGGGCCATCAAGCGCAGCCGGTTCGGGTGGAGCTGACTCACCAGCCCAGCTCGCAAGCCAAGGGGACGAAGGGCGTCCAAGCAGTCGAGGAGGGCCAGGACAGACACGAGGCTGGCCTTGGTACGGGATTGGCGTGACCAGGCGAGCCGGGGTCAGCCGCTCGCCGTCGGGAACCTCCAGGAGGCCGTCCAGTGCGTTACCGGACCCTGCTGCACGCAAACGGCGAAGGCCCCCGGCGTGGCTGGCGACGACCGCATCAGCAACCGACATGCGCTCGGCGCGCCTTCCCAGGAATTCGTCGCCGCCACCGAGGCCTTTTCCCGGGGCGTGCTGGGCTTTGACGTGGTGGCCCGCTGGCCGGGAGCGCTGTTCGTGTCGGTGGGCGGCTACCACCACCTCGGCCTGAACGCCTGGCAAAGCGGGGGAGGCCGCCCCGCGCCCGAGACGACGGCCCGGCTGCTGGGCGTGGAGCTGACGCTGCCCGGAGCCGCCGAGGTCGAGCGGCTGGCCGCGCACCTGGAGGCCGCCGGAGTCCCCTTCACGCGG